>DAOMQQ010000105.1:0-8795 GCA_035445405.1 Hyphomicrobium sp.
GACGTGTCTTACCTAGGTTTAACTTGACCAGCCCCCCTGCGAGCCGGTCACATCGCGAACAAAAGCATCGAACGAGGCCCGTCCCGCTCTTTCCACCACGCGCGGCGAGCCACTGCAAATCGTGAGCGGCGATCCCATGAGCACTGTCATCCAGACCGACGACACCATCGTTCCGCGGCTCGAAGCCGCCGCCGAGCGCGTCAAGCGCGCCCACAAGGCGGCTGCCTCCGTCATCTTCGGCCAGGATGTCGTGATCGAGCGCTCGCTGATCACCATTCTCTCGGGCGGCCACGCGCTTCTCATCGGCGTTCCCGGCCTCGCCAAGACGCTGCTCGTCGAGACGCTCGGCCGTGTGCTCGGCCTCGATGCGAAACGCATCCAATTCACGCCCGACCTCATGCCGTCCGACATCATCGGCTCCGAGGTGCTCGAAGACACGCCGGGCGAGCGGCGCAGCTTCCGCTTCATCAAAGGCCCGATCTTCACCCAGCTCCTGATGGCGGACGAGATCAACCGCGCCTCGCCGAAGACGCAGTCGGCACTTCTCCAAGCCATGCAGGAGCACCACGTGACGGTCGCCGGCCAGCGCCATGACGTGCCCCAGCCGTTCCACGTGCTGGCGACGCAGAATCCGCTGGAGCAGGAAGGCACCTATCCCCTGCCCGAAGCCCAGCTCGACCGCTTCCTGCTCGAAATCGACGTGACGTACCCGGATCTCGCTGCCGAGCGGCGCATGCTCTACGCCACCACCGGCACCGACGACCGCGCAGTCGAGACCGTGCTGTCTGCGGGCGACCTGATGGCCATCCAGCGGCTCGTGCGCCAGATGCCGGTTCCCGACAAGGTCGTGGAAGCGATCCTGAAGCTCGTACGCTCGGCCCGCCCCGGCACGGGCGCAAACGCCGAAACCGACCGCCTCATCGCCTGGGGCCCCGGGCCGCGCGCCAGCCAGGCGCTCACGCTCGCGGTCCGCGCCAAGGCGCTCATCGACGGCCGTCTCGCACCCTCCATCGACGACGTGATCGAGTTGGCCGAGCCTGTCCTCAAGCACCGCATGGCGCTCTCCTTCGCCGCACGCGCCGAGGGCGAGGAGCTGGGTCAACTGATCGCCCGCCTCGCCCAATCGCTGGAGTAGCCGGCATGGCGGCGCCCCGCGGGCACCTCCCTGGCCGGGCAGAATCCGGCGTGTTCCGTCTCGAGCGCGACGCCCACGGCGTGGCCGAACGCCTGCCCGATCTCCTGATCGAAGCCGACCGCATCGCGCAGACCGTCGCCCACGGCATTCATGGCCGCCGCCGTGCGGGACCGGGCGAGACGTTCTGGCAATTCCGCACCTACGAGCAGCAGGACTCGACCCAGCTCATCGACTGGCGCCGCTCCGCCAGCTCCGATCACCTCTACGTGCGCGAGCGCGAGTGGGAAGCCGCCCATACGCTGTGGCTGTGGCCGGACCTTTCGCCGTCCATGGCTTTCCAGAGCCATCTCGCGCCCACGACGAAACGCGACCGCGCACTCGTTCTCATGATGGCCGCCGCAGAGCTGCTCGTGCGCGGCGGAGAGCGTGTGGGCCTACTCGGCATCACGCCGCCCTACGCGAGCCGGCGCGCGTCGACGCGCCTCGCCGAAGCCATCGCCTCTCATACCGAAAGCCCTCTGCTCGTCAGCGGACGGCCCTCCCCCGCCCGCGTCAGCCGCTTTTCCGGCGTCCTGCTGTTCTCCGACTTCCTCGACCCCATCGAGGAGGTCCGCGAGAGCATCGAGACGCTGGCCGCGAGCGGTGCGTCGGGACATCTGATCCAGGTGCTGGACCCGGCGGAAGAAACGCTCCCCTACGAAGGGCGCACGGAGTTTCTCGGCGTCGAGGGCGGCGAGAGCTGGATCGCCGATCGCGCGGAAAGCCTGCGCGCACGCTATCAGGCCCGCCTCAAAGCGCACCGGGAGGAGTTGCAGTCGCTCGCGACGCGCCTCGGCTGGTCGTTCATGGTCCATCATACGGACCGCCCGCCGACCGAGCCGCTCCTCACCCTCATCATGCGCCTCGAAGGCCGCGACGGTGGATACCGCTGGCAGCAGCCATCGGCGCCTGACGCGTCCCGCTCCGGCGAGCGGACGGCGGAGGAGCGCTCATGAGCCTCGGCGCCCTCGCGTTCCTCAATCCCTGGCTCCTGACGGCGCTCGCCGCGCTGCCCTTGATCTATTGGCTGCTGCGCACGGTTCCCCCGCGCCCGAAGCAGGTCGAGTTCCCGGCCACCCGCATCCTCGTCGGCATCGAGAACCAGGAGAAGACACCGGCCAAGACGCCATGGTGGCTGCTGCTCATCCGCCTTCTCGCGGCCGCGCTCATCATTCTCGCGTTGGCGGAGCCTGTGCTGAACCCGACGCGCGAGCGCGCCCTCACCGGCAGCGGTCCCGTCGTGATTGCCATCGACAACGGATGGGCCGCCGCCAACGGATGGGATCGGCGCACCGCGCTCGCGGAGGAGATGATCGCGGAGGCGCAGCGCCAGGGCCGGCCTGTCGTCGTTGCTGAAACCGCACCCGCCGCGAAGACGCGCACGCTGAAGCTCGAAGCGCCCGCGGACGCGCGCGCGACGCTGGCCGCACTCGAGCCTCGCCCGTTCGCGCCCGATCGCAACGCGGCCCTCGCTTCCCTCAAGACCGCACTCGCCGCCACCAGCACGACCGGCCCGAGCGTCCTCTGGCTCACCGACGGCATCGATCACGCGAACGATGCGGCGGCGTTTGCCGAAGGCCTCGAGAACCTCGCGGAAGGCGGCACGCTCGCCATCGCGGAAGACACGGCCGGCGAGGAGCCGCTCGGCCTCACGGCGAACGTCGGCGCCGACGGTAAGCTCGTTGCCCGCGTCATCCGCACCGGCGGGCCGGCACGCGCCGGCCGCATCGATGCCGTCTCCGCGCGCGGACAGCGGCTCGGAGAAACGACGTTCTCGCTCTCACCCGGCGCTACCGAGACGAGCGTGACGTTCGAGCTTCCGCTCGAGCTCAGAAATCAGGTCACGCGTCTCGATATTTCCGCCGAGCGCTCGGCCGGCACCGTGAGCCTGCTCGACGGCCGCTCCCAATGGCAGCGCGTCGGCATGATCTCGGGCGAACGCCAGGAGCAGGCCCAGCCCCTGCTCGCGCCGCTGTTCTATCTCGAGAAGGCCGTCCAGCCGTACGCCGAGATCGTTCGCCCGCAGGACCTCAATCTCGCCGACGGCATCGACACGGTTTTGAAGCAGCGCGCGAGCGTTCTCATGCTCGCCGACATCGGCACGCTGGCCGGCGACATCAAAACCCGTGTCGACGAGTGGGTGAGAGCCGGCGGCGTGCTCGTGCGCTTTGCGGGGCCGCGCCTCGAAAGCGGCGGTGACGATCTCTTGCCGGTCGCGCTCCGCGTCGGCGGCCGCACGCTCGGTGGCGCGCTCTCGTGGTCCAGCCCGCAGCCGCTTGCGGATTTCGATGCGTCGAGCCTCTTCGCCGGCATTCCCGTACCGAAGGACGTGACCGTATCCCGGCAAGTGCTGGCAGACCCGGCGCGCCTCACCTCGGATATCCAAGTCTGGGCACGCCTCGGTGACGGCACCCCGCTCGTCACCGCCGCCGCCCACGGCGCGGGGCAGGTCGTGTTGTTCCACGTCACCGCGAACTCCGACTGGTCGAATCTCCCGATGTCGGGCCTCTTCGTCGAGATGCTGCGCCGCGTCACCGCGCTCGGCAGCCTCGCGCCGCCTGCCACCGCCGAGGGCGCAGCCCCGGAGACGTCCGCAGCCGTGGCCAATCAGGCCGCCAACCTCGACGCCTTCGCTCCCGTCCAGACGCTCGACGGCTACGGCATTCTGCGCCCTCCCCCGCCGACGGCCGAAGCGATCCCGGCCGAGCGTCTGCCGTCCGTCAAGGCTAGCCTTCAGCATCCCCCGGGGTACTATGGCGCACAGGGGTCTCCCCGCGCGCTCAACGTCCTCGAACCGGACAGCACGCTGAGCCCCCTTTCGTCCCGTCCGAGTGGGGTCTCCCAGATGCTCTACGACACGCAGCCGTCGACGCCGCTCGCGCCCTACCTCCTGACGGCGTCGCTTGCGCTCGTCTTCGCCGACATCGTCGCCGTGCTCGTGCTTCTGGGTGTTCTCGCCGCGCTTGCTTCCCGCTTCGGCCTCCGTCGCCGGTCTGTTGCAGCCGGTATCGTCCTCGCGGCATTCGCCGGCGCGAGCCTCGCGCTCTCGCCGGACACGGCGACCGCCCAGTCCGCGGCGACTGCGCCGCCGCCGAGCGCCGAGGTCGCGCAGAAGGCCACCGGAAACGTCACCCTCGGCTACGTGCTCACGGGCGATGCCACAGCGGACGCGACGAGCCAGGCAGGGCTCTCGGGTCTCTCGCGCATCCTCGCGGTCCGCACGGCCGTGGAGCCGGGTGAGCCGATGCCCGTCGACATCGTGGCCGACGAGATCGCGTTCTTTCCCGTCCTCTATTGGCCCGTGCTCGCCAACGCCGAAGCCCTCCCGCAGGCGACCCTCGCCAAGATCGACGCCTACATGAAGCAAGGCGGCATGATCATCTTCGACACGCGCGATTTCGGCACCGGCATTCCGTCGGGCGGCGGCTTCGAAGGCCGCAACGGATCGCTGCAGCGTCTCGTCGGCCAGCTCGACGTGCCGCGCCTCGAGCCGGTGCCCGAAGACCACGTGCTGACAAAGTCGTTCTACCTCCTGCGCTCGTTCCCGGGACGCTGGGAGGGCGGACAGCTCTGGGTCGAGGCCGGCACCGGCGGCGAAGCGGAAGCCGACACCGAAACCGGCGGCCGACGCGCGCGCCAGGCTGACGGCGTCAGCTCCATCCTCATCACGTCGAACGATTTCGCGGCCGCCTGGGCGCTCGATTCCCGCGGCCGGCCGCTCTATCCGGTCGTCCCCGGAGGCGAGAGCCAGCGCGAAATGGCGCTCAGGAGCGGCATCAACATCGTGATGCATGCGCTCACAGGCAATTACAAAGCCGACCAAGTGCACATCCCGGCGCTGCTCGAGCGGCTCGGGCAATGATGTGCCGTAAAGGCCCGGCAAGGAGCAACTGTTGAACTGGTCGATCGAAGTCGCACCGCTCGTTCCCGTCCCCCTTCTGTGGGCGGCGGCGGTTGCCGCGTTCGTGCTGCTCGCCATTCTTGTCGCGCGCAGGAGCCGGGGTGCGCTCTGGCGCGCCGCCGCCGTCGCGGCCCTTCTCGCCGCACTTCTCAACCCGACGCTGCGCGAGGAGGAGCGCGAAAGCCTCGCCAACATCGCGCTCGTGGTGGTCGACGAGAGCACGAGCCAGGCACTCGACAAGCGCCCCGAGCAACGCGCCGCCATCCGCGCCAACCTCGAAGCCCGCCTCGGCGCGATCAAGAACCTCGAAGTGAAGTGGCTGTCCGCATCCGGTGGCGAGAGCGGCACGGCGCACGGCACGCAGCTCTTTGCAGAGCTCAACGATGCGCTCACCAACACGCCGCCCGACCGCATCGCCGGCGTTATCATGATCAGCGACGGCCAGGTTCACGACGTGCCGAAGGAAGCAACCGCCCTCGGCTTCGATGCGCCTGTGCATACGCTGCTCACCGGCACGCCTGACGAGTTCGACCGCCGCATCGAGATCCTGGAAGCCCCGCGCTACGGCCTCGTGGGCCAATCGCGCGAGATCGAGCTGGCCGTGCGCGAAACCGGCAAGAAGGGCCGCGCCACGGGGCCCGTGACGCTCAACGTGCGCCGCGAAGGCCGCCCCGATCAGCAGGTGCGCGCCGAGATCGACCGGCCTGTCACCATCGAGATGCCGTTCCCGCACGCGGGCACCAACATCGTCGAGGTGGAGCTCGAAACCGCACCCGGCGAGCTGACGCCCGCCAACAACCGCGTCGTCGTCGTGGCGGAAGGCGTGCGCGAGAACCTGCGCGTGCTTCTCGTCTCGGGCGAGCCGCACGCGGGCGAGCGCACCTGGCGCAACCTGCTCAAGTCGGACGCTGCCGTCGACCTCGTGCACTTCACCATTCTGCGTCCGCCCGAGAAGCAGGACGGCACGCCGATCAACCAGCTTTCGCTGATCGCCTTCCCGACCAAGGAGCTGTTCTCGGACCGCATCCGCGACTTCGATCTCATCATCTTCGACCGCTACGAGCATCGCGGCATCCTGCAGCTCATCTACTACGACAACATTGCCCGCTACGTGGAGAACGGCGGCGCGGTGCTGGTCGCGGCGGGCGACGATTATGCCGGCATGACGAGCCTCTACCGCACGCCGCTCTCGCCCGTGCTTCCGGCCGCGCCCACCGGCCGCGTCATCGAAGAGCCGTTCCGCGCGCGCATCACCGAGGAAGGGCTGCGCCATCCCGTGACGCAGGGCCTCTCTGGCGCCAACGCGATCGCGCCGGATCGTCCTGCCACCTGGGGCCACTGGTTCCGCCAGGCGGAAGTCCGTCTTGACCGCGGGCGCAAGGTCATGGAAGGCGCGGAAGATCAGCCGCTGCTCGTGCTCGACCGGCGTGGCACCGGGCGCGTCGCGCTTCTCACCTCCGATCACGCCTGGCTCTGGGCGCGCGGCTATGATGGCGGCGGTCCGCATACCGACCTGCTGCGCCGCCTCTCGCACTGGCTCATGAAGGAGCCGGACCTGGAAGAAGAACGTCTCCTGGCCTCGGCCCGCGGGCTCAAGGTCACCCTCGAGCGGCGCACGCTCGAAGACCAGGTTTCCCCCGTCACGCTTTCCGCACCCGGCGGAGAGCGCAGCGAGGTGACCCTCGAGCGCGACCGGCCCGGCGTCTGGAAGGCGACCGTCGATGTCAAGCTGCCCGGCCTCTACAAAGCCGAGACGCAGGGACCGGCCGGACCGCTCACCGCCGTCGCGCACGCCGGCGTCGAGGATCCGCGCGAGATGAGCGAGGTCGTGGCGACGAGCGACAAGCTGAAGCCGCTCACCGACAAGACGGGCGGCGGCGTCTTCTGGACCCGCACCGACGAGACGACGGCGGGCGATGCGGTGACGCTGCCGCGCGTCGCCATGATGACCGGCGGGCGCGTGATGGCCGGCTCCGGCTGGATGGGTCTCTCCGACCGTGAGGCCTATCTGACCAAGGGCGTGAAGCTGACGCCGATGTTCAACGGCCTCATCGCGCTGGCCGCGCTCCTCGCCCTGATGGCCATGGCCTGGTGGCGCGAGGGCCGCTAACCGCTCACCACGCCTCGTGTCATCCCGGACGCGCGTAGCGCGATCCAGAACCCAGCGTGAGAATCGTCGAAGACGCAAATATGTTGCGGTAGAAGTTTGTCCTAGGTCCCCCGCCTCTTCGCGTCACGGCGCGACGCTCGGCCGGGATGACAGCGGTGGGCAGACGGATAAACCGGCGAGTTAATCACCCGTGCGCTTCAGCACGCTCAGCCGCCCGTCGCCCTCGAGCCGGGCGACGCGCACCTCGTCGAGGCGTTCGATGCCGTTCTGGCGAAGCTGGCTCATGAGCTCATCGTCGGTCAGCATCTCGCGCCGCATGGCATCGCCCACCACGGCGCCGTCTTCGACGAGCTTCACCGAAGGCGCCGTCAGGATCGGCCTCAGCTTTGGAAACCGCCACGCCGCCCAGTCGATCGCGTATTCCCATGCGACGATGGTGAGCACCAGCACCACGCCTTCGCTCACGGACGAATAATCGCCGAGCCCGTTCTGTGCCGCATCCGCGATCAACACGATGACGAGCAGATCCGCGGGCCCGAACCGCCCGGCCTGCCGGCGAGCGATGAACCGCAGGATCGCGAACAGCGCGAGGTACATCAGGCTTCCGCGCAGGATGATCTCGAGCAGTCCCATGCTCGGGACGAGCATCCCCTTCCAGTCGACGGCGAACAGGCTCTCCATGGCATCCTCGCATTGAGCTTACGGACACACCGCAGCAGGGTGTTCCGCCGCTAAACGCGGGAAGGGAGGCCGTTGTGCCGTCTCGTGAAATCGGAAGGCGCTTTACGCTCCGGCTTGCGCGGCCTTGATGAGGACGCGATAGCCCGCCGCTTCGAGTTGCGTCAGCACGGCCTGCAGTTGCGTGCGGTCGCGCGTCTCGATGACGAGGTTGAGCTCCGTTCCGCGCGCCGGAAGATCCGTGAACACGCGCTGATGATAGACCTCGACGATGTTGGCACCGGCCTTTCCGACGAGCCCGGACACGCGCGACAATTCTCCCGGCCGGTCCGGAATGTCGATAGTAAGGCGCGACAGCCGTCCCTCGCGCGCAAGCTCGCGCGTCAGCACGCTCGCGAGCAGGCGCGGATCGATGTTGCCGCCCGTGAGCGGCAAACCGACCTTGCGTCCCTTCCAGCGCGCGCGATCGGCCATGATGGCGGCGAGCCCCGCCGCACCCGCGCCTTCCACGACCGTCTTCTCGATCATGAGCAACGCGAACGTCGCGCGTTCGAGATCCGTCTCGCTGACCAGCACCACGTCGTCGACGAGGGCTGCCGCGATGGCACCCGGGATGGGCCCCGGCTCAGCCACCGCGATTCCCTCCGCCAGCGTATCGCCCCGCGTCGGCAGGTGCGTGCCTTTGACCTTGTTGTAGAGCGAGGGATAGAGCGCGGCCTCCACGCCGATCACCTCGATGCTGGGCTTCATGGCTTTGGCAGCCGTCGCCATGCCGGCAATCAAGCCGCTGCCACCGACAGGCACGATCAGCGCATCGAGATCCGGCACGGCTTCGAGCATTTCGAGCGCAACCGTCCCCTGCCCGGCGATCACCAAGGGATCGTTGTAGGGATGCACGAACACGAGCCCATGCTCCTCGCCGTACGCGTGGG
>DAOMQQ010000106.1:0-8768 GCA_035445405.1 Hyphomicrobium sp.
CTCGAGCGCCTGTCGCGCGCCTACATGCAGGCGTTCGCGCGCGTCATCGGCCCCAACCGCGATATTCCCGCGCCCGACGTCTATACCAACTCCATGATCATGGGCTGGATGGCCGACGAGTATGCGCAGATCGTCGGACAGACGGAGCCTGCCGTCATCACCGGAAAGCCGATCGCACTCGGCGGCTCGCTCGGACGCGACGATGCGACGGCGCGCGGCGGCTACTATCTCGTCCGTCATCTCGCGAGCGATCTCGGCCTCGGTCAAGGCGCGCGCGTCGTCGTGCAGGGCTTCGGCAACGCGGGGCAGCACATCGCCAGCCTGTTCGCGGGCGACGGACATAAGATCGTTGCCGTCTCGGATTCGTCCGGCGCCGTCAAATGCGCGACCGGCCTCAACGTCCAGAAGCTGCTGGCGGCCAAGGCGAACGGCCAGTCGGTGACCAGCACGGCCGGGCAGGACGGACACGAGCTCATGTCGGCGGACGATCTCGTCGGCGTCGATTGCGATATCCTGGCGCCTTCCGCGCTTGAGAACATGATCCACGAAGGCAACGCCGCGCAGGTCAAGGCCAAGCTCGTGCTCGAGCTCGCCAACGGGCCCGTGACGTCGGAAGCCGACGCGATCCTCGAGAAGAACGGCATCATCGTTCTGCCCGACATCCTCGCCAATGCCGGTGGGGTTACGGTGTCCTACTTCGAATGGGTGCAGAACCGCCAGGGCTTCTACTGGACCCTCGAAGAGATCCACGACCGGCTGAAAACGATCGTGGAACGCGAAGGCCGCGCAATCTGGACCACGTCGCGCGAGAAGAACATCTCGATGCGCACGGCGGCCTACGTGCATGCACTCGGCCGCCTCGCCGACGCCATCGAAGCGCACGGCACGCAGAGCTTCTTCACGAGCTGAACTCCTCCCGTCCGCCCCCATTGATGCGCTCTGAGGAATGTGTTCGATAGCCTCAGGGAACGGGAGCGGGCGGGACATGCCAGCTACAGCGTACGATCTGGCGATCATCGGCGGCGGCATCAACGGCGCCGGTATCGCGGCCGATGCCGCAGGGCGCGGCCTCAAGGTCGTGCTCTTCGAGAAGGGCGATCTTGCGGGCGGGACGTCCTCCGCCAGCTCCAAGCTCATCCACGGCGGACTGCGCTATCTCGAACAGCGTGAGTTCCGCCTGGTGCGGCACGCCCTCGCCGAGCGGGAGATCCTGCTCGCGCGGGCGGCGCATCTGATCCACCCGTTGCGTTTCGTCATTCCGCATGTCCCGGGGATGCGCCCGCGGTGGATGATGCGGGCCGGCCTGTTCCTTTACGACAGACTGGCTGCTCGCCGCCGCATTCCGGGGTCGACATCGGTCGATCTTACGCGCGATCCGATGGGGCGGGCGCTTCGCTCCGAGTTCAAAGCCGGCTTTTCCTACTACGACTGCTGGGTCGACGATGCGCGGCTCGTCGTGATCGCCGCGCTCGATGCCGCCGAGCGGGGCGCCCGGATCCTCACGCGCACGCGCGTCACGCAGATCACGCCCCATGGCGAAACCTGGCGGATCGACGCCGACGCGAACGGCGCGCGACAGTCCTTCTCGGCGCGCGCGATCGTGAACGCTGCCGGCCCCTGGTGCGCAGAGATCGCGGCCCTTGCCGGGATCGAGAATGCACCCGCGCTCAGGCTTGTCCGCGGCACCCATATCGTCGTCCCACGTATTCCCGGCGCGGAGGACGCCTTTCTCCTGCAAAATACCGACGGCCGCATCGTGTTCGTGTTGCCCTTCGGCTCGCGTTTCACGATGATCGGCACGACGGAGGTCGCCGTCGCAACGCCCGACGAAGGCTTCCTCCCGAGCGCGGGCGAAGAGGCGTATCTGATCGCGGCTGCCGGCCGCTACCTGTCTCGTCCGCTCGCCCGCGACGACATCGTCTGGCGCTTCGCCGGTGTGCGTCCTCTCGTCGACGACGGCGCGGCCAGCGCCTCCTCCGTCACGCGCGACTGGCGGCTCGATCTCGTTCAGCGGTCCGGACACGACGCCCCGCTGCTCAATGTCATCGGCGGTAAGCTCACCACGTTTCGTCTGCTGGCCGAAGCGGCGCTCGATCGGCTCCGGCCCTTCTTTTCGGGCATGGGTCCTGCGTGGACAGCGCACGCGCCGCTGCCGGGTGGAGGCGTCGGTCCGGATGGCGTCGCGGGCTACCGCTCGGATCTCGCACGCCGCCGCCCAGGCCTCGCACCCGAGACGCTGGACCGCCTCGTCGCGCTTTATGGGACACGCGCCGACCAAGTCCTCGGCGATGCGACGCGTGACGACGACCTCGGGGCCAGCCTCGGCGGCGGCTTGACCGAGCGCGAGGTCTGCTATCTTCGCGATCACGAATGGGCGCGCACGGCGGACGACATTCTCTGGCGGCGCACGAAGGCTGGGCTGGATCTCAGCGACGCCCAGCGGGCTCAAGCAGCGGCCGCAATCTCGCGTCTGCTCGCAGGCGCCTGATCAGAATCTCCATCCGCATGGAGCGGTAAACGGAGTGCCGATCCTCCCGCGACGAAATTTCCGCGCATCTCGACCTCGCGGCGAGAGCATTCGCGGCCGCTTGCGCGCCTTAGAATGCGCTGCGGATCAATCCGCCTTCAGCGCGGATGTTCGAGCCGTTGATCGCGGATGCGCGCTCGGAACAGACGAAGGCGACGACGTCGCCGATCTCTTTCGGATCGATCAGGCGCGCGATGAGCGACGATGGCCGGTTCTCCGCCATGAAGCGGCGCTCGGCCTCGGCAAAATCGAGGCCCGGGTACACACTCGATATGAATTGCTCGACACCCTCGGTCCGCGTCGGACCCGGCAACACGGAGTTGACGGTCACGCGCGTTCCCTTGGTCAGCTCCGCGAGAGACCGCGAGATGCCGAGCTGGATCGTTTTCGTGGCGCTGTAGTGGGCCATTTCGGGCGCGGGGCTGATGCCGGATTCGCTCGAGATGAAAACGACGCGTCCTGCACCGCGTTCGATCATGCCTTTCAGGTAATGGCGCGCCAACCGCACGCCGCTCATGACGTTGACCTCGAACAGCCGCTGCCAGGCTTCGTCCGTTTCGTCGAAGAAGCCGACGGCCTCGTAGATGCCGAGGTTGTTCACCAGAATGTCGGCCGCCGGAATGGCGGCGATCGTCGCGGCACATCCCTCCGCTGTGCCGTTGTCGGCGACGAGGGGAATGAGGTCGGCGTCCGGGCGCGTCTCGCGAACCTTGGCGATGGCCCGGTCGACGGCAGACGGGCTGCGGCCGTTGATCGTCACGCGCGCGCCTTCGGCCGCAAGCGAGCGGGCGATTTCAAGGCCGATGCCTCCGGACGACGCGGTGACGAGGGCTGTTTTCCCGGCAAGATCGAGGTCCATGAGATCTCCTTGTGCTTCGTAACTCCATCGCGCGTCGCGCGAAACGGCGCACGGCCGATGGCGTGCGCCCCGTCAGCGGCAGACCGGACGTTCCAGCGTCCTGCGCTCGCGTAATCTGGGGAGGGTGTCCTCGACGCTCAAGGCATGAAATCCGAACACCAGCATTCCTTGGACGGGTGTGCTCCGACCCATGGAGACGGATCGGACGCTCAGGCTCACTGCCACGCGATCACGGTCCAGATCCTGCTCCGCGAGCGCGCTTCGCGGCGGAATGCATGACGACCGCCGTTTCTTCCTGACCGGTTACGGATCATTTAGGCTGTAAATGTGCATAATATAGCGCACCCTACCCCTCGTTCTGCGATGAGGGAGATGGTTTTTTTCTTTGGATTCACGGGACTACGCATATTTCGATAGAGTCGACAGCATTTAGACATGGAGGGTCTGTCTATTGTCTAAATTAGCACATGTTCAGATGTATGCATAAGCTGTAAAGAGACGTCGCCGTCATTCGGATGCGGTCTCCGCATCGCTGGGTCGAAGTGTTCATCCATGATTCCATTCCGCGACTTGTCCCGCTCGCAGCAAGGCATTCTTGCAATCGGGGCAGGTGTGTTCGGCGCCGCTCTCGTCGCTTTGCTGGCTATTTCGGATTTCGATCTGACGCCCATCCGCACGCTGCGGTCCGTCCACGTCGGTGGCGGGGGCACGGTCATCTCGACCCAGTACAATCCCTTTGCGATCCTCGCCGTTGCTCTCATAGCTCTTGCCGTCGTCGGCGCGTTCGCGTGGCTCATCGCCCGTTTCGCTCCGATGCTTGCGAGCATGACGTTCGCCAATATCGGTGGCGGGTCGAGCACCGTTGCGAGGGCGGGCCAACGCATCGAACGCGAGCTGTCCAAGGTGCTCGAACTCATCCGTGGGCACATCTCCTCGAACGACAGCTACGCAAAGTCTCTCGCGAATGCGCAATCGCGCCTTTCCCAGCTCTCTGAGGGCGAACAGGTCCGGGTGATCGTGAGCCTGCTCGTCGCCGAGAACGAGCGGATGCGGCGCGACAGCAGCGAGCTCAAGGTGAAGCTCGAAGAGTCCCGCAGACAGATCGATACGCTGCGCTCCAACCTCATTCAGGCAGAAGAGGTCGTGCTGAGAGATCCCCTGACAGGGGTCGGCAACCGGCGCTGCTTCGACCTCACGATGGAAAAGGCGATCACAGACAGTCGCGAAAACGGCACGCCGCTGT
The DNA here is from genome assembly GCA_035445405.1 of Hyphomicrobium sp. Classification (GTDB taxonomy): domain Bacteria; phylum Pseudomonadota; class Alphaproteobacteria; order Rhizobiales; family Hyphomicrobiaceae; genus Hyphomicrobium_C. The sequence goes on from DAOMQQ010000106.1 coordinate 4,630, forward strand.
CGCTCGTCATGTGCGATATCGATTACTTCAAGCGCGTCAACGACGCTTTCGGCCATCAGGTGGGCGACGAGATCATCAAGATGTTCTCACGCGTCATCGAAACCAGCGTACGCGAGGGCGATACGGTGATCCGCTACGGTGGCGAAGAGTTTGCCGTCATCCTGCCGAGGGCCGGCCAGGACGCCGCCAAGTCGATTGCAGAGCGCATCCGCCGCCAGTTCGAAAGCAAGAAGCTCACGATCCGGGAAACCAATCAGAAGATCGGGCAGATGACGGCATCGTTCGGCGTCGCGGAATACCGCGCGGGCGAGGATACCGAGCTGCTCGTCCAGCGCGCGGACGCCAAGCTTTACGATGCCAAATCGGGTGGGCGAAACCAGGTTTCGGCCTACGGCGAGACGTAAAACTTCTTCTTCACGACGCTCTTCTCCCCGGCTCAAACGATCGCTTGTTCCTGCTTTTTGGGATGAGTAAACCGGGTCCGCTTCGCGACCTTCGGTGCGGGCTTGACGATCGGCGCATACTTCGCGATCGGGAGCGGCTTTCCGATCAGGTAGCCCTGTACTTCACCGCAATCCAAATTCCGTAGCATTTCGAGCTGGAGCTGCGTTTCGACGCCCTCCGCGATGACCGGGCGGCCAAGCGCGCGCCCGAGACTGAGGATCGAGTTCACAATCGCGGCGGCATCCCTGTTCTCGACCATATCGGCCACAAAGCTCCGATCGATCTTGATACGATCGAAGGGGAACGAGCGAAGGGTGCTCAACGACGAGTATCCGGTTCCGAAATCGTCGATCGCGACGCTGACACCAAGCGCCTTCAGGCGCTCCAGCGTTCGCATGGCGGCATTCGCATCGTAGATGAACAGGCTTTCCGTGACCTCGATCTCGAGCCTGCAGGGGGCGACGTTCGTCGCGTGCAGCGTTTCCTCGACGAGTTGCGCGAAATCGGCATGGACGATTTGCGCCGGGGATGCGTTGACGGACACGCGAAGGTGTTGCGGCCACTGCGCGGCCTGGGCCAGGGCTTCCCGCAAAACGAAGGCACCGATCTCCGTGATGGCGCCGCACGCTTCGGCCGCGGGGATAAACATTTCTGGCGACACGAAGCCGTGGATCGGGTGCTCCCAACGCAGAAGCGACTCGAACCCTATGATGTTGCAGGTCTCGGCGTTGGCCTGTGGCTGGTAGACAACCGAGAGCTGCCCCGCCGCGGCCGCCAGAGACACGTCGCGCTCGAACGAGCGGCGGGCATGCTTTTCCGCGTCCATTTCACACGAATAGAAGGCATAGCCCGACCTGTTGTCTCGCTTGACGCGGCACAGCGCCGTGTCGGCGTGGCCCATGAGCCTGTCGAGATCCTTCCCGTCCCCCGGAAAGCACGCAACGCCGATCGATGCGGCGGCCTTCACCTCGACGTCCGCCTCGAGGGCGTACCGGCCCGAGATCTGCTCGCTCAACCGTTGTGCGAGCGACAAGAACTCTGCGCGATCCTCGTCTTGGGTCTTCACGATGAGAAACTCGTCGCTGCCAAGGCGCGCGATGAGATCGGCCTCGCCGGCGATGGTGCGAATTCTGTCCGCGACGCGGCACAGGAGCTGATCGCCGGCCTTGTGGCCGCGCAGATCGTTGATCGTCCGGAAGCCGTCGAGATCGATGTAGAAGAGGGCCACTTCCTTGCCGATTGCGCCTGCACGCAGGAGAATCTCGGCGAACTGCTCCGTCAGAAGCGCACGGTTTCCGAGGCCCGTCAGCGTATCGGTGTAGGCCAGATGGTGGATCCGCGCCTGAGCTTCCCAATGCTCGATCGCGAGCGCGCAAAGATGCGCACACCGCTCGACGATGTGCTTCTCGATTTTGCTCGGCTTGCGTGGGGAGGAGAAATAGAAAGCGAAGGTGCCGACAACGCGCCCCTCGTGCGATTTGATCGGGCTCGACCAGCACGCTTTCAGACCGAGAGACAGTGCGGCCTTGCGGAAATCGACCCAGCGCGGATCGGTTCGGATATTGCTCACCTCGACCGGCTCGCCGTAATAAGCGGCGCTTCCGCACGATCCCATCATGGGGCCAATGGTCTGGCCGTCGATGCCGCGCGAATAATCGTCAGGGAGCGAAGGGGCCGCGAGCGGACGCAGGCGTCCTTCCGAGTCCACCCGGATGATCGAACAGATCGTGCCCGGGGCGATCTCCTCGGCGCGCGCGCACAGCAGAGACATCACGTCATGCAGCGGTTTTCCGGATGCCACCGCGACGAGAATTTCCTGCTGAATATCTCTCAGCCGCTTCTCGATAGGCTCCGTGCGTCGTTTCTTTTTGGTTTTCACCTTGGCCTCCTCCCGCGTTACGACGCGATTATCCGGGGGCCTCCAAGCTTTTTCATTTTTGCTCTTTTCGGCCGGCTTGAGTATCGACTTATGTCACAGGAGGCGTTGCTGAAATTTTAACACGTGCCACTAAACGGCGTACAGAAAAGGGTTTTTCTATTTTACTCCGCCATCTATGTAATCAAGCCTCGTTTTCTCGGGCCGCCGCCCTTGGGCCTAGGCTACGGCTATTCGGACGCTATTTTGTACACCCTTAAATGCAACCGAGGCCCGGAATTCCACAGACGTACTGATCCATGAAGCGATTGATGCAACAGGCCTGATTTGCGGGGCATTGCCACGTTTTGGTCTCGCCGGCATTTGTCTTCGCAGTGCAGGTTCTCTGCCCAGCCTTCGTGCCGCTCATGGATCCGGATTTCTGTTTCGCGTTCGCATCTGCAGCAAAGGCTCCGGTTTTCTCGCCAGACTGAAGCACGTCGAAGCCGACCAAACCCGTGACAGCGAAACCGATGGCCAAGAATACCGACAGCGCCGCCTGCTTCATGGTCTGCCCTCCTTATTCGGTTGCGTAGGTTGTTTGGTTGCGTGAGCAATTCCACACGACGATATGGTCTCGAACGGAGCCGATTTCCAGCGACCGGTGCCGGCTGTCCCGAGCAAAAGCAAAGCGGCGGAGCTTTCGCCCCGCCGCCTGTGATCCGTCTATGATCCTAGTCTGCTTCGGGCTGGTAGGGCCCGAAGCGACCGTGGTTCCTTAGTAAGACCGACGATTCACGCTTCGGGCTGGTAGGGCCCGAAGCGATCGTGGTCTCTAGTTCCGGCCCTTGTCGACCAGCTTGTTCTTGGCGATCCAGGGCATCATGGCGCGCAGCTTGGCGCCGACCTCCTCGATCTGATGGGCGTCGTTCACGCGGCGGATGCCTTTGAAGCGTGCCGCGCCGCCCTTGTATTCCTGCATCCATTCGGACGTGAACCGGCCGGTCTGAATGTCGGAAAGCACGCGCTTCATCTCTGCCTTCGTCTCCGGCGTGACGATGCGCGGACCGGTCACGTACTCGCCCCACTCGGCGGTGTTCGAGATCGAGTAGTTCATGTTGGCGATGCCGCCTTCATAGATGAGGTCGACGATCAGCTTCACCTCGTGGAGACACTCGAAATAGGCCATTTCCGGTGCGTATCCGGCCTCGACCAGCGTTTCGAAGCCCGCACGGATCAGCTCGACGAGGCCGCCGCACAGCACGGCCTGCTCGCCGAACAGGTCGGTCTCGCACTCTTCCTTGAACGTGGTCTCGATGATGCCGGAGCGGCCGCCACCCACGCCCGAAGCGTAGGAGAGGCCGAGGTCGAGCGCATTGCCGGAAGCGTTCTGGTGCACGGCCACGAGGCACGGCACGCCGCCGCCCTTCTCGTATTCGCCGCGCACGGTGTGGCCAGGCCCCTTGGGGGCGACCATCAGCACGTCCACGCTCGCTTTCGGCTCGATCAGGCCGAAGTGCACGTTGAGGCCGTGCGCAAACGCGATGGCCGCGCCGTCACGGATGTTGGGGGCGATCTCTTGCGCGTAGATGTCGGCCTGCAGTTCGTCCGGCGTCGCCATCATCATGAGGTCCGCCCACTTGGCCGCTTCGGCGACGGTGAGGACCTTGAGGCCGTCGGCCTCAACCTTCTTGGCGGTCGCCGAGCCGGCCTTGAGACCGACGGCGATATCCTTGACGCCGGAGTCCTTGAGGTTCAGCGCATGCGCGCGGCCCTGGCTGCCGTAGCCGATGATGGCCACCTTCTTGGATTTGATCAGGTTTATGTCGGCATCACGATC
>DAOMQQ010000107.1:0-8667 GCA_035445405.1 Hyphomicrobium sp.
AGCGTGAATCATCGGTCTGACTAAGGAGACCATGATCGCTTCGGGCCCTATCAGCCCGGAGCGTGAATCATCGGTCTGACTAAGGAGACCATGATCGCTTCGGGCCCTATCAGTCCGGAGTGCGAAACATTGGTCTCATCAGGGTCTAGGACGTTTGATGCGATTCCATCGGATACTAAGACGCTCTAGACCTATCCCACCGAAAAGAACTGCAATCTCCGTTCGAAAGGCTTCGTCATGCGCATTGCCGTTGTGGGCTCAGGATACGTTGGTCTTGTCTCCGGCGCCTGCCTTGCCGATTTCGGCCACGAAGTGGTCTGCATCGACAGCGACATCCGCAAGATCGAGGCGTTGAAAGAGGGCGTGATCCCGATCTACGAGCCGGGTCTCGACGAGATCGTCCTGAAGAACGTCAAGGCCGGACGCCTGCAGTTCACCACCACCCTGGAAGCCGCCGTGAGCGAGGCGGAAGCCGTGTTCATCGCCGTCGGCACCCCCTCGCGCCGTGGCGACGGTCACGCCGACCTCAGCTACGTCTACGACGTGGCGCGCACGCTGGCGCGGGCCGTGCGCGGCTTCACCGTCGTGATCACCAAGTCGACCGTCCCTGTCGGGACCGGAGACGAGGTCGAGCGCATCATTCGCGAGACGAACCCCAACGCCGACGTTGCCGTGGTTTCAAATCCCGAATTCTTGCGTGAGGGCGCAGCCATCGAGGATTTCAAGCGTCCGGACCGCATCGTGATCGGCGTCGAGGATGAGCGGGCGCGCCCTGTGATGACGGAGGTCTATCGTCCGCTCTATCTGAACAAGGCGCCGCTCGTTTTTACGACACGCCGGACGTCGGAGCTCATCAAGTACGCGGCGAACGCCTTTCTCGCTATGAAGATCACGTTCATCAACGAGATGGCGGATCTTTGCGAGGCGGTGGGCGGCAACGTTCAGGATGTGGCCCACGGGATCGGCCTCGACAAGCGCATCGGCGGCAAGTTTCTCCATGCTGGCCCCGGCTACGGCGGCTCGTGCTTTCCCAAGGACACGCTTGCCCTGGTCAAGACGGCCCAAGATTACGCCAGTCCCCTGCGCCTGGTCGAAACGACCGTTGCGGTCAACGACCAGAGAAAGCGCGCCATGGCGCGCAAGGTCGCTCGGGCCATCGGCCCCGATATCCGCGGCAAGACGGTGGCCCTGCTGGGGCTGACCTTCAAGCCGAACACGGACGATATGCGCGACGCCCCCTCGATCGCCATCGTGCAGGGGCTGCAGGATGCCGGCGCGAAGATCCAGGCGTTCGATCCGGAGGGGATGCAGGCAGCGCGGGACTACATGACGGGGGTATCGTTCGCGAACGATCCCTACGCGGCTGCCGAAAGCGCCGACGCTCTTGTCATCGTGACCGAATGGGATGCTTTCCGCGCGCTGGATTTCCGCCGCTTGAGGGGGCTCATGAGGACGCCGCTCTTGGTCGACCTCCGCAACGTCTACACCCGCGATCTTATTGCAGTGCACGGGTTCCGGTACGTCAGCATCGGAAGACCGACCGAAGATATCGCGGCGGAGCTTGGCGTGGTGGCCGAATAGCAGAGGACTGCCCGAATTCATGCAGGAGATCCGCGTATTTGGGACGTGTTCGAACAATTAAATGGTAAACATAGGAATTTATTAGAAATTCGAGAGCTAATGTCCCCCTATTATCGACTGGGGGACGATTTTTATGTTTCACGCGCGCCTCATGGCCCGGCCTGCCGACGCGATTTTGCGGGTTTTTGTGCGCCGCGATGTGCGCCTTGTGGTTGCAACGGCGCTTGCCTATGCGGTCGCGGTTTACATGGCCGTGAACCTGACGCGGAACGCGGCGAGCGTGGCCGCCATCTGGCCTGCCAACGGCATTCTTCTCGCCGGTCTTTTGAGCCTGAGAGCGCGCGCGTGCCGAATGGCCCTGCTCGCGATGGTCTTGCCGGCCGGGACGACGGCGCTTCTTCTGAATGGCGATCCCTGGTCTGTCGCGTTGGCCTTTCCGCTCATCAACGTCACGGAAAGCCTGCTGGCCTTCGGGCTCCTTCGCTACGCATGCGGAAGGCGCATCGTTTTCACGCGCATCTGGACGGTCGCGTGCTTCGTTGCCATTTGCCTCGTCGCGCCGATCCTTCCGGCGGCGGCAGGCGTGATGCTGTCGGCCAAGACGTTCGGCGTCGAATGGACGGCGGCGCTGACCTCCTGGTACCTCTCCCACAGCCTGGGCCTTCTCGTCCTCACGCCGGCCATCCTGCTTACGCGCGACACGACCGGCAGGTCGGAGCGCGGCGCCTCCACCGAAGCCATCGTCCGCCACGTGGTGCTGCTCGTTGCGACCACGCTCATCGTATTCACGCAATCCTCCGTTCCGCTCCTCTTCCTGCTGATTCCGGTCTCCGTTCTGATCGCGTTCCGCCTCGGATCGCGATGCGCCGCGATCGCAACGCTATGGCTCACGGCCGTATCTCTGATTGCGACATATCAAGGCTGGGGACCGGTCGCGCTGATGGCAGACCTGGAAACGCGCATCTGGGTCGTTCAGCTCTTCTGCCTGGTCAATCTGCTAACCTCTCTGGCGGTCGCCGCCGAGCTTGCCGAGCGCGAGCAGCTCCGTCGCGAATTGGAGCGGATGTCCGCCTTGGCCTCCGCTCGACGGCGGCAGCTCGACACGGCGCTCGACACCATGTCGCAAGGCGTTTGCCTGTTCGACGGTGCGGGGCGGATCATCGTTCGCAACAGCCGCTTCCTCGAGATCTACGGTCTCCCCGAGGATGCCGTGCCGCCGGGTACGTCCCTATCGGAATTGAAGGAGGCCTGCGGACGATCGGGAGCGGTGCCGGAGCGCGACATCGCGGCCGCCGACATCATCGCCGACAATGACGTCGAACAGGAGCTTCTGAACGGCCGGTACATCCGCATCGGTCAGCGGGTGCTGTCGGATGGCGGCGTGATCTGCACATACACGGATTTTACGGCGGAGAAACGCGCGGAGGACGAACTGCTCCACCGTACGCTGCACGACCTTCTGACCGGCCTCCCGAACAGGTCTCTGCTCGTGGACCGTATCGACAAGGCGATCGAGGAAAGCCGTGAGGGCCGGTCGTCCACCGTCATGCTGCTGGACATTGATTACTTCAAGTCGGTCAACGACAACCACGGCCACGCCGCGGGCGATGCGTTGCTCAAGGTGGTTGCCGACCGTTTGTGCGCGGCCGTGCGCGCGACCGATACCGTCGCGCGGTTGGGGGGAGACGAGTTCGTCCTTCTCTTGCAGGACGACGAGCACGACTGCGAGCCGGCGGCCGTTGCGCGTCGCATCATCGACACCGTCGCGCGGCCCATCGTGATCGAAGGCCGCCCGATGCGTGTGGGCGTCAGCATCGGGATTGCGACGCCGCCCGTCGATGGCACGTCGACGGACGAGATCTTGAAGGCGGCGGACATCGCGCTCTACAAGGCCAAGCGCAACGGGCGTGGAAAATACGCATTCTTCGACCCAGCAGAGGACGCCGGCGTGTGCTCCGCCCGCCGTCTGGAGAGCGAGCTTCGCCGTGCGCTCGACGAGGGGGAGTTCCGCGTTCTCTATCAGCCGATCGTATCCGGCGCATCGGGCGAGGTCGCAGCCTGCGAGGCCCTCGTCCGTTGGCAGCATCCCGAGCTTGGCGTGATTTCTCCGGCCGAGTTCATTCCGCTCGCAGAGCGCAACGGCCTCATTGTCGGCATCGGCGATTGGGTGCTGGATCAAGCCTGCCGCGATGCCGTGCGGATGCCGCCCAAAGTGAAGGTGTCCGTCAACCTGTCCCGCGTGCAGATCTCCGATCGCAACTTCGTGGGCCGTGTGGCGGAAACGCTCGCGCGCACGGGGCTTGCACCCGAGCGTCTCGAGCTCGAGATCACCGAGACGGCGATCATCGACAACGAGCGCAATGCGCTCCGCGTGCTGGAGGAGCTGACACAGCTTGGCGTCTCCGTCGCGCTCGACGACTTCGGCGTCGGCCAATCCGCGTTCAGTTGCCTGCGCGAGTTCCCGATCAGCAGGATCAAGATCGACAGGTCCTTCATCGACGACCTCGCCACCGACCCGAAAGCCCGCTCGATCTTCGTCGCCATGGCCACGATGGCGCGCTCGCTCGGAATGAAGACGACCGCCGAAGGCATCGAGACCGAGCAGCAAAGGATCATCGCGGCGCTCGCCGGTTGCGATCATCTCCAGGGCTATCTCCTCGGCCGCCCGGCAGAGATCGACAGTCTTTCCTTCGAGGCGTCGGCAACGATTGCCGATAGCAAGATGGTCGGCTGAGACCATGCTGCGGCCAGCCGCGGGCGAGCTTAGCCGGGCGGTCGGAACGCCGGACATACGCCCGGATCGGTCTCGAGGCGTGCGCCTCCGATCAAGTCGATGCAGTAGGGGATCGCCGGAAACACGGCGAGCATGCAAAGCCGGATCGACTGCGGCTTCCCGGGCAGGTTCACGATCAGCGTCTTGCCGCGGATCCCGGCGGTTTGACGCGACAGGATTGCGGTCGGAACCTGCGCGAGACTTTTTTCCCGCATCAGCTCTCCGAAGCCCGGAAGCATTTTTTCGCACACCGCTTCCGTCGCCTCGGGCGTGACATCGCGCGGCGAGGGCCCTGTGCCACCGGTCGTGAAGATGAGGCTGCACGCCTGCTGGTCCGCAAGCTCCTCGAGCGTTCGCGAGACGAGGGCGGCATCGTCCGGCACAAGGCGACGAACCGCCTCCCACGGAGAGGTGAGGATCTCGCCGAGCACGTCGGCAATGGCCGGCCCGCCCTTGTCTTCATAGGTTCCGGCGCTCGCCCGGTCGGATACGGTCACCACGCCAATCTTTGCGCTCATGCCTGATGGTCCTCGTGATTGTGGGGCCCATTGTGAAGCCTGTGGAATTGTCCATCGCATTTCTCGGCCGGACAATCTACACGATGGGGCGTCGCGTCGTTCAAATCGATCAGGTCGCCGCCAGGGATGAACCAGGATCTCCTCGTCGTACTTGCGCTGCTGCTCACGGCGGTCATTCTGTTCGTGCGCAACAAGCCGCGGATGGACGTGGTTGCGCTTATCATGATGACGGCGCTGCCGCTGACGGGCGTGATCGGTGTCCAGGATGCGCTCGCCGGCTTTGCCGATCCTAACATCGTGCTGATCGCAGCCCTGTTCGTGATCGGGGACGGTCTCGTCCGAACGGGCGTAGCCCAAAGGATCGGCGATTGGCTCGCGGCCCACGCAGGCGCAAGCGAGACCCGGCTCATTCCGCCGCTGATGATCGTCGTTGCCGTCATCGGCTCCATCATGAGCTCGACGGCCGTCGTGGCCCTCTTCATCCCGGTCGTGCTGCGGATCGCTCAGCGCTCCGGCATCAGCGTGCGCCGGCTCATGATGCCGCTGTCCGTGGCGGCCCTCATCAGCGGCATGATGACACTCGTCGCCACGGCGCCCAATCTCATCGTCAACAGCGAGCTTGTCCGTCGCGGGTACGAAGGCTTCCAGTTCTTCAGTTTTGCGCCATTCGGCGTCCCGCTGCTGGTCTGCGCCGTTGGCTACATGCTGCTCGCGCGCCGGTGGCTCTCGCCGGACATGCCCGCGGCGGTTGCCGCATCCGCGGCGCGCCCGCGCCTCGCGCAATGGATCGACGAGTACGGGCTCGCGGAACGAGAGCACCGTTTGCGCGTCGCGGACGGCTCCCCACTCGTCGGAAAGACGTTGGAGGAATTGAATCTCAGAAGCTCGGCCGGCGCCAACATCATTGCCGTCGAACGAAACGGTCGCTTCTCTCGCCGTGTCTTGCAACCTGTGGCGACGACGGAGTTGCGCGCGGGCGACGTGCTCTTCCTCGATCTCTTCACGTCTCAGGTCGACATCGAAGAGGTGACGCGCCGTTTTGAGGTCGAACGGCTGCCCATGACCGGCTCATACTTTCTCGACCGGTCGCAAGAGCTCGGGATGGTCGAGGTCATGATCCCGGCATCCTCGAAGTTGATCGGCCAGTCCGTGGTATCCGCGCGGTTCCGCTCCGAATTCGACCTGACGGCGATCGGTTTGAGGCGCGGCGGCATTCCCCGCGCCGGGAGCATCCGGAACGAGGAGCTGAAAGTCGGAGACACGCTGCTTCTCATCGGCCCATGGCGCGCCATCCGACGCCTCGGCTTGCAATGGAACACTGTGATCGCATTGGGCCTCCCGGCAGACCTCGACGATGTGGTGCCCGCGCCCTCCCGCGCGCCTCACGCACTCGCCGTTCTCGGGGTCGTGGTCGCGCTGATGGTGAGCGGAGCCGTTCCCAACGTCATCGCGGCGCTGATCGGATGCCTTCTTCTCGGTCTGCTGCGGTGTATCGATACCGACACCGCCTATCGGTCGATTCACTGGCAGACGCTGGTTCTGATCGTCGGCATGATGCCGTTCGCCATTGCGCTTCAGAAGACGGGCGGGATCGACATCGCGGCGAGCGCGTTGATCGGGACCCTCGGCAGCGTCGGCATTCATGCCATGCTGGCGGGCCTGTTCGTGCTGACAGCGGTGCTCGGCCTTTTCATTTCCAACACGGCGACGGCCGTCTTGATGGCGCCCGTGGCCCTCGCGGTCGCGGAGGAGTTGGGACGCTCGCCTTATCCCTTTGCGATGACGGTGGCGATTGCCGCCTCTGCTGCATTCATGACGCCGGTGTCCTCGCCGGTAAACACCCTCGTCGTGGGACCCGGCAAGTATACCTTCTGGGATTTTGTCCGCGTGGGCGTGCCGTTCGCGGTCATCGCGATGGTGATCAGCGTCGTTCTGATCCCCTGGATGTTGCCGCCGTAATATCCGACCGGATCGTACGCTGTGCATGCCGACAGCAAACGCGCAATCCGCGCAGTGAATCGTACTCCCCAAGTCAGCATTTTTCGCCGCACCAAACTGGGTCACATGCTTGATTTGGAGCAAGCGAAACGCGCGCGTCATGTTGCATCAAGGAAGTGCGCGATCTAGCATCTGCGTCGTTCATGAGCAGACACTTCACCACTGCGAGAAAATCGATTGAGCCGGACAACGTGAATTAAAAGGCGTTCAATCATGGAAAGCGAGCGTGGCAAGATAACAGACGGAGGGGAGCAAAATCCTCTGCTCGAACGCCGCGCGGAGCTTTCGGTTTTTTTTCTTCTCGCCGTCATCATCTGGCCTGTCATTTCTGTCGCGTTGATCGGCGGCTACGGCTTCGTCGTGTGGATGTGGCAGATCGTGTTCGGTCCGCCAGGCCCGCCGGGATAGGAGCCGAACGATGGATCCCGGCAGACGAAGCTTTGTCTTTGGGCGGCGGGCAGCCACACCGCTACGGCCCCCGTGGAGCACGGACGCCGCCATTCTCGCGGCGTGCACCGGTTGCGGCGACTGCGTGACATCCTGCCCGGCCGGCATCATCGAGATGGGCGCGGGCAAGTATCCGGAAATCCGATTGGACAAGGCGGAATGCACGTTCTGCGGACGGTGTGCCGAGGTTTGCCGCGCGGATGTGTTCGATCTGGCGCGCCCGCCGTTCCGGCACACGGTTGCGATCGGCGAGAGCTGTCTGTCCAAGGTGGGAACCGAATGTCGAAGCTGTGAGGATGCGTGCCCCGAGATGGCCATCCGGTTTCGCGCGCGTCTCGGCCATCCTGCTGAGCCTGTTCTCCGGGCGGAGATGTGCACCGGCTGCGGCGCGTGCCTCGCGCCATGCCCCGTGGGGGCAATCCAAATCGTTGTCGCCGAGACGGAGGCCGTCCATGCGTGACTCCAATCGCGGCGCATTCCTTCATATTTCGAGCGCGGTGATCCGCTGCCTGCCTGCCGCGGTCGAGGCCGTGCGGGGGAGCATAGAGGGGCTCGACATGGCCGAGGTGGTCCATGTCGAAGGCAACAAGATCATCGTCGTCATCGAGGGAACGAGCAGCGGCATGGTCGGAGACTGCCTGACGCAGATTTCTGCGGTCGAAGGCGTGCTCTCGGCAGCCATGGTCTACGAGCAAGTCGAGCCGGCCGAAAGTGCGGGAGAAGAAGCATGACCCTGACGCGTCGCGATATGATCAAGGCCCACGCGGCGGGCGTGGCGGCTGCCGCGGCGGGCGTGAGCCTGCCGGCTGCGGCTCAGCAGATAACGGGCGGCGCGGAGGCGCTCAAGATCAAGTGGTCCAAGGCGCCCTGCCGCTTTTGCGGCACCGGGTGCGGTGTCATGGTCGGCGTCCGCGATGGCCACGTCGTCGCCACCCACGGCGACACGCAGGCTGAGGTCAACCGCGGCCTCAACTGCATCAAGGGCTACTTCCTGTCCAAGATCATGTACGGCAAGGATCGCCTGAGGCAGCCATTGCTCCGCAAGCGGAACGGACAATACGCCAAGGACGGCGAGTTCGAGCCCGTCTCCTGGGACGAGGCGTTCGACGTGATGGCCGAGCACGCCAAGCGGGTTCTGCGCGAGAAAGGCCCGGAGGCCGTCGGTATGTTCGGCTCCGGCCAGTGGACCATTTGGGAAGGGTACGCGGCGTCGAAGCTGATGCGTGCCGGGTTCCGCTCCAACAACCTCGATCCCAATGCTCGCCATTGCATGGCGTCCGCCGCCTACGGCTTCATGCGGACCTTCGGCATGGACGAGCCGATGGGCTGCTACGACGACTTCGAGCACGC
>DAOMQQ010000108.1:0-8654 GCA_035445405.1 Hyphomicrobium sp.
GCACCCGCCCCTGCGCCTTGATGCCCTTCGCGATCACCTCTTCCGAGAGATCCTGCAAGGTCGCTTCCATGCCGTTCGCGACGCACCAGCCCGCGATGTCGGCGCCCATCGTGCCCGCACCGATCACATGCACCCGCAGCGGCTTCCAGACCTGCCGCTTCGGCGCCTGGGCCTTTAGAAGCTCCGAGAGCTTAAACACGCGCCTGAGATTGCGCGACGTATCCGAAATCAAAAGCGGCGCGAAGTAGCGCGTCTCCGCGGCCTTGAGCGCATCCGGATCGCCTCCGTGCAGCTCGAACAGGTCGATGAGACGGAAGGGCGAGGGATAATGATCCTCGCGCACCTTCTTCGCCGTCGCGTCCCGCATCTTCTTGACGAGCAGCGCACGCGCGGGCCAGCGCGTGAGCAGCGATTTGGAAAGGCCAGCAGGCTTCGACTTACGCTTCTGCAGAATGGCTTTGCGCGCCGCCCAGCGCAGCATGTCGGGCGTCGCGACGAGCTGGTCGATGAGACCGATGCCGCGCGCACGGCCCGCGCCGATCATGCTGCCCGTCAGCATCGCCTGCATGGCGGCGACAGGCCCGGCCTGGCGGATCGAGCGCACGGTGCCGTGCCAGCCCGGGAAGATGCCGAGCTTGACCTCGGGAAACCCGACACGGGTCTTCTCGTCGCGCGTCGCAATTCGGTAGTGGCAGGCGAGCGCGAGCTCGAGCCCGCCGCCCACGCACACGCCATGGATGGCAGCGACGACGGGAACCGGCAGTTGCTCGATGCGGTCGAACAGCGCAAGCACGGGACGCAGCCGCTCGATCACCTCGAATTCCGACGTGAACCCGTCGAACTCGTTGATGTCGGCGCCGACGATGAAACCTTTCTCCTTCCCGGAGATGATGACGAGACCGTTGAGCGTGCGCGCGCGGGCCCCCTCTTCGGCGAGCGCCACGATGGCGGCAAGCTCCTCCAGCGGACGCGTGCCGAGTGCATTGGCGCTCTGGCCCTCGCGATCGAACATGGCCCAGCCGATCCCCTCGAGATCGACGGAATATCGCCAGTCCCGGAACACCGGCGTCGTCGCCGTCTCGCCCAGCGCTCCTTCGGTCTCATGCGCCATCGGTCGCGTCTCCCGTCATGATTGGTCTGCGCCGGCCGTCGCGGCGCGCACGTTGTGGCCCAGCCCCGGAGGCGCAGCCTTCCGATAGTTGGGCATCAAATTCTCCGGCGCAAAGTGGTCGACCGCGATAACCCGCTGGGTCAGCGCCTCGGCCTCCCGCAAGAGCTGCGCCTCGCTCTCCGTCACGCTGCCGGCCTCGGCCGCTTCCGCGATCCAATCGCGCCCATGATAGCGCCGCACGATCCCGGCACGGATCGCGCGCTCGACCTTCTTCTCGGCGGCCTCGGCCGCGACGACCTTTTTGAGAGCGATTTCCAGAAGCCCGGTCGGATCGTCCGGATTGTCGGAAATGTAGATGTCGCGGGTGAGGCGGTCGCGCACCTCGCCGGGCTCGATCGCAAGGCGCACGATCCTGGAGCCCAACGCATCGGGCGCGGGATAGTAATGCCGGCCGAACGGGAACACGAGCACGCGCAACAAGCCGCGTACGAACGGGTTCGGGAAATTCTCGACCACGCCGCGCATCGCGTCCTCGTAGCGGTGAAGCCCGTTCGTGACCGCGAACGCAACGATCGCGCGATCCGCTTCGGGCCGGCCGTCGTCCTCGAAGCGCTTCACCACGCAGCACGCGAGATAGATTTCGGAAAGCGCGTCCGCGAGCCGGCCCGTGAGCTTCTGCTTCACCTTGAGGCCGCCGCCGAGCAGCGCCACCGTCATATCCGCCACCAGAGCGAAGTTGCGCGAAGCCCGCGAGAGTTGCCGATAGATCGCTTCGAGCCCCTGCGCGCGTTCCGGCACTTCGGCGAAGAGGCCGAGCGTCAGATTGTGGAAGAACGCACCCGTCACGTTCGAGATCGAAAAAGAAATATGTCCGAGGAACGCATCCTCGAAATCGCGAAGCCCTTTCTCGGGGTCGGGCTCCTGAACCGCCTGCACCTCGCGATAGAGATAAGGATGCGAGCGCAGCGCCCCCTGCGCGAACGTGATCAGCGTGCGCGTCAGGATGTTCGCCCCTTCGACCGTGATCCCGACCGGCACCATCTGATAGGCCGACTGCAGATAGTTCGACGGCCCGTCGCAGATCGCGCGCCCGCCATGGATGTCGAAGGCATCGTTGACGGCGCGGCGCATCCGCTCCGTCGTTTGATACTTCATGAGCGCGGAGATGACGGACGGCCGCTCGCCGCGCGAGACCATGGCCGCCGTCACCGCACGTGCGGCCTCGTTGACGTAGGCTGTCTCGACGAGGCGCGCGAGCGGCTCCTCGACGCCCTCCATGCGCGCGATGGAAAGCCCGAACTGGCGGCGAATGCGCGCGTACGCCGTGCTGAACCTGAGCATCGCCTTCGCGCCCGCCGTGGCCGACGACGGCAGCGAGATCGCGCGCCCAGCGGCCAGGCACTCCATCAGCATTCGCCAGCCCTGGCCGACCATGGCCTGGCCGCCGATCACCCAGTCTATGGGGATGAACACGTCCGTGCCCCAGTTGGGCCCGTTCGGAAACGCAGCGCCCGACGGCAGATGCCGCCGCCCGATCTCCACACCCGGATGGGTCGTCGGAATGAGCGCGACCGTGATGCCGATGTCCTCCGTCTCACCCAGGATCTTGTCCGGGTCGAACAGGCGGAACGCGAGGCCGAGCAGCGTCGCCTCGGGCCCGAGCGTGATGTAGCGCTTGTCCCACGAGATGCGGATGCCGACCGTCTGGCGTCCTTCGTGCTCGCCCATCGTCACAGTGCCGACGTCGCGCATGGTGGCGGCGTCCGAGCCCGACGTCGGTCCGGTCAGCGCGAAGCACGGCACCTCTTCGCCCCGCGCGAGCCGCGGCAGGTAGTGGCTCTTCTGCGCGTCCGTTCCGTACTTCTCGATCAATTCGCCGGGTCCGAGCGAGTTCGGCACCATCACGATGGTCACCACGTCCGGCGACCGCGACGCGATCTTGCCGAGGATCAGCGATTGCGCCTGCGGTGAGAACCCGAGCCCGCCGTGTTCCTTTGAAATCAGCATTCCGAGAAAGCCGTTCGCCTTCACGAAATCCCAGATTTCGGGCGGCATGCGCCGATCCGTGTGGCGGATCTTCCAATGGTCGATCATGCCGCAGAGCTCGGCCGTCGGCCCGTCCAGGAACGCGCGCTCTTCCGGCGTCAGCACGATGGGCGGCACGGCGCGAAGCTTCGTCCAGTCCGGCGTGCCGGAAAAGATCTCGGCATCGAACCCGACCGTGCCGGCATTGAGCGCCTGCTGCTCGGTGTCGGAGACCTTGGGCAGGACCTTGCGGACGAGCTTGAACGCGGGCTCCGTCACGAGCCGCCGCCGCACGTTCGGGATCGACAAAGCGCCGAGCGTCGCAATCGCGAGCCACACGAAGAAACCGAGGAAGCTCACATGGGGCACGGAGGGCGTGCCGTGAAAGAGGCCCGATTGCCAGGAAAGCGTCACCAGGCCGAACGCCAGCGCCCATTGCCAGGGCGCAGCACGCAGCATGCCGAGCGCCACCGCAACGGCGACAAGAACCATCAGGAGCAGGATCACTGTCATCGAAGTCTCCGCTCGCCGCTCACCGGGCTCGGCGCGGAACGCGCCTCACGAAAACCGGCAAGCGGTCGGACATGAGCATCCGACATCAACTCCCGGTGTGTTGCAGAGGCCCCATGTTTCGTCTCCCCCCCGCCCCACTCCGAGCGCCATGTCGGAAATCCACCACGCCGCCTCAAGATACGCGGAGAATGTTAAAGCGTTTCTCTCTCGAATGCCGGCGACACTGGCGGGCAGTGGATATCTTTCGGCGGCCGCCGCCACACCGCATTGTATTTACTTATAAAAACACGCCGCAGCCGGCGCTCCTTCGAACAACCGCAGGAACGGGCGTCAGTTCCGCCCCGCGGAGCCTTGCACTTTGGCGAACATCTCGTCCGTCAGCGTCTGATACCAGGCGATGCCGCCGTCGTAGGTCGCTTTCCGGACGCTCGCCGGCTCGCCCGGCGCCGAGATGAAGCTGTCGCGCGACGCGAGAATGGGCCTCCCGCGGAACTCGCCCGGCGCGTAGTCGGCTCCGATCCACACGCTGTCGTCGGGCGCCAGCATCGACCAGCACGTGTTGCGGTAGACAGCGGGCGGACGCGGCGTATCGGTGAGATCCGCCAGGATGTGCCCGGCCACCGCGCGCGCCTGATCGCTGGCGGAATAGGCCGACTTCGGCATCTCGGCCGCAACGGTTGCATCGCCGACGACATAGACGTGCTCCGCCAGCGTCGAGCGGAACGTTGAAAACTCCACCGGACACCAGCCGCTCTTGTCCGTCAGCTCCGCGTCGAGCGCGATCTTGCCCGCCGTCTGGTCGGGAATGACGTTCGCCACCGCCGCCTTGAACACATCCCCCGACTTGGTGACGAGCTCGCCCGTGCGCGCATTCACGCGTTGCAGCGCCATATCGTCGAGGTCGTTCGTCAGATGCACCTCGATCATGCCTTTGTAGTATTTCGCGATCCCCTCCTCGAAAACGGCCTGCTTGGAGTAGGCCATCTTCGGATCGATCACGACCACTTTGCTCTTCGGCTTCGTCGTCTTCAGATAATGCGCAATGAGGCAGGCGCGCTCGTAAGGCCCCGGCGGGCAGCGATAGGGGTTGCGCGGCGGCGCGATGACGACGAGCCCGCCGTCCTCCATCGCCTCGATCTGCGATCTCAGCGCACGCACCTGCACGCCTCCCGACCACGCGTGCGGCATCACCTCGCGGGCCGCGTCGTCATAACCTTCGATCTCGTCCTTCCTGAACCCGATGCCGGGCGCCACGACCAGCCTGTCGTAGCCGATGCTGGCGCCGCCCTCGGTGCTCACCTCGCGGCCTGTGAAGTCGAACCCCACCGCGCGATCCCGCACGAGCGTGACGCCGAGCGCGGCAAGACCGTCGTAGCCGTGCGTGATCCGCTCGACCGGCACGAACCCGCCGAGATAGTGGTTCGAGTGAAAGCAGCTCGTATAATCTTGCTCGGGCTCGATCAGCGTGACGTCGAGCAGCGGAACGGCGCGCTTCAACGTCACCGCGACGGTCGCGCCGCCCGCGCCGCCGCCGACGATCACGACACGCGCGGCCGAAGCCGCACGCGCACCGACAGCGCCGAGCATGGGCAAGGCGACCAGCCCGGCCGCGACCTCGCGGCGGGTCATTTCACGACGGATCACATCGCGCATAGGCCTCGCGTCTCCACAGCATTCGATCAAGAGCCGCGCAAATGGCCGGCGCGCGTCAGAATATCCCGCAGATCCTCGTAGAAATAGCTGGGGCCCGAGTAGCCGGAAATGCGTCCCAGTTCCTTGTCGCCGTCCATGACGAGAAACGTGGGCGTATAGATGACCGTGGCGAGACCTTCGATCTCGGGCGCCCCGCGCGGCACGCGTTTGAGGGGCGCGACTCTCCCTTCCGGACTTTTCGCATATCCGCGCCCCACTGCTTCGTTCCATTTCTGGCAGAAGCGGCAGGCCGGATCGTCGACCATGATAAGCTCGACGGCCGTGCTCCGTTCACCGGCCGCAGCGGGCCACGCCATCGCGAGGGCGACGAGAACCAGCGCCGCCACGATCCTCGCCGCGCCCGCGTCCTCAATCCGCAAGGGAAGCCACATGATTTGCACCTTCTTTTGTTCCCATGCTAGCAGTCCGGGATCGCGCCGAGAAGTGCGATGACCGCAAGGTTCGGACCCGGTGACGGAGGCAAAAAGCCGAACGTGACATCTCCGATGAGAAGACCGCAAGGATGAGACAACCGCCAGGACGCGTCGACCGCCGCACGCTGCTCATCGCGACCTTCGCCGGCGCCGTTGCGGGCACCGCCACCGTCCGGAGCGCGCTCGCGGGAGGCGTCGTCTCCGATCGCGCCGCCGCAGCGCTGGCCGACCCCGCACCGCTGACGCCGACATCCCGGTTCGAGACGGCCTTCGCCGACATTGTCGGCAACGCCACGCTTGTCGAAGGCGGAGACCTGAGCCTCGAGCTGCCCGAAGAAGCCGAGAACGGCAACATCGTGCCGTATCGTATCGGCGTCGAAAGCCCCATGTCGCCGGACGATTACGTAGCACGCATCCATCTCTTGTCGACGCAGAACCCGCAGGCGCGCGTTGCAACCTTTCATTTCACCCCGCTCTCGGGCCAGGCCGCCGTCCAGGGGCGGATGAGGCTCGCCAAGACGCAGGAGGTGGTCGCCGTCGCCGTCACGTCCACCAACATCCACTTCGTCGCGCGCCGGCTCGTGCACGTCGGCATCGGCGGTTGCGGGGAAGGGTAAATCGTGATGACCCCCTCCAAACCCCGCGTCAGGCTTCCCGAGAGCGCCGCCGTCGGCGAGGTCATCGAGATCCGCGCCCTGATCACGCACGTCATGGAAACCGGCAACCGCACGGATGGGGAGGGCCGGCGCGTCGCGCGCAACATTATCCACACCGTCACCGCTCACTTCGAAGGCGATGAGGTGTTCAAGGCAGAGCTGGGACCCGGGATTTCCGCAAACCCGTTCCTGGCGTTTCATATGAGGGTGCCCGGCCCGGGAGAGCTGCGCGTCGCCTGGCACGACGACGACGGCGGCATCACCATCGAACGCTATACGCTTAAGGTGGAGTGAGGCCATGGAGACCGTAATCCCCTTCCTGATGTTCCAGGGTGAAGCGGAGGCGGCGGTGACATTCTATGCGGAGCTCTTCCCCGGCGCCGAAATTCTCGAGACCGAGCTTTGGGGACCGGGCGAAGCGGGACCTGAAGGCGCCTTCAAGCTCGCGCGCATCTCGCTCGCCGGCCAGACGCTCGCCTGCTTCGACAGCCCGACGAAACATGCGTTCGGGTTTACGCCGGCCTTCTCGCTCTTCGTCACCTGCAGCTCCCGCGAGGAGTTCGACCGCCTGGCGGCCGCGCTGACCGACGGCGGCGCCGTGATGATGCCCGCCGACGACTACGGCTTCAGCACGCGGTTCGCCTGGGCGAGCGACCGCTTCGGCGTCTCCTGGCAGTTGAACCTGCCCTGACCCGCTCGCCCTCCGCGCCTCTCCTGACCGGCACCTGAAGATATCGCGTCCGCAGGGCTTGCTCGCGCCGCTTGAAGCCGGTAGGCCGAAAGCCAGTACAGAGCAAAATTAAAGGGGCGCGCCATGGCCGAAGAACCCATCGTCGCACAAACGGGGCCGTACCAGGTCGATCTCACCGAGGGACAGGCTTATTGGTACTGCCGATGCGGCCGCTCGGAGAAGCAGCCCTTCTGCGACGGCAAGCACAAGGACACCGGCATCGAGCCCTTGAAGTTCGTCGCCCCCTCCACCGGCACGTTCAACCTGTGCGGCTGCAAAGCGACCGACGACGAGCCCTGGTGCGACGGTAGCCATAATCTGATCTAGGGACCTACGCTGCCCAATCCACAGTCCGTATGCCCCGCAGGCGTGCAGCACGGGCAACGCGCGAAAAATCGGTTCCCTTTGGTGTCGTCCACGCTAGAGTCCACGGGTTTTACGGTGACTCGCGGGACAAGGGATCCGCGAAACCACGAACAGGGGGGTCCGGGGAGGCAGTTTCCCCAGCGGGGCGCTACGGGACTGCGCGCGGGGGCGTGCAATCATCGAACGGCTCCACGCGCGAGAGGCTCATTCGCAGCGACAAATTTCGGGGGCAGGCCGCCGTATGGATTATTTCCTCCAGCAGCTCGTGAACGGGCTCACGCTTGGCTCCATCTACGGCCTCATCGCCATCGGCTACACGATGGTCTACGGCATCATCGGCATGGTGAACTTCGCCCACGGCGACGTGTTCATGGTCTCGGCCTTCATCGCGCTGATCCTGTTTCTCATCCTCACCCAGATCCTGGGCATCGCGGCCCTCGGCTTCGCGCTTCTCATCGTGCTCGTGCTCGGCATGGCGCTGACGAGCCTCTGGGGCTGGGTCATCGAGCGAATGGCCTACCGGCCGTTACGAGGATCGTTTCGCCTCGCACCCCTGATCTCGGCGATCGGCATGTCGATCTTCCTCTCCAATTTCGTGCAGATCATGCAGGGCCCGAACAACAAGTCGCTCGAGCCCATCCTCTCGAACGTCCTCGTCATTCCCATGGGCGCAGGCACCGTCACGCTCGCGGAGAAACAGCTCCTGATCATGGTCGTGACGGCCGCACTGCTCGCCATCCTCTGGTACGTCGTCCAGCGCACGTCGCTCGGCCGGGCGCAACGCGCCTGCGAGCAGGACCGCCAGATGGCCGCCCTTCTCGGCGTCGACGTCAACCGCACGGTTTCGCTCACCTTCGTCATGGGGGCGGCGCTTGCGGCCGTCGCCGGGCTCCTTTGGATGACCTACTACGGCGTCGTCAGCTTCTCCGACGGCTTCGTGCCCGGCATCAAGGCTTTCACAGCCGCGGTGCTCGGTGGCATCGGCTCCCTCCCGGGCGCCGTCCTGGGCGGCCTGCTGATCGGTCTCATAGAGACCTTCTGGTCGGCCTATTTCTCCATCGATTACAAAGATGTCGCCGCCTTCTCGATCCTCGCCATCGTTCTCATCTTCCTGCCGTCCGGCCTGC
>DAOMQQ010000109.1:0-8630 GCA_035445405.1 Hyphomicrobium sp.
TCGAATTCCGCACCAAGGCGAACGGCCGCGTTTACATCTCGGTGCGTCCCGAGAAAGCCGAAGCAGCTGAGTAAGCTGCTCCTGGCGAGACCGATGATGTGATCATCGTGTTGGCGGTACCTATTTGATAAGGGGGGGTGGGTACCATCCCCCCTTTCTCTTTCTCAGCTCGGTTGGCATGCTCTGGACTTCAAAGCCGCGCCCTTCCACGCCCAAGCCGATCAAGACGCGTCGGCTCGTGCTGCGCGCGCTCGGGCCGAGCGATGCGCCCGAGATGGCGCGATATGCAGGGGATTGGGACGTGGCGCGCATGACGGCCCGCATCCCCTACCCCTACTCGGAAGCGCTGGCCGAGCAGTGGATGGATAACCTGGAGCCCGGCGAGGACGTGCGCGCCGTCACGCTCGGCGGCGTCTTGATCGGCGCGGTCGGCTACATGCCCCAGCCCGACGGCGCGGCGGAGATCGGCTACTGGATCGGCAAGCCCTGGTGGGGAAACGGCTACGCGACGGAAGCGGCGCGCGCGCTCGTCCGCTACTGCTTCACCAAGGGCGGGTACACGCGGCTCACGTGTGCGCATTTCGTCGATAATCCCGGATCGGGGCGTGTCATCCGCAAGCTGGGCTTCACGCCCGTCGAAGAGACCTGCCTCGTCTGGTGCGACGCCCGCCAGGCCGAGGTGGAAACCCTATGGTATGAGCTCAAGCGCCCCATCATGGGCGTGCTCTGGAGGCGTCGCTCATGAAGTTTCTCGACCTCGCGAAAATCTACATCAAGGCCGGTGACGGCGGCGACGGCGGGCTCTCCTTTCGGCGCGAGAAGTTCATCGAGTTCGGCGGCCCCGATGGCGGCGACGGCGGGCGCGGCGGAAACGTCGTGGTCGAATGCGTGGCCAATCTCAATACGCTGATCGACTACCGCTACCAGCAGCACTTCAAGGCGCAGCGCGGCGTCAACGGCATGGGGCGGAACCGGGCCGGGGCGAACGGCGACGACTGCATCGTCAAGGTGCCGCCCGGCACGGTGGTGCTGGCCGAGGATCAGGAGACGGTGCTTGCCGAGCTCACGGAGCCGGGCGAGCGCTATGTGGCGGCCAAGGGCGGCAACGGCGGCTTCGGCAACGCCCATTTCAAAAGTCCCACGAACCAGGCGCCTCGCCACGCCAATCCAGGACTGCCGGGCGATGAGCTTACCATCTGGCTGCGGCTCAAGCTGATCGCGGACGCCGGCCTCGTCGGCCTGCCGAACGCCGGCAAATCGACGTTCCTTGCGGCGGTCTCCGGTGCGAAACCCAAGATCGGTGCTTATCCGTTCACGACGCTCAATCCCGGCCTCGGCGTCGTGCGCGCGGGCGACAGCGATTTCGTGCTTGCCGACATCCCCGGGCTCATCGAGGGCGCGCACGAAGGTGCCGGTCTCGGCACACGCTTCCTCGGCCATCTCGAGCGCACGAAGGTGCTGCTCCACCTCGTGGACGCCACGGAGGAAGACGTGACGGGCACCTACAGGACGGTCCGGCGCGAGCTCAAGGCGTATGGCGCCGGTCTCGACAAGAAGAAGGAGATCGTGGCGCTTTCGAAATGCGATGCGCTCGACGCGGAGACGCTGGAGGCCCGCTTCGCCGACCTCAAGAAAGCGGCACGCAAGACACCGCTCGTGCTTTCGGCCGTGACGGGAACCGGCGTCAAAGAGGCCTTGTTCGCGCTCGCACGCGAGATCGGCCGCCTTCGCGACGACGAAGCCGAGGACGCCGCGCCGTCGGGTCCCTGGCGGCCCTGATCCCGCTCTACCGGCGGACCATCCCTGCCCCTGGGCCGAACTCGATCCGTACGCAGCGCGCTATCCCCTTGATCTCTCAACGGATCAAATCCGTCCTTCAACACGCCAAATTTTGCCGAGACGCTTTTCCTTCCCGCGCCCCCGCGGGATCGATGCGCATTTGCAACCCACGACGTGTTGCGGATACGATCCCATTCGAAGGAAACTTCCGGAACAAGTGGAGACATTTCGCTAACCAGTGGCATGTAACCTATTGAAGTCGAACTCACCATGTTTCACTAATCGGCCATTGCTCGAGGGGGCTCGGAGCTACCCGGCCATGGTTCTCGCGTGTTTTTAGGGGGTCTACCTGTGCTCTACGAGAAGCCGTTCCATCCCGCGAACGTGAAGAATGCGCTGTGGCGCGCCGCTTCGGCGTCGCTCGCTCTTGCTCTGTTCACCCATGCCATGACGCCGCCTGCGGACGCGCAATCCGAGCGCAGGCAGCAGAAGCAGGCGCAAAAGCGGCCGGCACCGGTCGCCGCGATCTCCACGGACGGGCCTCTGCTGCTTCAGGTCTCGCTCAACGATCAGCGTATGTACGTCTACGACCGCAACGGGTACGTGACGCAGACGCGGATTTCCTCTGGCCGCCCCGGGCACGATACCCCGGTCGGCATCTACAGCATCCTCGAGAAGAAGGTCGACCACACGTCGAACATCTATCTCGACGCCAAGATGCCCCATATGCAGCGTCTTACGCAGACCGGCATCGCGCTCCACGGCGGCGTCATTCCGGGGCATCCGGCGTCCGGCGGCTGCGTCCGCCTGCCGTTCGATTTCGCGCGCCGCATCTTCGATCACACCTCGATCAACGAGCGTGTCGTCATTGCTCCCGACGTGCAGGCTCCGGTCGCGTTCTCGCACCCGTTCCTGTTCTCGCAACTTCCGTCGGCCTCGCGCTCGCTGATCCGGGAAGGGTCTGCGCCGCGCAAGTCAGGCATCGACGTGGCTGAGACCTTGCTCGGCATCAGCCCCGCGCACGCCGCCACCGAGCCTTCCGGACGCACGCTCGAAAGTGCGGCCGAAGCCCGCGTGGCCGAGCGTGACAGGCTGATGGCCGCCGTGACGCGTGCCGCCGAAACGCGCGCGGCTGCAGGTGAAGCAGAAAAATCCGCGCAGCAGGCCGCAACGTACGCCCGCGCTGCCGCACGCGCCGCCCGCACCGAAGCCGGCAAGCTCGCGCGCGCCGCGACCCAAGCCCGCAACGCGCTCCGCCAGCGTGAGCGTGCGCTCAAGCAGGCGCAGTCGCGCGTGCCGAAGAACACCCAGCGCGTGCGCGCCGATCGGCTCGCCGAGTTGCAGGACCGCGTGAAGCAGGAAGAGGCGCGCGTAGCAGAAGCGGCTGCAGAGGCCAAGCGCTCGGCGGATGCTTCCAGCAAGGCTGCCGAAAAGGCGAAAGCCTCGGAAGAGGCGATCAACGCTGCGCAGGAGGCCGCCAAGGCAGCCCGTGCCGAAGGTCGCGACGCCGCCTCCGCCGAGAGCGAAGCGAAGACAGCGGTCGCCGACTTCGACCGGAGGGAAGCCAATCGCGATCTTCCGGTCTCGGTGTTCATCAGCAGCAAGACCGGCAAGATCATGATCCGCCAGGGCTTCGAAGCGGTGATGGAAGCCGATGTCGAGATCGCGAACCCCGAGGTGCCGCTCAACACGTTCGTCTTCACGGCGATCGACTGGGCCGACACGACCAAGACCAACCTGAAGTGGCTGGCGGTCGAAGTGTCCGAAACGTCCGACGCGACCTCCGAGGACATCAGACAGCGCCGCCGCGGCCGTGAAGCTGCCGAACTGCCGGCAGAGACGAATGCCGATCGCGCCGCACGGACGCTCGACCGGATCACGATCTCGAAGGAAGCCGCAGACCGCATCGCCGAGGTGGTCAAGCCCGGCTCCGCGCTCATCATCTCGGACTACGACAAGGCCCGCAGCGAGACGCGCTATCGCGGTACGGACTTCATCGTGCAGATGCCGGAAGTGGTCGCTAAGATCACGCGGCCGACGCCGCGCCCCGTCCGCCAGGAAACGGTGCAGGATGCCGGAAGCTTCTTCTGGTGGGGCAGCCCGCCCCCGCCGCGCGAGCGCCGCCGGGCGGGTCCGCGCCATCGCCAGCCCGCCTCCGCGTCCAACCGCGGTTTCTGGTAGAGCCAGCGGCCAAGCCAACGAAAAACCCCGGCGCTCCTCCGAGCCGCCGGGGTTTTTCATGCGATTTCAAGCCAGCGCGTGACGACCGCTACGCCATGCGGACGCGGGGATCAGATATCCTGCTCCTTGGCAACGACCTGCAGCGAGCCCAGCACGGTGCCGCTCCAGCGCTCGACCTTCTCAGGCAGGAAGACGTAGCTCTGCAGCTTGTAGACGAGCCCGCCGTCCATGATCGTGTGGTCGCCGGTCGGCACGGCCGTGGCCGGCAGGTAGGGCGCGCACGACATCTTGGCGAGGCGCTTGTTGACGATGTTGGCCGCCATGATCTCGCTCTCGCCGCGCGCCTTCGCGTTCAGGAAGGCGATCTGATCGGCTTTGGCATCACAGAAATAGCCGCGGACACGCTCCGTCGCTTCGCCGCCCGCCGAGGCGCCCTGCGCCAAGCAGACCGCACCGACGACAGCCACAAGAACCGACTTCTTCAAGGTTGAGGCGGTGGAAACGAAGCCTTCAGGCATTTGGACCTCCAAGGGTTCGAGACGGATCACGGCGCGTTGCCCGTGTGCCCTTCCTCGACGTGTCCGTCCCTTTGCAGGTCGTTTCTTCTTATTCTTCCCGATAGGCTAAGTGAAACTTTGCAACGTCACAAGGGATGTTTTTGCAACGCCGCCGGTATCCCTCAGTCCGGACTGCCGGCCGTATTTGTTGCATTGCAGCACATATTGCTGCTCCGCAGCATGCGGCGCGCCGTCACGCAATTCTGTCGGGCGGCGCGCGACGGCCACCCATCACGACGGCCAGCGCCAGCCCGGCGACAAAGCCGCCCACGTGCGCCATGTAGGCGACGCCGCCCTGCTCGGTCTGGGCCGTGTCCGCGATCGACCCCACGCCGCTGACGAGCTGGAGCACGACCCAGAAGCCCAGCACGAGAAACGCAGGCATGGCGACCACCTGGCGGCCCAGCAGGACGTCTACACGCGCGCGCGGAAACATCAGGAGGTAAGCGCCCAGAACCCCGGCTATCGCGCCCGACGCGCCGACGTTCGGGATCGCCGAGCCCGGGTTCACGGCAAACTGGGCGAATGTCGCGGCAAAGCCCGCCGCCAGGTAGAACAACAGAAAGCGGAAGGACCCGAAGCGATCCTCGACATTGTCGCCGAAGATCCAGAGGTAGAGCATGTTGCCGCCGAGATGCAGCCAGCCGCCGTGCATGAACATGGCCGACAGAAGCGTGAACGCGTCGGCAGGCGGGTTTTCGGAGAAACGTGCGGGGATGAAGGCCCAATCGCGGATGAAGCTCTCGCCGCGTTGAAGCTCGAGCAAGAACACGGCGACGTTGATGGCAATCAACGTGAGGGTGACCACCGGAAAGGTGCGCCGTGCGCTGTTGTCGTCGCCGATCGGGAACATGCTCTCCCCCCGCTTTCGAGACCGACCAGGCCGGACCGGCCGAGCCGAAGTGAATCACGATTCAGCCCGCGCCATAAGTGAGGCTCGCCATATTCGCAACAGCATGCGGCGGAACGGGCACAACGCTCGGGTCCGCGAAGACCTCAGGGTTACGACCCCTGCGCCGAGGTCCGCGGCGACAAGCGCGCAAGATGAACCTCCTGCGGCTCGACCAAGCCCCGGCGCATGGTCTCCATCATGGTTCCGATGTGACCCGCATCGACATAAGCGATCTCGGCGGCGGGAAGCGTGCGCGTGACGGCGTCGATCAGGCCCGAGCGCCGCGGCTCGGGTATGAACTCGTCGCGCAGGCCGACGATAAAGCGACTGCCGGACCCAAGGTTTTCCAGGTTCTCGACCGTGTGGTGCCCCACGAGTGCCTGGGTGAAATCGCCGAGGACATACCCCTTCTTCTCGGCTTTTTCCTTGATATGGCGCGCGGCCGGACTTTCCCAAAGCGTGAGATCACCGCGGTCGGCGGAGGCAATCGAGCACAGGCGCGCACCGATCCGGTTCGCGAGAACGGTCGCTGCCGCATTACCGATGCTGAGGCCAACCACGAGCGCCTGCTCGGGTGCGAGGTGCGCGCGCCACATGACGCGGATCGCATCATCCACGACGGCATTCAACGCGCGGATGCACAGCTCCGGCTCGGAACTCACGATGGCCTGAGGCATCTCGTAGCACGCGAGCAAGTGACGCCGCGGCACGAGACCCGCCGCCGTCGCGAGCTTGAACGGCATCCGCCACGGCAGGCAGCAGATCGTCGTGCCTCCCGGATCGCCGTCAATGCGGCGAAACTCTGTCGACGTGTCGTCGACGTCCGGCTGCTCTTTGAAAAATGCGTGACCCAGAAGCATAGCCCGCTGCTAACGCTGCGAGCGGGGCGGGGGTTCCGGGCGTCAGGTTTCCGTAATCTCGACGACACCCGGCAGCGTGGAAAGCCGCCCCGCGACACGGGGCGACACGTCGTAACGGCCCGGCACCGGAATTTCGATCGTGCGGCCCCGGTCGAGCAGCGGCAGCACGAACAGCACCTCCCCGCCCTTGCGGCCGTCCTGGCCGGGCTTGAGGTGAGCCTTGATGTCGGCGATGCGCGCGCGTTTCGAGGCTATGGCGACCGGATCGAGCGTGATGCGCAAGCCCTGATCCAGCGCGCTTACGGCCGTGTCGAGCGCCTCGACGGACTGGACGCGCAGCTTCACGGTCTCCCCGTCGCGTTCCCCTTCGACGCCGACCAGAACGGCGGTTCCGGATTCCAGCAGGTCGCGCGACTGGGCCAGCGTGTCGGAGAAGATCACGGCCTCGTACTGGCCGCTCGAATCCGAGAACATCGCGAACGCGAACTTGTTGCCCTTCTGCGAGCGGCGCTCGCGCGCGGAGATGACAATGCCCGCCAGGCGGCCGGCGGACGCGCCGCGCGCGGTGGCGGCCTCGAAGTCCACGAAGCGCGTGACGCCGAGCTTTTTCAAAACACGTTCGTATTGATCGAGCGGATGGCCGGACAGGAAGAAGCCGATCGCGTCGAACTCCTTCTGAAGCTTCTCCATCGGCGTCCAGCCTTCGGCGGGCTTCAACTTCAAGACGACGGAGGCGGCGCTCGATTCCATGTCGCCGAGCAGGTTGATCTGACCCGTCTGCTCGTCGTCGGCCTTGAGGCCGGCTTCGCGCATCATCTGATCGGCATTGGCGTAGACGAGCGCGCGATTGGGTTCGAGCGCATCGAAGGCGCCGGCTGCGGAGAGCGTTTCGAGCGCGCGCTTGTTTATGGCCTTGGTGTTGATGCGCGCGGCGAAATCCGCAAGCGACGTGTATGGCCCCTTCGCATTGCGGCTTTCGACGATGGTCTCGACGGCGCTTTCGCCGATGTTCTTCAGCGCGGCCAGGGCATAGCGGATCGCGCCGTGCTCGCCCTCCTTCTTCGGCGGCTCGGCGAGGAACTCGACGGCGGACGCGTTCACGCACGGCGGGCGCACACGGATGCCGCTTTTCCTCGCTTCCGCCGCGAACATCGCGAGCTTGTCGGTGTTGCCCGCGTCCAGCGTCATGGAAGCCGCAATGAACTCCTCGCGGAAGTTCGCCTTCATGTAGGCCGTATGATAGCTCACGAGCGCGTAGGCGGCGGCGTGCGACTTGTTGAAGCCGTAGCCCGCGAACTTGTCGACCAGCTCGAAGATGTAGGCGGCATCCTCCTTCTTGACGCCGTTCTTCACCGCGCCCGCGACGAAGCCGGCCTGCTGCTTCGCCATCTCGTTCTTGTCTTTCTTGCCCATCGCGCGGCGCAGAAGATCGGCTTCGCCGAGAGAATAGCCCGCCATCACCTGGGCGATCTGCATCACCTGCTCCTGGTAGATGATGACGCCGTAGGTCTCGCGCAGAATGCCTTCCAGCATCGGATGCAGGCAATCGACCGGCTCCTCGCCGTGCTTGCGGTTGATGTAGGTCGGGATGTTGTCCATGGGGCCGGGGCGATAGAGCGCCACCATGGCGATGATGTCCTCGAAGCGGTCGGGCTTGAGGCGCTTCAGGCTCTCGCGCATCCCAGTGCTTTCGAGCTGGAACACGCCGGCCGTGTCGGCCTTCGCCAGCAGCTCGTAGGATTTCTTGTCGTCGAACGGGAGCGACAGCAGGTCGATCTCGATGCCGCGGCCGCGGCGCACGAGTTCGACCGCCTTGGTCAGCACGGTGAGCGTCTTGAGGCCCAGAAAGTCGAACTTCACGAGGCCCGCCGCCTCGACCATCTTCCAGTTGAACTGGGTGACGGGCATGTTGGACTTCGGATCGCGATAGAGCGGCACCAGTTCGTCGAGCGGGCGATCGCCAATCACCATGCCGGCGGCGTGCGTGGAGGCGTGGCGGTAGAGTCCTTCGAGCTTCTGCGCGACCTCGAGCAGGCGGGCGACCATCGGATCGGCGTCGCGCTCCTCCTGCAGCTTGGGTTCGCCGTCGATGGCTTCGGGCAGCGTGACCGGATTGGCCGGATTGTTCGGCACCAGCTTGCAGAGCCGGTCCACCTGGCCATAGGGCATCTGCAGCACGCGGCCCACGTCGCGCAGCACGGCGCGTGCCTGCAATTTTCCGTGCGTGATGATCTGCGCGACGCGATCCGTGCCGTACTTTTCCTGCACGTAGCGGATCGTGCGGTCGCGCCGCTCCTGGCAGAAGTCGATGTCGAAGTCCGGCATCGAGACGCGTTCCGGATTGAGGAAGCGCTCGAACAG
>DAOMQQ010000110.1:0-8559 GCA_035445405.1 Hyphomicrobium sp.
GCGCTCTTGGCGGCGTTGATGTTGTCCTGCTTGGATTCCGCGGTGACGAGAATGAACGGCGTCTTGCTCATGGCGGGGTCGGCCCGCACGGCCTTGAGAAGCTCGTAGCCGGTCATCGGCTCCATGTTCCAGTCCGAGATGATGAGGCCGTATTCCTTGGCCTTGATCTTCTGGAGCGCAGCCTCGCCGCTCGCGGCGTCGTCAACGTTCTCGAAGCCGATCTGCTTCAAAAGCTTCTTAATGATCCGAACCATGGTGCTGTAATCGTCGACGACGAGTACAGGCATGTCATTCGCGCTCATAACCCTATCCCCTTAAACCCACACCGTGTGCACGCACCACGCATCGTGCGAGCATTACGGGCCCGCCAGTCGCTCTGTCGATGCCCTCGAAGTATGGGACGAGATTGCTTGCGATAGTCTTAACAGGGACTTTCCGCGCGGTGGATTTGCCTCCCCCGGGATGTCCCGCTCCCTCCGCCCTGTGGCCGCAGCGCGCACCCGCAACATGCGTAACAGAATGGAAACTTCTCGCTGTTAACGATGTATTTCAAAGATCAAGAATGGCGCCGTAACAGGCCCGCTCGAGCCCATAGGCTCGTGATTTCCAGGCGAGGACCGCACCTCATGTCCCCCCCTCTCATTCGTGTTCTCGTCGTCGACGATTCGCCCTTCATGAGAGCCGTCCTGCCGCCGAAAATCGAGAGCGATCCGCGCTTCAAGGTTGTCGGAACCGCCGTCGACGGGCGCGACGCGATCGAGAAAACGCTCGCGCTCTCTCCCGACGTCGTGACGCTCGACATCGACATGCCGGTGATGAACGGCATCGACGCGCTCAAGGAAATCGTGAGCCGAAGCAGCGCTTCCGTCATCATGCTTTCCGCGCGCACGGAGCAAGGCGCGTCCATTACGCTCGAAGCGCTGGACCTCGGGGCTGTCGACTTTATCCCGAAATCGCGCGGCCTCGAACGCATTCACGAAAAGCTCTCGGCGGCCGTCGAGGCGCGCAAGCACAAGACACGGACGCCGGCGTCCGGAACGAGCGCCGCGGCGGCCGCTCGCATCGCGCTTCCGCCTCGGGCGGCGTGCGGCGGGCGCGTCAGCGCAAAGATCTGCATCGTCGGCTCCAGCACCGGCGGGCCGCAGGCGCTGCAGACCATCATCTCGCAGCTTCCCGAATCGCTTCCCGTGCCCGTCGTGGTGGCGCAGCATATGCCGCCGAACTTCACCAAAGCGCTGGCGCAGCGGCTCAACGATACCTGCAAGCCCAAGGTCGTGGAGGCCGAAGACGGCATGGCGCTCGCCAAAGGCACGATCTATATCGCGCCCGGCGGGATGCAGACGCGCGTCACGGCCGCGGAAATCAAGGTGCGGCCGGATCAGGGCGAAAGCCTTTACAAGCCTTCGGTGGACGTGCTTGCGGAAAGCGCGCGCGCCGCATTCGGCAAAAACGTGCTCGGCGTCATGCTGACCGGCATGGGTGCCGACGGTGCGGCCGAATTCGCCAAGCTGCACAAGCTCGGCGCCTACAACATCTCGCAGGACCAGGCGAGCTGCGTCGTCTACGGCATGCCGCGCTCGCTCGTGGAGGCCGGCGGCTCCGACGAGGTGCTCCCGCTCGATCAAATCGGTGGGCGTATCCGCTCGGCGCTCGGCTGCTGACGTCAGAGCTGCTCTGGCTTTAGTGGAATACCCGGCTCCCACTTTCCGGAAGCATGCTAGACCATGATCGCTTCAGGCCCTATCAGCCTGAAGCGTGAATCATCGGTCTCACCAAAGAGATAGAGCGTGATCCCGATTCAATCGAAAATGATCACGCTCTAGTGCGGCGCCTCCGCCGCGGCCTCTTCCTCGAAGTCCCTCAGCTCCGCTTCGCCGGTCAGGAGTGCGAGAATCAGGGCGTGGCTCTTGTTGGAGGCGCCGAGCTTGCGCTTGATGTTCTCGATATGGACGCGAACCGTGTTCGGGCTGATGTCGAGTGCAAGGGCAACCTCCTTTTCGGAGTGCCCATGGCCGGTGAGAATGAGGCAGTCCCGCTCGCGGCGCGTGAGCGCCTCGCGGCGCTTGGGTGCGGTTTTTCTCGTCGTCGTTTGAAGTAGCGTCACCGACCGCGCCCCCTTGCAGCTTGCCCGCGCCGGGAGAAGCAAACTGCCCGACATCCGAGGGCTAAGCCTGCAGCCTTTCGTGAAACTTTCGCGGAGCGCGCGTGTGATCGAGAAGCCTCAGTTCAAGTCTTCCGGCAGGCGCGGAATGGGGAGAAACGGGATGCCATCCTCGGCCAGCTCGCGGGCTTCCTCGGACGAGGCCTCGCCGTAAATTCCGCGAGGCGGGCTTTCCTCGAAGTGTATACGCCGCGCCTCTTCCGCGAACTTGCCGCCGACATACTCCGCCTTGGCATGGATCTCGTCACGGAGCTCGCGCAGGCGTCGATGAAGGGCATGAAGCGGCGCGCTGACGGGATCGTCATCCTGGCGCACCACGGCATTGCTCGGAGCGGGCGCCACGTCGCCATCACGACGCGCAACGGCCGGCGCCATGATCGCCTTGTCGATGCTGTGGCTGCCACAGTGGGGGCACGCGATCCGGGCCGAAGCGACCTGCGCCTCGTACGCAGCGCCGCTCTGAAACCAGCCCTCGAACTCGTGACCATCGCGGCATTGGAGGGTGAACTTGATCATGACGCGGACTCCGCGGCAGCTTTGCCGGCCTGGATGACGTCGAATGTCCTGTCGTGCCGCAGCGACGGCACGCGCGCGCGGACATCCGCGATCCGGGTCAAATCTATGTCGGCAAAGATGACCGAGGGGTGAACGCCGCCTTCGGCGAGCACCTCGCCCCACGGCGCCACGACGAGGCTGTGGCCGAAGGTTTCGCGTCCATGCTCGTGCAGCCCGCCCTGAGCGGCCGCCATCACGAAGCATTGCGCCTCGATGGCGCGCGCGCGCAGCAGCGTCACCCAATGGGCTTCGCCTGTGAGGCGCGTGAACGCGGCCGGCACGGCGAGCATGACCGCGCCCGAGTGGGCGAGAGTCCTATAGAGGTTTGGGAAGCGCAGATCGTAGCAGATGGAGAGACCCAGCCCGCCCCACGGCAAGTCTGCGACGACGGCCTGCGCGCCCGGTTCGTAGTTCGCGCTTTCGCGATACCTCTCCCCGTTCGGAAGATCGACGTCGAACATATGGATCTTATCGTAGCGCGCCGTGACGTCGCCGGATGGCGAGATGACGTAGGCGCGGTTGGCAAGCTTCTCGTCGCTCAGCTTCACGACGAGAGAGCCGAGATGCAGCCAGATCGAAAGCTCGCGGGCGAGATCGGAAAACTTCTGGAGCGCGGTGTTCCCATCCTCGGGCTCGGCGGCCGCGAACAGGAGCGCGCGGTCGAGCTCCATGAGGTTGGTGGCTTCGGGCGTCTGCACGTAGTCGGCGCCACCGCTCGCCGCCTCGCGGATGAGGGCGGTCGCGTCGCGCATGTTGCGGGCGACGTCACGGCCCGCGCACATCTGCACGAGACCGGCACGAAACGAATTCGAAGGGCCGCGCGACATGGGGCGCCTATGCGCTCGCGCTGAGCAGCGGATCGAGCTTACCGCTGCGATCAAGGCACATGAGATCATCGCAGCCGCCGACGTGGTGCTCGCCGATCCAGATTTGAGGGACGGTGTTGCGACCGCCGGCCTTTTCGCGCATCTCGGCGCGCAGCTCGGCCTTGCCCGTGACGTCGATTTCCTCGAACGTCACGCTCTTCTCGCGCAACAGCTCCTTTGCCATGTGGCAGTAGGGGCAAAGTGTGGTCGTGTAGATGGTGACTTTCGCCATGTCTTCGCTGATTCCTCGACGACCCGACCGGATCCGCACATCTGATGTAGCCGCTCGCGGCGCGTTCCGCAAAGTGACGCTCTGCCCCATAACACACCGATTTGGAGCATTTTTCCAGCTTGGGCGGCCCCTCAGGAGGGGACCGTGGCGTGATCCGTCACGAGCGCCAACGCGAGGACATCCACACGCGCGGCGCCCGCCCTCAGGAGCCTGCGCGCGCACGCGCCCACGGTGGAGCCCGTCGTGATGACATCGTCGACGAGCAGGATATTGGCGCCCTCGACGCGTGCAGCGAAGCGCCGGGGAACGGCAAACGCGCCGGCCACGTTACGGCGGCGGGCGGCCCGCGACAGGCCGACCTGGCTCGCCGTTGCTCGGGTTCGCACGAGCGCCATCGGCTCATAGCGGAGCCCGGTCAGGCGGGCGACCTCCTGGCTCAGCGTCGCGGCCTGATTGAAGCGGCGCACCAGGAGCCGCCGGCGCGCCAGCGGCACCGGCACGATCATATCCGCATCCTCGATGAGCGTGCCGCCCGCTTCCACCAGCCAGCGACCGAGCAGGCGGCGGACGTCGTGGCGGTCGTGAAACTTGAGCCCATGGACGAGCGCCCGCATCGCGCCCGTATACGCGGCGACCGCGCGGGCCCGGCCATAGGGCGGAGGATCGGCCGCAGCGGCGGCCGAGATCATGGGAGCATCGGCGCCGAACGGGGCGGTGTCGAACGGCATGGGCAGGCCAAGGCGGTCGCAGACCGGCGGACGGATAAAATCCACCTCGCGCCAGCAGACGGCACACAGCGCGTCATGGTCGCCGACCGGTGTGCGGCAGACCAGGCAGACCGGCGGCATGACGATGTCCGAGAGGCGGGCCAGGGCGCGGCGGAAAAGGCCGCTCTCAGGCGGGGGGCCTCTGAGATCCGCATCCTCGTCCAGGCCGCGCTCGGACATGTCCGCGCCCCCCAACCGCAGGCCAGCACCTCGCCGCGCGGCCCGCATCTGCTAGAATAAATATGATACCACGGCACCCGAGCCGCGCCGAAGGACTTCCCGCTTCCCATGTCTGCCGCCCCGCCCCTTTTCGACACCCCGCTTCTGACAGCGCGCCGCGAGCGTGCGGCCGCTTCCGCCGGCACCCACGACTTCCTGCTCAGGCGGGTGGCCGAGGATCTCGCCGAACGGCTCGCGATCGTGCAGCGCCGCTTTCCCGTCGCGCTCGATCTCGGGGCGCATCATGGCGTGCT
Source organism: Hyphomicrobium sp. (assembly GCA_035445405.1). Classification (GTDB taxonomy): domain Bacteria; phylum Pseudomonadota; class Alphaproteobacteria; order Rhizobiales; family Hyphomicrobiaceae; genus Hyphomicrobium_C. Next base: position 5,055 of record DAOMQQ010000110.1, read on the forward strand.
CGGGCGGGAGATTGGCCAGATCCCCTCCGTCGAGACGCTGATCTCGGCCGATCCTTCGGCCGACCTGCTCAGCGGAGCGCCGGGGTACCGCGTGGTCGCTCCGCTCGACATGCTGCCGTTCGGGGACGCCTCGCTCGATCTCGTCGTGTCGGGGCTCGCGTTGCAGCTCGTGGACGATCTGCCGGGGACGCTCGTGCAGATCCGCCGCGCGCTCAAGCCGGACGGCCTCCTGCTTGCCGCTCTGCTCGGAGGGAGCACGCTGACCGAGCTGCGTGAAGCGTGGCTCGCGGCCGAAGCCGAGATGCTGGGCGGTGCCTCGCCCCGCGTCGCGCCGTTTGCCGACGTTCGCGATCTCGGCGGCCTGCTCCAGCGTGCGGGTTTCGCGCTGCCGGTCGCGGATTCCGACATCGTGACCGTCACCTACGAAACGCCGCTCGCGCTCATGCGCGACGTCAAGGGGATGGGTGCGTCCAACATGCTCGTGGAGCGGCGGCGGACGCCCGTCACGCGCGGTCTGCTGCTGCGGGCGGCGGAGATTTACGTCGAGCGGTTCGGGCTTGAAAGCGGGCGCGTGCCTGCGACGTTCGAGATCCTGACGCTCACCGCCTGGGCGCCGCACGAGAGCCAGCAGCAGCCGCTGAAGCCGGGCTCCGCCAAGACCCGGCTCGCGGATGCGCTCGGCGTGCGCGAGCGGAAGCTTTAGCGCGGCTGATCCTGCCGTTCGGCAAGCAAGCGGCGCACCATGAAGCGCGCGTCCACATCGTATGTGAGAAGCTTCGCGCGGAGGCCCGGCTCGTCCGTCACCTTAAAGCCGAAGCGTGTCCAGAACGACACCGAGTTGTTGACCGCAACGAGGGACAGGTCGCGGCTGCCGGTCGTCTCCGCGTGCTCGACGATCGCCTGCACGATGGCCGCCGCTGCGCCGGTCCCGCGCGCCTCGGGCAGCAGGGCTACGTCGTGGATGTAATACGTGGTCGGGCTGTCCGGCAGCGCGCCGAGCGTGGCATTCAGCGCCGGCGGATCGGCGTAATGCCAGGGATGCGTCAGCGTGTAGGCCAGCGGCATTCCCTCCCGCTCGAAGAGCGCGCAGCCAGCAGGATAGAGGCGCAACCGCTCGGCGATGGTCGCGGCGTCCTCCGGGTAAGCGAGGTGGATCTTGTCGGCAATCGCCACGATGGCCGCGAGGTCCGCGTCCGTCGCGGGACGCCAGCGACCGCAGTCGAGCTCGATCCGCATCGCCCGCTATCCCAAGAGATCGCGCAGCCAGGGGACGAGCGGCGCGTCGGCGGGCGGCATCGGATAATCCGCGAGGCGCTTGGCGCGCACCCAGGCGATTTCCTGGCCTTCGCGGGGGATGACGTCGCCCTCCCAGTTCCGGCACAGGAAGAGCGGCATCAGAAGATGAAATTCGCGGTAGGGATGGCTCGCGAAGGTAAACGGCGCGAGACAGGTATCGCAGACCTCGATGCCCAGCTCCTCGTCGAGCTCGCGGATCAGGGCCTCCTCCGGGGTTTCGCCCGCATCGACCTTGCCGCCGGGGAACTCCCACAGACCGGCCAGCTGCTTGCCCTCTGGGCGTTTGGACAGAAGCACGCGGTTGTCGGAATCGACCAGCGCGGCCGCGGCCACAAGGAGGATGGGCTTCGTCATGAGATGATTTGGACCTTGTGCGGTGGGGACCTCCCTCTATAGAGGGGGCATGAACACTGGGGACCTGACTACGCGGGACACTGGATCGGCTCTGATTGCGCTCGGACACTATGCGCCCGAGCGGCGCGTGACAAACGCGGAAATCGAGGCGCGGCTCGGCCTCGAAGCAGGCTGGACCGAGCGGCGCACCGGAATTCGCGAGCGCCGCTTCGCGCACGCGGACGAGGCCGTGTCGGATCTCGCGGTCAACGCCGGAGAAATGGCGCTTCGACGCGCGGGGGCCGAGTTCGATCGCACGACGATCGGGCTCGTCGTGCTCGCGACCTCCACGCCGGATCATGTGTTGCCACCCACCGCGCCGCTCGTCGCGCACCGGCTTGGTGCGGCGGGCGCGGGCGCCATCGACATGGCGGGGGCGTGCGGCGGCTTTCTCTATGCGCTGACGTTCGCGGATGGCTTCGTGCGGCAGACGGGACAGCCGGCGCTCGTCATCGCCGCAAACATTCTCTCGCGCCGTCTCAACCTCGACGATCCGGTGAGCGCGGTGTTGTTCGGCGACGGCGCGGGCGCGGCGCTGATCGCCCCGACGGCGCGCGCGACGGCCGGCGTTCGCGGCGTGCATCTCGCGTCCGACGGATCCGCCTACGACCTGATCCAGGTGCCTGCAGGCGGGAGCCGGCGACCGTTCACGGACGGGCTGCCAGCGGATGCCCTGCTCATGCACGTGCGGGACGGCCGCGCGGTGTTCACGCGTGCGGTGCGCATGATGACGGATGCAGCGCAGAAGGCCCTCGCCCGGGCCAGCCTTTCGATTGAGAACATCGATTATCTCGTTCCGCATCAGGCCAACGCGCGCATCACCGGCGCGGTGCAGCGGCAGCTCGGCATCGCGGACGACAAAATGCTCTCGACGGTCGCGCTTTATGCGAACAGCTCGGCGGCGACGATCCCGCTCACGCTCTCCATCGCTTCGGAGGCGCGCGCATTCCAGCCGGGCGAACGGCTTCTCTTTTGCGCGGCAGGCGCGGGGTTGACCGGCGGCGCGGTGGTCTTCGAGGTTTAGAGCGTGATGATTTTCGATTGAATCGGGATCACGCTCTATCTCTTTGGTGAGACCGATGAGTCACGCTTCAGGCTGATAGGGCCTGAAGCGATCATGGTCTAGAAATTATCGCAGCGGCAGGAGCCCACGGCACCGGCCCTGGCGCACGGTCGGAGGCGCATGGCACGCCATGTTCCCGCGAACGCGCCGCGGCAACACGAATAGACAGGCTATGTCCGCAGAGGCGGCCGCCTTCGTCACATCGTATTGAGCAGCACGAAAAGGCCAACGCCGACGGCCGGGCCAAGCAGCGTGGCCGCCACGAGCATCACAAACGATTTACCAAGCATAACACGACAAACCCCGCACTGATACGCAACGCCCGCGAAGCCGCCCACCTCCGCAGATCCTCCGTTTGCCTCGCGGAGACCCCTCACCCGCGAAACATGAGGATATTACAATAAAAAATATATTCCCTCAGCTGCTATTCCCAATTTCGCCACATTGCCGTCTCGCGAATGCGAGGGTGCATTTTTGCGGCGCATCAAAATTTGCTGAACAGAGATTTTTTCCTATTTCTTTCAAAGAATTCGATCCCTGGGCGGACGAATTCGAGCTCCGTCCGGCCTGTGGATATCTCGCTCTTCCGGGCCCTGACGCAGCGGAGCTGCGCGCATTTGTTGCGGACAAGCCACAGCACTTTCGTCGAGTGCCGCTCGATTCTTGGGGATAATGCGCCACCGCGCCCGCCCCGCACCCGAGCACCCGCCCGAGAGCTCGCCGCTAGAGCGTGATCATTTTCGATTGAATCGG
>DAOMQQ010000111.1:0-8422 GCA_035445405.1 Hyphomicrobium sp.
CGTTTAAGCGTCTGTGAATTACTCATGCATCGAAAGCTGCGCATTCATCGCATCGCCGATCGTGTGTCGCGTTTCGAGACAATCGATGCGCGCGATCGGATGGAGCGCATCGCGCAAAGCGTGACGCATCGATGAGCGAGTGCGCAAAAGACCTTGAAGCAAAGGCATAACTGAGCGCGTGTGAGAGTGCGCGCGCATCGCGCTGAGCTCATTCGAGCGGCGCATCGCCTCGAGCGCCGACGACATGCAGCACGATCTTGCGGGCATGGGGTGCGACGCGATGCTCGAAAAGATAGAGGCCTTGCCACGTGCCGAGCATGAGACGGCCGCTCGAGATCGGGATCGTGATCGACGTCTGGGTGAGCGCGCTCTTCACGTGCGCGGGCATGTCGTCGGGCCCTTCGAGCGTATGCACGTACAGCGGATCGCCTTCAGGAACGAGGCGCCGGAAGAAGGCGGCGAGGTCACGCTGGACGTCGGGGTCCGCGTTCTCCTGGATGACGAGAGAGGCGGACGTGTGCCGGCAAAAGGCCGTGAGCTGGCCGAGCATGATCCCCGACGTCTCCGCGAAAGCCTGCGTTTCCCGCGTGATTTCGTAGAGGCCTTGCCCCCGTGTGGAGAGCGTGATCTCGGATTGAGCCTGATGCATCTGCGTTTCTCCGTCCCTGGTCTTGCCGCGTATCGAGGGGCACAAACACCCCATGCGTTCTGCCGAAAGCCGGCCTATATAAGAAGAATGAGCAGAGCCTTCGTCAAAGAACAGGATGGATCGGATGCGTTCGAGGAGCTTCCCGAGCGCCTGATCTCGTCGCATCCGAACCTCGTCACCGAGCAGGGTCTCGCAACGATCGAGGAAGAGCTCGCCCGTGCCGAGCAGGCGTATGCGGCAGCACAAGCTGCTGCCGATCGCGCGGCGCTCGCGGCGGCGGGACGCGACGTGCGCTATTGGACCCAGCGGCGTGCGTCGGCCGAGCTGGTGCCCCCGCCGACGGATAAGAGCGAGGTGCGCTTCGGCTCCCGCGTGACGCTTCTGCGCGAGGATGGGCGGCGGCAGTCGTATCGGATCGTGGGCGAGGACGAGGCCGATCCGGCTCGGGGCACGCTCTCTTATGTGTCGCCGCTCGCTCGTGCACTCATCGGCAAGGGAGTGGGAGACACGGCGCGCATCGGCCCCGGCGAGGTGGAGATCGTCGCGATAGACTGAGGGTGTCTCCGCGCTTGCCCGACGCCCCATCCCCGATCTACGTTTCAAGCGCGCTTCGAACCGCGGGGGGCGCAGGTGGGGACTTCCAGACCGGGCTTGAGAGGGCTTGAGGCTTGAAACGGATCGGTCCATGGCTGGTCGCTCTGATCTCGCTGTCGCTTGCCGGGTTGGCGCGCGGCGAGACCGGCCCGGCCAACTCGAACCCCGGGCTGGTCGAGGTGAAAGTCGGCATCAACACCCTGAGCAAGGCCGACCGCGCCACGCTTTGGCGCCGCGTGGACGAGTACGCCACCGTCGACGCCATCCAGGAATTCTGCGGCCGTAAGCTCAATCTTCAGCGCCGGACCTGGGCCGCCGTGGCACCCTGCGTCGAGGTCACCTCGCTGCGCCGCGTCGCGGCCGCGTTCCGCTCCAAGAAGGCCCAATACCTCAAGGGCTGGGAAGAATCTCACGGCGAGCCGGAAAAGAAAAAGGCGCTGTGCGATTCGATGCAACCGCGCCTCGCGGAATACGCGAAGATCCTCGACGCTCACATCGCCGAAGCGAGAACGATGTGCAGCGTATGCATTTTCTGCTGACTGGCGCAGGCGAGGGACGGGACGCCCCTAGGGAAGGCGCGCCCATATCGCGCCACATTGGTTCCACGGATTTTCGGTAAACCAAGCGAAGCTCGGTGACTCGCCGGGCCCGCCCACGCCTGATCCGAGGACTTTCTCCCCATGTCGCCGAAGACGCTCGCCCTCTCCGTTCTCCTTGCATTCGCGCTTGTCGTGGGCGCCGTTCGCGACGGTTACGCCGCCTCCGCCCGCGCGATCGACGCCGATGTCGATGCCGCGCTGAGCCGCTTCTACCGCACGGTCGGCGGCGCCCGCGAGCTGGTCCAGGACGCCGCGGGCGTGCTCGTCTTTCCCTCCGTCATCAAGGCGGGCATTGGGTTCGGCGGGGAATACGGCGAGGGCGCCCTGCTCCGCCACGGTCATACGGACGACTACTACAACCTGGTCTCCGCTTCGGTCGGATTTCAGCTCGGCGTGCAGGCGCGCACCGTCATCATTCTCTTCATGACCGAGGAAGCGCTGTGGGACTTCCGCCGCAAGCACGGCTGGAAGGTCGGCGTCGATGGATCGGTGACGCTCGTCACGGTCGGTGTCGGCGGCTCGATCGACACCAATCAGATCAGGCGGCCCGTGATCGGTTTCATCCTCGATCAAAAAGGCCTGATGTACAACCTGACCCTCGAAGGCTCCAAGATCTCGCGCATCGACCGTTGAGGCCTCGTTCGTCGAGATCTTGAGAACGGCTGGGGCGGCAGGTCACGCCGCCGCGGTGGAGCGCGCCGTCTGACGGACGGTGCCCGGCTCCGCTCCGTCGTCCGTCGCTGCGGGCGGCCCCGTATCGACGGTGGCGTCGTACACGCGCACACACCCGCGACCGTCGCGCTTCGCGCGGTAAAGCGCGAGGTCGGCCTGCACCAGCACGGCGCCGATATCGGTCTTCGTGGGAATCTCCACCACGGCCGCCCCGATGCTGACGCTGATCGGAACGATGTGCTTCTCGAACCGCACTGGCACCATCAGAACCTCGGCGATGCGCTCGCCCAGGCTCGCCACGTCGTCGGCGTGTGCGAGCGGCGCCGTGAGAAGCGCGAATTCGTCGCCGCCGACGCGCGCTGCGATGGCGAGGGCATCGCCGAGGCCCTGAAGCCGCGATGCGATCGCCTGCAGGACGACATCGCCCGCGGCGTGTCCCAGCGTATCGTTCACCGTTTTGAAGTAGTCGCAGTCGATCAGCATCACCGCGCGCGTGCTGGGAGCCTCGGCCGTGCCGTGCAGGGCCCCGCCGAGCACACTCATGAACCAGCCTCGGTTGGCGAGGCCTGTCGCCATGTCGTGGCGCGCTGCGTAGACGGCGGCGGCCTCGCTCTCCGCCAGTTGGCGCGTCAGGCGCCGCATCGTCATGGCCCCGGCCAGCGTGAGCAGCAGCACGACGGCAAGGGAGAGGCCGATTGCGGGCGCGGCGGCCCAAAGCACCGCATGTCCGGGCCTGCTGAGCTCCCACGAGAGATATGTCACGACGTTTCCGTCCGCGTCGCGCACCGCATGGGTATGAGCACCGGTGTTTTGGGCGTGCGTCTCGTCGACGTGTTCGATGTCGCCGATGTCGGCGAGCATCTCCACCTTGTCGAGGGTGGCTTCGGTCAGATGCTGGACGCCCACGAGAAGCGTCGGCGCGATGGGCGCATCGTGCGCGGCGCTCTCAGGCGCGAACGGCGTCACCGTCACCATGGCGGGGTGGCCGTCTACGAGCGCCATGTCAGTGACGTAGATGCCGTCGTTCACGCCGTCCAGAACCCGGTCGCCGAAGCCTTCGCCCGCGGCGTGCGCTTTGCGGTAGAGCTCGCGGGCCCGCGCCATCGCGTGGCCGGCCGGGGCCAGCATCCGCTCGGCATCCTCGGCCGCGGGCGCACCGGCGACGCCTGACGCGAAGACGATGCGATCTTCGGGATCCACCACGATAAGCTCTTGCGGACCCTCGGGCGAGAGCGCGTGGCTGCCGAAGTTCGCATGCATCCAACCCGGCTCGTGCGCCAGCACGACCTTCCGGAAAGCCTCGTCCCGCAGCGCGTGTCCGAGCAGCTCCGACGCATGGATCTCGCCCAGCAGCTTGAGGCCGCGTTCGAGCGCTGCCGCGTCGCGCTTGAGCGCGCTTTCGTTGATGCTGTCGATCACGAGCGCGGCGTTGCGCCCGAGCAGCAGCACGGCGGCGAGGACGGGCAAAGCCATCGCGAGCCCGATCCAGCGGACCAGCCGGCGGCCTTGAGCGTTTTCTCGTCGAGCCATTCCCGGCTCCCTTCCCGGACGATCTTATGTCCTGTCCAGGCTAACAGACGCCGCTTGAGGAACCCCGAGAAGGACAGAGCGAATGCGAGCGATCGCATCAACGATCTGTTCATGAGCGCGTGCGCAAGGCGTCTTTCGCGCCTCGGGATTTGCGGGGGGAAACGCCTGCGCCGGGGGATTTAGCCCCTCTTCTGGTATGTCCCGAGCAGCACGGCTTCGGCCAGCACATGCCCCGCCATCGCCGCCTCGACATCGCGTTTCGTGGGCGCCGAAAGTCCTTCGAGACGCGTATCGAGCGCATAGAGCTTGTGGAAGTAACGATGCCGTCCGATCGGCGGGCACGGGCCGCCGTAACCGGTGCGCTCCCAGTCGTTGAGCCCGTCTTCGGTGCCGGCCGGCAGCGCATCGGAGGCAACGGCCTCGGGAAGCCCGGCCGAGTCCGGCGGCAGATTGTAGAGCACCCAATGCACCCAGATCCGCTGCGGCGCGGCCGGGTCGGGCGCGTCCGGATCGTCCACGATCAGCACCAGGCTCTTCGTGCCGTCCGGAGCGCCGCTCCACGCAAGCGGCGGGGAGATGTCGTCGCCCTCGCACGTGTACCGGCTCGGAATTTCGCCGCCATCCGCGAAAGCCGTCGAGGTGAGGGTGAGGGCCATGACGCTTCTCTCCGGTGTGAATGCATCTCACGCTATCAAATGAGGGCATTTCGTAAACGGTTCCGGTGCATGGAAGGACATCTCGGCGCGGCACACGGGGCGGATCGCCGGGGACGAATTGCGCGGGGAGGGGGCGCCATGAGCTTGCAGGCGCAAAGCCTACTGGGATTGTTGCTGCTGCCGGTTCTGGCATGGCTGCTTTCGGAAGATCGCGCAGCGATCACGAAAAGACGGCTTGCGCGTATTCTCGCCGCCGGCATCGGCATTCAGCTTGCGATTGCGGCCTTGATGCTGACCCTGCCGGCGTCGCGTGTCGCGTTCGATTGGGCGACAGGCCTCGTCGCGGCCCTTCAGGATGCCACCAATGCCGGGACGCGCCTTGTCTTCGGATACCTCGCAGGCGGGCCTGCGCCGTTCGAGGTCGTGCGGCCGGAGAACGGCTTCATCCTCGCCGTTCAGGCGCTGCCGCTCGTGCTCATCGTCAGCGCCTTGTCGCGCCTGCTCTATCATTGGGGCGTTTTGCAGCGTGTGGTGTCCGCGATCGGTCGCCTGCTCCAACGGGCGTTTGCCGTCACGGGCCCGGTCGGCACGGCATCCGCCGCCAATATTTTCGTCGGTATGGTGGAAGCTCCGCTCGTCGTGCGCCCCTATCTCGCCGCCATGAGCCGCGGCGATCTCTTCGCCACCATGTCGGTTGGCATGGCGACGGTCGCGGGCACCGTGCTCGCCCTCTACGCCAGCATCATCGGCGAGCAGGTCCCCGGTGCGGCCGGTCACCTGATGGTCGCATCCGTCATCAGCGTTCCGGCGGCCTTGATGGTCGCGGCGTTGATGGTGCCGATGGGCGCGTCGCCGGACGCGACGCCCGAGCCCGAGCCCGTCATCTCCGTCGAGCCTGCCCAATCCAGCATCGACGCCATCGCTCAAGGCACGCGGGACGGCGTCACGCTCCTCGTCAACGTGGCCGCGATGCTGATCGTCGCCGTCGCGCTCGTGGCCCTCGCCAACAAGCTGCTCGCGTTCGCCTCCGCCCCGCTCGGCCTCACGCTCACCTTCGAGAGGATCGTCGGCTGGCTGTTCGCGCCGTTCGCCTGGCTTATCGGCGTGCCGTGGAGCGAATGCGGGACGGCGGGCTCGCTGATCGGCATCAAGACCGTGATCAACGAGTTCGTCGCCTACCTCGCGCTCGCGTCCACGCCCGAGGATGCCCTGTCGGAGCGCACGCGCCTGCTCATGGCCTACGCGCTCTGCGGGTTTGCGAATTTCGGCAGCCTCGGCATCATGATCGGTGGAATGGTCGCCATGGTGCCGGAACGGCGCGCGGAGATCGTCGGGCTCGGCGCGAAAACCATCGTTTCGGGCACGCTCGCAACCCTCATGACGGCAGCCGCCGTCGGCGTGATGACCCCCGCTTAAGCAAGAAACGATCCGCACGCACCCGCCGGCTTGCGTCCGATCCGATCTCCTGCATGATGCCGAAACATGGACGAAGGATCTCCGCCGATGCCGATGCCGCGCACAGCCACCGCCGTTCTCGCTGCGCTTCCTGTCCTGCTTGCCGTGGCCACGGCCGCCGAGGCCGGCCGCCGGCACGACGGCGCGCATGCGGCCTCTCGCGCCAAACCTGTGAAGGACTGCACGCGGCTCAATGCGCGCTACGGCTATTATGCAAATCCATGGTGCACGGCCGCCGAGCAGGAGCGCTGGGATCGCTGGGAAGCGCGTCGCTTGAGCGGGCGGCGTTAACGGCTCCGCGTGCCAGCGCGAGGCGCGTCGCGCATCGTGTCGGCGGTCATCCGTCGCCCCTCTTTGTCTCGACGTGGAAGCGGTGCAACACCCGATGCGCGATCGGCGCCAGCACGAACCCTGCACCGATCACGATGATGAGCCCGGAGAGGATCGCGTAGAGGCCCGCGAAGATCTTGCCGGCCGTCGTATGCAGTTGATCCACTGGCCCCATGCCCGACAGGATCATCGCCGCGTTCACGAACGAGTCCGCAAACCCCATGCCCTCGGTCGCCGAATAGCCGATCATGCCGATGGCGAGGCCGCCGAACGTGAGCATCGCCCACAGCAGAAGCGCGCGCCCCATCCGCCGGACGAACCGTTGCCGCGGGATCACCTTCTCGGATTTGTGCTCGAACGGAATGAGGGGCGTGGGCATCGCGGCTCCAAACTCGATCGGGTGGCGTCACGATGAGACGAGACCGTCGCAACACGATCCTGATTGGATTTGGAGCCTAGTCCATCGTCAGCACGACGGCCAGACCGTCATGATCTCCGGTCGTGACGTCCGGGTCGTTCGCAATCGCATTGTCGAGGGGCGCCGTTCCAGTCTCGCGATATCGGGAATGCGCGGCGAGGGCGCGCGCGAAACCGTCGCGCGCCTGATTGAACGAGGCGTAGCGGTGCGGTGGGTCGCGGAGAAAGTTTACGGCTTCCCGGCTGAAGGCGCCGATGAAGACATATCCGTGTTCGGTCGCGTGCGGACCGAAGATGCGCCCGTGGTTGTTCGTTTCCTCGAAGATGCGATTCGAGAAAGCGTCGTCGCGGCCTTGCGGAAGCTGGCGATAAAGCGCGCCGCCCACATACCCGCGATAGCCCGTCGAATGCCCGAAGCGGACCGGATAGCCTGCCGCGGTCGCCGCAGCGACGAGCGCCTTGTGCGCCTCGTCCGCATTCGCAGACGTCGCGTCGATCAGAACGACGTTGATCGGCTCATGCAACTTCTTGCCGTCCACACGCTCGCCGAGCCAGTGCGCAATCGACCCGTCCGCCCCGATCATCCACTTGCCGATTGCCGGCAAGCCCGGTGGAGTCGCGATCTCGCTTTGCGGGATCGAGGCTGGCGGCTCCGCCATCGCCTTGTCCGCGGTCGCCGCCGTTGCGAGAGCGAACAGCGCCCACAGCGGGAGCGCCTTGAGCATCCGTCCCGCAGACGTTCGCCACGAGACGATCTTCTCGGCTGTGTATCCGTACGGGAGAAGCATGGTGAGAGCCTATGAAACGCGCCCAACTCCGTCATGCCTGCGGAGGCAAGCATCTACGATACGTTGCACCCCGTGGCGTATGTCGTCGAGCGCGGCGTTTTCAGAGCTTGCGTGCATAGTTCTTGCGCACGTGGCGATTAATGTACGTGGCCAGCCCGTTTCCCTGTTCCGCAAGGCGCATCATTGCCTGTACGTGTTCGTGGCCCGGACGGCTGTCGTCGTACTCGTAAATCCCGCCGTCCTCGAACCATATGCGAATAGAGGAAGCGCTCGCCGCGTAGGAGCGGATCGGTGAGTTGCCGCTGTGATTGCCGTAGGACTTGCGTTCCATCTCGGCTCTCGGCCTGACGACGTCCGGCATCCCGCGAAACAAAAAACCCCCGAGTTTCCTCGGGGGTTTTGCCTGTGATCAGTTGTCGAGGAAGCTCCGGAGCTTCCGGCTGCGGCTCGGATGCTTCAGCTTCCGCAGCGCCTTCGCCTCGATCTGGCGAATACGTTCGCGCGTCACCGAGAACTGCTGACCCACCTCTTCGAGCGTATGGTCGGTGTTCATGCCGATGCCGAAGCGCATGCGCAAGACGCGCTCCTCGCGCGGCGTCAGCGAGGCGAGAACCCGCGTCGTCGTCTCGCGCAGGTTGGCCGCGATCGCCGCCTGGTCGGGGAGCACCGCGTTGCGGTCCTCGATGAAGTCGCCGAGGTGGCTGTCCTCCTCGTCGCCGATCGGCGTTTCGA
>DAOMQQ010000112.1:0-8381 GCA_035445405.1 Hyphomicrobium sp.
GATGATTCGAGACTCATTAGCAGCCCGGCCTTGAGCTGGGCTTTCGCCCGGTTGAGCTCGGCAATCGTCGGCCCGTTGCGCGCCACGTCTTCGAGCGCCGCGGCGGTCACGTCGATAAGGTTGCCCATGAGCTCCGTCCCGGTCGCTGCGTGCACCGCAAAGAGGCCCGTATCGCCGAGGCCCCACGCGGAAGAGTAGATCGAGTAACAGAGGCCGCGCTTTTCGCGCGCCTCCTGAAACAGGCGGGACGACATCCCCCCTCCAAAGAGCCCGGAGAAAACCTGGGCCGTGAAATACGCTTCGGAACGGTAGGACGGACCCTCGTACGCAAGCACGAGATGGCTTTGTTCGAAACGCTTCTGATGCCAGCGAACGCCCCCCTCGTAGAGGGCCCGCTGCTCGTCGGACGCTCCTGCGGAAGTGAGCCCCCCGAATAGGGCCTCAGCGTGGCGGACGAAGGCGTCGTGACGGACGGCCCCCGCCGCCGCCAACACCATTTTTTCCGGCCGGTAGTGCGACCGCAGGAAGTGACTGAGATCGGACGGCGCAAAGCCGCGCACGTTGGCTGCCGGCCCCAGGATGGGCCGGCCGATGGCCTGGTCCGGATACGCGACCTCGTTCACCAGTTCGAACGCGATGTCGTCCGGGCTGTCCTGCGTGGCCGCGATCTCCTGCAGGATCACGCCGCGCTCTCGCTCCATCTCGTCGGGCGCAAAGCTCGAATTGAGCAGAATGTCGGCCAGGAGATCGAGCGCGAGCCCTTCGTCCCCCTTGAGGACGCGGGCGTAATAGGCGGTGGTTTCGAGCCCCGTCGCGGCGTTGAGCTCGCCGCCGACGGATTCGATCTCCTCCGCGATCGCCTGCGCCGACCGCGAGGCCGTGCCCTTGAACGACATGTGCTCGAGAAAATGCGAAATACCGTTCTCCGCGAGCGTCTCGTGGCGCGCGCCGACGCCGACCCAGATCCCGAGCGACGTCGTCTCGAGATGGGGCATCGTGTGCGTCACGATGGTGAGACCGTTGGCGAGCCGTGAGATCTCCTGGCTCATGCTTATGACACTCCCTCGGCCGCAGACCGCACCGCATCGGCAACGAATTTTTTCACCTCGGCCACGTCGTTCGCGAGCACGGGGAAGCGCTCCGGCGCGGAGAGAAGCGAGGAAAGCCGCTCCGGCAGCCCGGGCCGCTCGCCCGTGATCCGCTCCATCGCGTCGGGGAACTTCGCAGGATGCGCCGTCGAGAGCACGATGCCCGGCACCTCGGATTGAGGCTCGGTGCGCTCGAGCGCAACGAGACCGCACGCCGTATGAGGATCGAGAAGATAGCCGCTGGCGTCCCGCGTGCGCCGGATCGCGTCCGCGACATCGGCTTCGCTCGCGGCCGCGGCACCGAACGTCTCGCGGAACGGCACGGCGCACGGGCCGAGCTCGAACCGGCCGCCCTGCTGAAGCGAGCCCATCACACTGCGGATATAGCCCGCATCGCGGCCCGAGGCTTCGAACAGGAAGCGCTCGAAGTTGGACGAGATCTGGATGTCCATCGAGGGCGACGACGTCTCGACCACGCCCTGCATCTCGTAGATGCCCGTTGCGTGCGCGCGCGGCAGGATATCGTTCTCGTTCGACGCGATCGTGAGACGCTGAATGGGAAGGCCCATGCGCTTCGCGACCCACCCGGCGAGAATGTCGCCGAAGTTGCCCGTCGGCACCGCGAAACTCACCGCGCGATGCGGCGCTCCAAGCGCGACGCCCGCGACGAAATAATAGGTGACCTGCGCGACGATGCGGGCCCAGTTGATCGAGTTGACACCCGCGAGGTTGATGCTGTCACGGAAGGCGAGATCGTTGAACATCGCCTTCACGAGCGCCTGGCAATCGTCGAACGTGCCCTTGATCGCGACCGCGTGCACGTTGGCGTCGGTCGGCGTGGTCATCATGCGCCGCTGCACGTCCGACACACGCCCTTCCGGGAACAGGATCACCACGTCCACGCGCTCCGAGCCACGAAACGCCTCGATCGCGGCGCCACCCGTATCGCCCGACGTCGCGCCGACGATCACGGCCCGCTGGTTGCGCCGTGCCAGCGCATGATCCATCAGCCGCGCGAGCATCTGCATCGCCACGTCCTTGAACGCGAGCGTCGGCCCGTGGAAGAGTTCGAGCACCCAGCGGTTGCGATCGATCTGCACGAGCGGCGTCACGGCCGGATGGCCGAAGCGCCCATAGGCGTCTTCTGCCATCGCGATGAGATTGTCCCGCCCGACGGACGCGCCCGCGAAGCACCCGATCACATGCGCGGCCACCTCCGCGAACGGCTTGCCTGCAAACGAAGCGATCGTCTCCGGCGCGATGACCGGCCAGACCTCCGGCACGTAGAGCCCGCCGTCCCGGGCGAGTCCGCGCAAGAGGACGTCCTCGAAGGTGAGCGAGGCGGCTTCGCCCCGGGTAGAGATGTAGGTCACAGGCCGCAGGCTTTCTTGAAAGGAATGGGGTTGCACGGCGGGGAGTTTCGCCCACCGCAAACGGAGCGCCCGGGACCCCTCGGAGAGCCCTTTTGCGCCTCAATTCAAAGGGAATCTAAAGGCCGCCCGGCCCCGGATCAAGCTCAGGCGCCATCCTCGCCGCGGCCACGCAGCCGCGTCCAGACGAAAGCCCCGAACACCACCACCAGGGTGGCGGCCAGCCCGAACCAGGTCAGCGCGTATTCCAGGTGCCGGTTCGGAATATCGAGCCGGGTCGCACCGCCTTTGGGCCATCCGCCGGGGTTGGCGGGCTCGGCTGTGGCATCGACGAAAAACGGGATCATCCGGGTCCAGGCCCCCTCGATGCCCATCGACGCGATCATCCCGGCCAGGTCCCGCCAGTGCCAGACGTTCTTGGTCGGGTCCCGGTCCGGCTCGAAAGAGCCCTGGACGCCCGGCGCCCGGACGAGGCCCTTCACCGTGACGACCCCCGCAATCTGCCCCTCGGGCCGCGTCGCGGGCTCCTTGAGAGCGTCCGGCACGAACCCCCGGTTGACGAACAGGATCCGCCCGCCCTCGGTTTCGAGGGGGGTGTAGATATGCCAGCCCATCTGGCCGTGGTCGGTGGCGAACAAATGCCGCTCCTGCTCATGCAGAAAACGGCCGCTGACGGTCACCGGCCGATACTCCTCCCGCCGCAGCTCTTTCCACGCATCGGCCGGCTCTTCGAGCGGAGCGGGCTCTTTCTTGAGACCGCTCTCGATGGCGGCGACGAGCCCTTCCTTCCAGTGCAGCCGCTCGAGCTGCCAGTTGCCGAGCGCAACCATGATCGAGAACGCAACGAGTGTCGCGAGCGCGGCAGGAATGAGCCCGCGTAATTTCGCGCCGTTGCCGGCCTGGTTCTCTGCCATTGGTATCAGTCCTTTGCCAGCCGGCCCTCTTCGGCCTTGTTGGTCCAGATCAGCGCGATCAGTGTCGCCTTGAGGAACCTGAGCAGCACAAACGAGAAAAGCGGCGTCAACACGCCCCACAACACGACATGCACCCAGACGGAGGGCTCGTAGCGGAATTCCACGAACAGCGCGAGGCCGAGCATGACGAAGCCGAGGATCAGGATCGCGAACACCGCCGGACCGTCGCCTGTATCGATGAAAGCGTAATCGAGATCGCACCCCTCGCACGACGGCCGCAGCATCAAACCGTTTCGAAACAGACGGCCGTGGCCACACCGCGGACAGCGCGCGAGCGCGCCCGCGAAGATCGGCGACACCGCCCGCCGGGACGCTCCCTCACGCGTCGTTTTCGCGCCGTCCATGATCCGGCCTCGCTCTTTCGATGGCCACTCTAGCAAACGAAGAAGGGGCCGAGTCACGAGACCCGGCCCCTGCATCAATTCGACCGTTCGCGCTCTAGTGGGCGCCCGGGTTCGGACCTGCGCCCCAGACGTAGATCGCGACGAACAGGAACAGCCACACGACGTCGACGAAGTGCCAGTACCAGGCGGCCGCTTCGAAACCGAAGTGCTGCTTGGGCGTGAAGTGGCCCTTCATCGCGCGGATCAGGCACACGAGGAGGAAGATGGTGCCGATGATCACGTGCGCGCCGTGGAAGCCCGTCGCCATGAAGAACGCCGCACCGTATGCGTGGCCGGCGAAGCTGAACGCCGCATGCGTGTACTCGTAGGCCTGGAGCAGCGTGAAGATGAAGCCGAGAGCGACCGTGAGGAAGAGACCGACCACGAGGCCGCGACGGTCGTTCTTGAGCAGCGCGTGGTGCGCCCAGGTCACCGTCACGCCCGACGTCAAGAGGATCAGCGTGTTGATGAACGGCAGCGTCCAGGGATCGAACGTGGCCTTGAAGAAGCCTTCGGCCGGCATGCCGGTGGCCGGAATGACGGCCTCGGTCATTTCCACGGGAACCGGGGGCCACTGGCCGCCGAACACCTCGTTCCGCTGCACCATCCCCACCGCCTGCTGGACGTTCTCGATCGTCTCGAGCCCGGAGGGGAACAGCGAGAAGTCGAAATAGGCCCAGAACCAGGCCACGAAGAACATCACTTCCGAGGCGATGAAGAGAATGATGCCGTAGCGCAGATGAAGCTGCACGACGGGCGTGTGATCGCCGCGATGCGCCTCGATGACGACGTCGCGCCACCAGAGATAGGCGACGGCGATGAGAGCGACCGCGCCGACCGCGAACACCCACGGCCCATGCAGACCGAACAGGCCCTCGCCCTCGCCCTGCGAGCGCATCCAGACGATGCCGCCGATGGCGAGAACGAACGTCGCGAGCGAAGCCAGAAGCGGCCAAGGGCTCGGATCGAGCAGGTGATAATCGTGTTGCTTGCCGTGCGCTTGAGCCATGTCCGTCTCCGTAATCCCCGTTCGTTTTATTACCCCTGGCCGCCCCGCGAGCGGCACAAGCCCGTTCGAGCTTGCGCCGGCCCCTGTCTCGGCCTGTCGTTTAACCCGACGGCTTGAGCCTCGGGATCTCGTGCCGCGCTAGCCTCCCTGCTTGGGCTCCTTCGTCGTCTGAACCCCGGCCTGCGGGCCGCTCGTCATCGGATAGAAAGTGTAGGACAGCGTGATCTCGCGAATTCTGTCGGCCTCCCGATCGTCCATGATCGAAGGATCGACAAAGAAAGATACCGGCATCTCGACCGTCTCACCCGGCTGGAGCGTCTGCTCGGTGAAGCAGAAGCAGTCGATCTTCGCGAAGTAGGGCCCCGCGGCATAGGGCGACACGTTGAACGTCGCCGTGCCGGTGATCGGCTTGTCGGATGCGTTGTACGCCTTGTAGAAGCCCAGCATGTTCTCGCCGACCTTCACGTCCATGGTGCGCTGAACCGGCTCGAAGCTCCACGGCAGCCCTGGCGCCACGTTCGAATCGAGGCGCACGGTGATCACGCGGTCGAAGACCTGATTGGGGATCTGATCCGCCCGCATCGGCGTGCCGCCGAAACCGGTCACCTGGCAGAAAAGCTGATAGAGCGGCACGGCTGCCCATGCCGCCGCGCCCATGAACAGCAACGCGGACACGCAGACCAGCACAACGCGGCTGTTCGACGTCCGGCGCACCGGATCGATCTCCGGCTCCGAGCCGCGAGCGCTTTCGTCGTTCTGAATGTCTGTCGCCACGTCGACTAGCTCCCCATCCGCACGATGGTCGCGAGGTAGAAAAGCACGACCAGAAAAGCGAGGCCCAATCCAATTGCCAACGACCTGAGCCGCTGCCGCTTGAGCCGCCTTGCCTCTTCGTCCGTTCCGTCCGTCACCACCGCCTCTTGCACTTCGATCTCGACGCCCGTTCTCACGACCACAGCTTTGCCACGAGATGCTCGCCGAGCAGCACCCCGAACAACAGGAAGAGATAAAGGATCGAGAAGCCGAACAGCTGCTTTGCCGCGTAATCCGCCTCGCGTCCTTCGCGGGTTCGCCAGACCTTCACGGCGAGCCAGAGGAACATCAGGCCGAGCACGACCGACGACACGCCGTAGACGATGCCGCCGAGCCCGATCGCGTAGGGCGAGACGGCGAGCGGCACGAGCACCAGCGAATAAAGCAGGATCTGCCGGCGCGTCTCGTCCGGACCGGCCACGACGGGCAACATCGGCACGCCGACGCGCTCGTAGTCGCGGGCACGGTAGAGCGCGAGCGCCCAGAAGTGCGGCGGCGTCCACATGAAGATGATGAGGAACATGAGCACGCTTTCGATGCTCACGGTTCCGGTCACGGCGGCCCAGCCGATCATCGGCGGGAAGGAGCCCGCCGCGCCGCCGATCACGATGTTCTGCGGCGTCCGCCGCTTGAGCCACATCGTGTAGAAAAAGACGTAATAGGCGATGGTCAGCGCCAGGAGCGCGCCCGCCACCCAGTTGACCAGCACGCCGAGCGTCATCACCGAAACGATGGAGAGCACGGTGCCGAAGGTCAGCGCTTCGTCCGCCGAGACGCGGCCGCGCGGGATGGGACGCGCAGCCGTGCGCGCCATGCGCACGTCGATATCGGCGTCGTACCACATGTTGAGCGCACCCGACGCGCCTGCGCCGACCGCGATGCAGAGGATCGCAATGACCGCAAGCAGCGGATGCAGGTCGCCCGGCGCTGCGACGAGCCCAGCCAGCGACGTGAAGACCACGAGAGACATCACGCGCGGCTTCATGAGCTCGAAGAAGTCGCCGACCGAACCATCGGTGGCGCCAACGGAACTCTGAAGCGTAGCCTCGGCAGTAGAACCAGACATCGTTTCCCATTCTCCCGCGGCGGGATGAGCCCGCCAATGGCGCGCGCACTTCTCCGGTGCGTCGCTGAACTGAAACGGTGGGGGGATCGCCTCCCACCGGAACACGTGCAAAGAGGGGCGGCGCGGAGGCTCTCGAAAGCCTCCGCGCGACCCGGCTTAGTGGTGCTTGCCCGAGATGCGCGGAAGCGTCTCGAAGCAGTGGTACGGCGGCGGCGACGTCAGCGTCCATTCCAGCGTCGTCGCACCCTCGCCCCACGGATTGTTGCCGGCCGGCACCTTGCGGGCCAGAGCGACGAACACGCCGATGAAGAAGAAGAGCGTACCGACAGCCGTGATGTACGAGCCGATCGACGACACGTAGTTCCAGAAGGCGAACGCATCCGGATAGTCGACGTAGCGGCGCGGCATGCCCGCGAGGCCGAGGAAGTGCTGCGGGAAGAACAGGATGTTCGCGCCGATGAACGTGGTCCAGAAGTGCAGCGTGCCCCAGAAGTTGGAGTACATGTAGCCGGTCATCTTCGGGAACCAGTAGTAGTAGCCCGCGAAGATCGAGAACACGGCGCCGAGCGACAGCACGTAGTGGAAGTGCGCCACGACGTAGTAGGTGTCGTGCAGCGCGCGGTCCACGCCGGCGTTGGCGAGCATCACGCCCGTTACGCCGCCGATGGTGAAGAGCACGATAAAGCCCAGCGACCACAGCATCGGCAGGCGGAACTGGATCGAGCCGCCCCACATCGTCGCGATCCACGAGAAGATCTTCACGCCCGTGGGCACCGCGATCACCATCGTCGCGAACACGAAGTAGGCCTGCGTGTTCACGTTGATGCCCGCAGCGTACATGTGGTGGGCCCACACGATGAAGCCGACGAGACCGATCGCAACCATCGCGTACGCCATGCCGAGGTAGCCGAAGATCGGCTTCCGCGAGAACGTCGAGATGATGTGGCTCACGATGCCGAAGCCCGGAAGGATCATGATGTAAACTTCGGGGTGACCGAAGAACCAGAACAGATGCTGGTACAGGACCGGGTCGCCGCCGCCGGCCGGCGCGAAGAACGTCGTGCCGAAGTTACGGTCGGTGAGCAGCATCGTGATCGCGCCGGCAAGAACCGGAAGCGACAAGAGCAGCAGGAACGCGGTGATCAGCACGGCCCATGCGAAGAGCGGCATCTTGTGCATCGTCATGCCGGGTGCGCGCATGTTGAAGATGGTCGTGATGAAGTTGATCGCACCGAGGATCGACGACGCGCCCGCGATGTGCAGCGCGAGGATCGCGAAGTCGACGGACGGTCCCGGATGGCCCGCGGTCGAGAGCGGTGCATAGATCGTCCAGCCCGCGCCGACGCCCTGCATCCCCGACGGCCCCTCGACGAACATCGAGATGAGCAGGAGCGAGAGCGCGACCGGCAGCAGCCAGAAAGAGATGTTGTTCATGCGCGGGAACGCCATGTCCGGCGCACCGATCATGAGCGGCACGAACCAGTTGCCGAAGCCGCCCATCGTGGCCGGCATCACCATGAAGAACACCATGATGAGACCGTGACCCGTCACGAACACGTTGAACATGTGCGGATTGGTAAAATACTGCATCCCCGGCTCTGCGAGCTCGAGGCGCATCGCGACGGAGAGGGCACCGCCGATGATGCCCGCGATCATCGCGAAGATCATGTACATCGTG
>DAOMQQ010000113.1:0-8354 GCA_035445405.1 Hyphomicrobium sp.
AGGCGCGGGATGCGCGACGCGCATTCCTCTGCGCCTCATAACGGCGAACCCGGACCTGGCGTCCGGGACGCGGGAAGGAGGACACCATGGGGCAATCCGACGGCCCAAGAGGCACACGAGGTGCCGACTCTGGGCATTCTTCGGGCCGCAGCACCCGCTGCATCGCACTGATCGGCCCGTTTCTTTCCGGTAAGACAACCCTGCTCGACGCGATCCTGGCCCGCACAGGCGCCGTGACGCGCGCCGGGAAGGTGGCCGACAAAACCACCGTCGGCGACGGCTCCCCCGAAGCCCGCGCCCACGGCATGAGCGTTCAGCTCAACATCGCCGATGCCGAGTTCCTCGGCGACACCTTCACCTTCATCGATTGTCCGGGCTCCATCGAATTCCAGCACGAGGGCGCGCTGGCGCTGACGGCATGCGACGCGGCGGTGGTGGTGTCCGAGCCCGATCCCAAGCGGGTGCCTGCGCTGCAGGTGATCCTCAAGCAGCTCGAGGACAGGGGCATCCCCCATTTCCTGTTCCTCAATAAGATCGACGCCTGCGAGACCCCCATTCGCGATATCGTGCCGGCGTTGCAGCCGGCCTCCAGCAAGCCGCTCGTGCTGCGCCAGATCCCGATCTGGGAGAATGGCGTCGCAACGGGTTTCATCGATCTCGCGCTCGAGCGCGCGTTCGTGTTCCGCAAGGATGCGCCCTCCGAGATGGTCGAGATCACGCCCGACGATCTCAGCCGCGAGAAGGAAGCCCGCTTCCACATGCTGGAGCAGCTTGCCGATTACGACGACACGCTGATGGAGCAACTCCTGTCCGATGTCGCGCCGGACAAGGAACTCGTGTTTTCCGATCTCGTGCGCGAGTTCAGCGACGGGCTCATCTGTCCCGTTCTGCTCGGCAGCGCGGAGCATGGCCACGGCATCCTGCGGCTCCTGAAGGCGTTGCGGCATGAAGTGCCGTTCGTCGAGAGCACGGCGCAGCGGCTCGGGGTCGACGGCGCGAAGAGCGCGGCCTACGTGCTGAAGACCCTGCATACGGGACACGGCGGGAAACTCTCGATTGCGCGCATCCTGTCCGGAGATCTGCCGGACGGGGCGAGCGTATCGGGGGGCGAGGCCGTGGACGAGCGGGTGGCCGGCGTGTTCGCGCTCAAGGGTGAGGAGACGCTGAAGAAGGCCGGAGCGCGCGCTGGAGACCTCGTCGCGCTCGGCCGTCTCGATGGCGTGAAGACCGGCGATACGATCTCGACCGAGAAAGGGGGCGTAGCGGCCATCGAGGGACCGGATGCGCCGGAGCCTGTGCTCGCATCCGGGATCGGGCTCAAGGACCGCAAGGACGAGGTGAAGCTCTCCGCCGCGCTCGGCAAGCTCGTCGAGGAAGATCCCTCGCTCGTCGTGGAGCACGCGGGCGAGACGCATCAGGTTCTGCTCAAGGGGCAGGGAGAGATGCATCTGCGTGTCGCGTTCGAGCGGCTCGCGCGCAAGTACGGCGTGGTGGTCGAACGGCGCAAACGGCAGGTGCCTTACAAGGAGACGATCAGAAAACCCATCGAGATCCGCGGGCGGCACAAGAAGCAGTCCGGGGGGCATGGGCAGTTCGGCGACGTGCTGATCGACATCGCGCCGCTGCCGCGCGGCACCGGCTTCACGTTCAGCGACACCATCACGGGAGGCGTGGTGCCGAAGCAGTTCATCCCGTCCGTCGAGATCGGCGTTTCCGACTACATGAAGACGGGGCCGCTCGGCTTTCCCGTGGTCGACGTTGCGGTGACGCTGAAAGACGGTTCCTTCCACACGGTCGACAGTTCCGACATGGCGTTTCGCCAGGCCGGGCGGCTCGCCATGAGCGAGGGGATGCCGAAGTGTCAGCCGGTGCTGCTCGAACCGGTGATGGCGGTTGATATCGCCGTGCCTTCGGACGCCACCGCGCGCGTCAACGGCATGATCTCGCAACGGCGCGGGCAGATCCTGGGCTTCGATGCCCGTCCCGGCTGGCCGGGCTGGGACGTCGTCTCCGCGCATATTCCGGAATCGGAGATCGAGGATCTGATCGTGGAGCTGCGCTCGGCAACGGCCGGTGTCGGTACCTACACGGCGTCGTTCCACCATCTGGCGGAGCTGACCGGACGGCTTGCCGATCAGGTGCTCGCGAGCCATCGCGAGGCGGCGGAGTAGCCTTGTTGTCCTTACCTCATGGCGTTCGCGCCGTGGGGTAAGGACCTTTCTCACTCTTCCTTCGGGACGAAGTCGAGCGCGACGCCGTTCATGCAATAGCGCTGGCCGGTGGGCTCGGGACCGTCCTGGAAGACATGGCCGAGGTGTCCGCCGCAGCGGCGGCAGTGCACCTCGGTGCGCGGGTAGATGAGCTTGAAATCGGTCGAGGTGCCGACGGCCTCGTCGAGCGGGGCCCAGAAGCTCGGCCAGCCGCTGCCGGAATCGTATTTCGTCTTCGACGAAAAGAGCGGCAGCCCGCAGGCGGCGCAACGGTATTCTCCGGGCGCGTAGTTCTTGTCGAGCGGACTGGTGCCGGCGCGCTCGGTGCCATGCTCGCGCAGCACCGCATATTGCTCCTGCGTCAGCTCTTTTTTCCAGTCCTGATCGGTTTTCATGATTTCAAACTCCTGGCGATCCGTGTCGGACGCAACGGCGCTGGGCGTAGACATAAGGCCCGCTCCGAACATGACGGTGAATGCGCGGCGCGTCAGCATGGGTGAAGTCTCCCTGCAAAGATGTTGCGCGCCGGGCCTGCAATCAATCCTGCGGTGCAACAATGGGGACGGATCGGGCGATCGTGATCTCTTCGGGGGTCAGCGTGCAAGCGTAGGCGATGGCTTCGACACCTGCGGCGCGGGCGAGCGTGTAGGCCTTCGCGTATTTCGGGTCGATGTCATGGGCGGAGGCGAAGCGTTCCGCGTCCGCGCGCTGGATGAGATAGACCATAACGGCACGGTGGCCGGCGGCGACCATCGCGGCGAGCTCGCCGAGATGCTTGGTGCCGCGCTCGGTCACGGAATCGGGAAATTCGGCAAGGCCGGCCGTGCGCGACAGGTGCACGTTCTTGACCTCGACATAGGCGAGGCCCCGGGCGGGATCTTCCAAGAGCAGGTCGATGCGGCTCGATAGGCCGTATTTTACCTCGCGGCGCGCGGTCGCGTAGCCTGCGATCTCAGGGATGCGCCCTTCGCTCACCGCCTCGGCGACAAGACGGTTCGGGTGATTCGTGTTGATGCCGACCAGGGTGGGACCCTGGCCGAGATCCGCTTCCACCATCTCCCAGGTGTGCGCATACTTGCGTGTCGCGCTGTCGCTCAACGAGAGCCAGACCACGGAGCCCGGGTCGGTCAGGCCGCGCATGGAGCCCGTGTTGGGGCAGGTCGCCGTCACCTCTTCGCCCGTGTCGAGCTCGACATCGGCGAGAAAGCGCTTGTAGCGGCGGACGAGACGGCCGCGGACGAGGGGGGTCGGAAATTTCATGGGCGAGCGGGCGATCCGGTGAGCGGGATTGTGGAGGGCGAGGCTTTGCGTCACAAGCTGCGGGAGGGACGGGCCCGTCCCGGCTCGAACTCGCTGCCGAGGTGTCCCTCTCATAGAGAACGGGAGCGAGGGCGCGCAACGGCAAAGGCGCGTCACGTGTTGGATTGGCGCGAGGACGATGGAGAGGCGGAACGTGTCGGACAGTGGTGACATTACGGCCGCGGTGCTGATCATCGGCGACGAGATCCTGTCCGGGCGCACCAAGGATCGCAACATCGGCACGATCGCGTCGCATCTCGATGCGATCGGCATTCGGCTTCGCGAAGTGCGCGTCGTGGCCGACGACGTGAGCGAGATCGTGGCTGCGGTGAATGCGCTTCGGGTGCGCTACACGTATCTCTTCACCACCGGCGGCATCGGCCCGACGCACGACGATCTGACGGCCGACAGCATCGGGGCGGCGTTCGGCGTTCCGGTCGAGATCGATCCGCGCGCGGTCGCGATGATGGAGCCGGTCTATGCTGCGCGCGGCATCGCGCTCACGCCCGCGCGGCTCCGCATGGCGCGCGTTCCGGAGGGTGCGGAGCTGATTCCGAACGGGGTGACGGCGGCACCGGGCTTCTCCATCGGCAACGTTTTCGTGCTCGCGGGCGTGCCGGACATCATGCAATCGATGCTTCAGGCTGCGACACAGCGCCTCCGGACGGGCGTCAAAATAAACAGTGTGTCGATTGTCCTTCGGCAACCCGAGGGCGAGATCGCGGATCTGTTCGCCGCGCACCAGGCGGCGTATCCGGACGTCGCCATGGGCAGCTATCCTTCTTTCACCGCAGACGGTTACCGGACGGAGCTGGTGCTCCGCTCGGTCGATGCCGTCCAGCTTGAAAGCGCGCGCGAGGATCTCGTGCGTGTGCTCGCGGAGCGGGAACTCCTCTAAATCCCAGTTTCGATGGTGCGGCAACTTGGCCGCTCTTCATCCCTCGTTGCGCCTGCTTTTTGCCGCCCCGGAAGCGTTAACGGCGCGGGGGCGTCTGGCTTCCCACGAAGCCCACCCAAAAAATTGCAACGATTGATGGAGCTGATCGATGAGGGACCTTGCGACCAGGCTGGTGGCATTGTGCGTCCATGGGATGCGAGGGGGGGCGGTTCTTTCGCTCCTGCCTGCGCTTGGGAGTGCAATGCTGACGGCGGGCGTTCTAACGGCCGGCCTTGGCGTCAGCCATGCCGAAGCGAAGACGCCAGGCAAGACCTATTGTTACAACCGTGTTTGCCATCGCGTGAAGACGCTCGCCGAGACGAAGGCGCTGGTCGGGCGCGAGGAAACTCTTCACACATCCTTCTATGACGATTGCCGGAAGGACCGGCTCAACCCGTGCGGGCTCACCTCGTCGGGCGAGGTGTTCCGGGCGAACACGCCGGACAACGCGGCGAGCCCTATCTATCCGAACGGCACGGTGCTGTTGATCTGGTCGCCGGCGACGAAAAAGTCGGCCGTCGTTCGCGTCAACAACGCGGGACCCTATTGGCGGGGCCGCAAGCTCGACGTGTCGAAGGCCACGGCGCAGAAGCTTGGCTTCGCAGGGCAGGGCGTCGCGCACCTCAAGGTACGGGTGATCGGTGCGCCGACGCGTGCGGAAGCGACCTATCAGAAGCGGCGGCGCTATGCTCCGGTGCCGGGCTATATCGGCGCGTTCGCGAGCCTTGACGAGGCGCACATCGGCGCGGCCCAGACCTATGCGGTCGCCGCCCTCTCGGCACCGAAGAGCGACGACGAGACGAGCACGGCCGTTGCGGCTCTCACGCCTGCGCCTGGTGATGCCGTGGCGCTGCCATCCGAGCATGAGGCGCCCGCGCCCGTCGTAGCCGTGGCGAACGCCGAATCAGTCGATGCGGCCGTCCAGGCCACGGGAACCGAAGTCGCTGCCGTGAAGCCTGCGTCCGAGGTCGAGGCGATCCAGGTCGCAACGTTGATCGACGTGACCACGGTCGCCGATCCCGAGCCGCAGCGTCCGCCCAACTCGGCACAGAACATGACGGGCGAACCTGTCCGTGTGCGCAGCCGCGTGGAGCGTGAGCAGCCGCGCAACTCGCGGGCCTACCGAAGCAAGCAGCGCCAGCAGACCGCGAGCCGGCAGGGGCAACGGCAGGACACGCCGCGTCGGCGCGACGTGACAGATGTACCGGCGCCGCGCCTGGTGTCCGGACCCACGCCGATCACGCGGGATGCGACGAACGACATCTCCGTGTTCTCGCGGCACATGCATTCCGGGGCCGCACGGCTTGCTGCCGGCGACGTGACGCGCCGCAACTATTAAATGCGTACCAACTTCTGATGACAACGCCCCGGGATCGCGAGATCCCGGGGCGTTTTTCTTTTCGGGCGTGCGCCGGGCCTGAGCGTGCGGCGCGCGCGCGATCTTTCGATCAGACGAGTGCGCCGGTGGGCTGGCTGCGTATCGGAATTGCGGCTTTCCGCTCCGGCGGATCGTAGAGCTCGTAGTGCGTCTCGAGCGTGTCGAGGAAGGTCGCGATAAGATCGAGCAGCGTGCCGAGGGGCATGCGCCCGGCAATGAGCAGATCCTCGGTGACCGGGAGAAGGGCTGCTTCGAGCGGTGCGGCCTCTTCGGCTGCGATCAGTCCGCGGGAGCGCAGATAGGCCGTCACGCCATCGCCGGCGTCGAACGCATACGCGGTCTCGTCGGCCATTTCCTGAGCGGCGTCGGCGACGATCGCCGTGCCGCTCGTGTAGAGACCGGCGATGGACTTGAAGAAGCTTTCGGCCTTGGCGAGATCGCGGGCGCTCTCGCGCGATTTGAGGACGCGGGTGAGAAGCAGAAGCTCGAGCTTGCGAACGGCATCGACGGCCTCGCGCTCGGCGCGGCGGCTGGATGCCAGGAGATCGGACGCGCGGGCATCGCCGCCGTTCCAGCTCAGCGTGGATTTCAGAAGATCTTCCCCGGCAGCGAGCGCTGCATCGAGATGGTCTGCCAGAAGATAGACCACGGCGGGGGCCGGAAGGCCGGCGAGCGACATGAAACACTCCCAAAGGCTTGGCGAGCGCGAGACGTGGCTGGCTTCTTTTCGACGCGGAACGGACAGACGCAAAACAGGGAAGACAGCCGGCTTATCCCGGCGGGCTCGGTCATTGAATTCGAGGACTTGTACGCGTTGGACCGATATTGAACCGATTCGGCTCGGCTCACAGATAAGGCTTGGGCAACACCGAGATCAGAGTCACCAAATCGCGATACTTATCCCTGCTACTCACAGCCAGATGCTGGCCGAGGGTGGACGCCTCCGCAGCGCGCCAGCGCGCCTCCTCGGAGGTGTGGCGTGCGATCGAGACGAGGCTTGCGAGCAGGGCCTCGTCGGAAAGGACTGGTCCGATCGGAAGCCGGCGGCGCAATTCGGGAATCATGGCCGCGAGCCGGCTGACGTTGACCGGCGCGGTCGACGAGGCGTCCGTGAGCTCGCGCCGTCCGATGCCGCGAATGCCGGAGACGATCTGCGACAATCCTGGAATGTAATGAGCCATGCGTGCCTCGCTTCGGTCGCCAACGCACCGCTGCGAAACCAAACGCTCCCGCTCTGTCGCGCCCGATCGGCTGAGTGTCTGCTGGCCCGGTCTCTTTCTCCGCTTTGGCGGAGGGCGCGAGGGACGGGATACGCGTTCGAATACGCAGACGGCTGTATATTAGCTCATATGGGAAGGAATGCGAGCGAAAGCTAGGCTCCAAACCCAATCAGGATAGCATCACGATGAGACAAGATTGGTCGAGGGCCAGGAGAACTGCGAAGAGCGATGCCTACGCATCGGTCGAGCGGTTCATGCCGGAGGCGTGCTTTCAGCACGACGCCGCCATCGACCAATCTCGTCTCACGGCGGAGCCGCGCGGTTCTTTTGCCCGCCCGGTTCGTTGCAAGGGCTTGCAAACCATCAGGTTTGCGGCGCCCTCGCTCCTTCCGGCCGGACAAAAGCCCTCGCGTCGTGATGCCATCCTGATTGGGTTTGGAGCCTAGGCTGCCCGCTTCAGCTCGGGCGCAACCAGGCTGCGAAGGGCGCGAGGGGGCCGGCGACCGGCGCGGGAGCCGCGCGCTGGATGGCGCGTTCCGCCTCGGCGCGGGACGGATAGACGCCGACGGGCGTGGATGGACCGGCGTCGACGGTTTCGAGCCGGGCGAATGAGCCTGCGATCAGCGTCGTCTCACTGCACGTGGCGGGGCGCGCGACACAGCAGCGACCGTCCGGAAGCTCGAGCAGCTCGAAGGGGCTTTTCTGCATCGCGGTGCCTTTCGTGTTCGTCTGACGATGGGCCGCTTCGCTTCCCGCTCCAAATTCGATTTTCTTCTTTTGAAATGAGAAAGGGCGGAGCCGTTCGGCTCCGCCCTTTCGTTTCCGTCAGCTGCAGCCGCTCGTGGAGCCGCAGGTGTCGCATTTGAGGCAGGTGCCGTTTCGCACCATGGTGAAGTTCAGGCACTCGGGACACGAGACGCCCTCGTAGCCGCGCAGGCGTGCCTCCGCCATCCGGTCCGAGGCCGTGCGCGCCGTCGAGACGCGCTTGGTCTCGGAGACGGTCGTGCGCTGGTACATGACCTCGGTCTCGGCCTTGAAGGCGGTTGCGCCGTCCGTGTAGAGGGCGGTCGATCCTTCCACCGCGGGGTAGGCCGACACGATGTCGTCCAGCGCCGCGACGGGATCGGCGTCATGGGCGTGTGTGCGGCCGCCGGAGGCGAGGCGCAGGTTGCCGCGCATGAAGCCTTTCGACACCACCTTGGTCACGCTCGCGGGCAGATCGAGATCGAGCTGCTCGTCGGTTTCCTCGTCGGAGGAGCCGAGGCCCGTCTCGCCCACGATCTCGCGCGGGTCGACGTGCGCGAGGTCAT
>DAOMQQ010000114.1:0-8300 GCA_035445405.1 Hyphomicrobium sp.
GGATGCGGGGGCGATGCAGATGCCGATGACGCCAATGACGGTGGCGCCAGTGGCGTCCCCTGCGCTGCACGTCCTGTTTGACAGAGCTTTCGGTCGCTTGGGATTGGACGGCTTTGCCCGCCCCTCCGGGAAGGGCGGCTGCGGTTGCGATCTGTGGGGCCAGGGCTGCACCGACCGCGACGGCGGCGGCGATGGCAAGAGCTTTGAAGCGCATTGTTCACTCCTCGACATCGTTGGGTCCGGCATGTGTCCCATGGATGTGGGCCATGGGCGCGACAAGACAAGCATTGGGAGACTGAACGGCGGATGAACTTGATAGGCTCAATTTTCTATTGCGGTGCCGCAATCGCGTGCCGCGCTGTGGCCTTGAATATTCTCTCTCCGGTGTCGGCTCCTGCTCGGACCAATCGTTCTTGAGCTGTGTACGCCGCGAAGCGCTGCCAGATCCTGGATCGAGGTTTTCCATGCCGAAGTTTCAAAAAATCACGCCGTACTTCTGGTTCGACGACAACGCGGAAGAGGCCGCGAACTTTTATGTGTCTCTGTTCGACGATGCGCGCATCACCAGCGTGACGCATTACGGCAAGGGGGCGCCGATGCCGGAGGGCACGGTGCTGGTGATCGGCTTCGAGCTTGCGGGTCAACGGTTCGCGGCTCTCAACGGCGGCCCAACGTTCCAACTGAGCGAGGCGATGTCGCTGTTCGTCGGATGCGATACGCAGGCCGAGATCGACCGGCTTTGGAACGCGTTGAGCGACGGCGGAACGGCGCAGCCATGCGGGTGGGTGAAGGATCGTTTCGGCCTGTCGTGGCAGATCAACTGGTCCGGCGTTCCGGATGCGATGGCCAACGGCACGCCCGAACAAAACGCGCGGGCAATGGCGGCGATGATGCAGATGACAAAGGTGGACATCGCTGCGCTTCGGCGCGCCATAGAGGGGTGACGCGCTCGGAGGCGCGTCACGAGTCGGCATCCGGCTAGGGTGCCCGTGCGGACAGCTCAGGACTGGACCATGGCGGCGTATTCGTTCTTGACGCGCATGATCTTTCCGGACGGTCCGCGCGGCAGCTCGGCCAGGATCTCGACGTCGAAGTCGAAGGTGCCGGCCAAGCCTTCCGCCTGGGCCGAGTCCTGCACGAGCTGGCGGATGCGCGAGGGATCGAGCGTGCGGCCCTTCTGCGGCACGGCGCGGATCAGGAAATTACGCGGCCCGGTCTGGACGATCTGGTGCTCTGCGAGGTCGCGCACGTGGTGCAGGCCGGTCAGGAACACATAGTACGGCAGCTCGCGTTTCTCGCCGCCGGTTTCGATCCAGAGCAGATCCTTGCTGCGCCCGCTGATGCTTGCAATGTAGGGCAGCACGCTGTCGCAACCGCACGGCGCGGTTCCCATCGTGACGCGGTCGTCCACCTCGTAACGGATGATCGGCTGGACGTGATTGTAGAGATTGGTGACCAGCACCTTGCTGCCTTCCGTGCCGGGCGGAACGGGGCGGTAATTCTCGTCCACGACTTCGAGGATGGCGAGATCCGCGTTGACGTGCGCGCCGCGCCCCGCCGTGCAGCCGGAGGACAGCACCAGGCATTCGCCCATCGCGTACTCGTCGCCGACGGGCGCGCCGAAAACCTCTTCGAGCCATGCGCCCTTGTCGGCGGGGAGCGGCTCGGCGACGTTCGTGATCTGCGTGAGGCAGCCGAGTTCCTTGAGGCGCAGACGTCCGGCTTCCTGCTCGCGGCCGAAGGCTTCGAGCGCACTCGCGTAGCCCGTGAGATAATGCGGGCGGAAGGCTTCGAGCTTGCGGTTGTTTTCCGCGATCGAATCCGAGACCGAGATTGGCATCAGCTTGAAGACGGGGCGCAGGTAACCCGGCAGATAGGCAAAGGCGGCCGCGCTTGGATAGAAGCCGGGTTTGATGGTGAGGACGGCCATGCGGGCGGGGTTGAGAATGCGCCCCAGATGCGGGAGA
Organism: Hyphomicrobium sp.; assembly: GCA_035445405.1. GTDB lineage: Bacteria > Pseudomonadota > Alphaproteobacteria > Rhizobiales > Hyphomicrobiaceae > Hyphomicrobium_C. Next base: position 1,968 of record DAOMQQ010000114.1, read on the forward strand.
AAGCGGCGCTTGAGCCTGGTGCCACGCGCGAACTGCACCGCGAACACGAGCGCGAGCGCGTCGCGGTCCTGCACGATGAGCGCGGGCTGGCCCTGGCTTCCCGACGTGTGGCTGACGCCGTAGCGGCCGAGATAGTAGCGGCCGAGGTTCTTCGGATCGTCGACGAACGCCCCGAGATCGGCCTTGTTCAGGCGCCGGTCGGTGACGAGCTCGTCGTAGTTCTCCATCATCTCCGCTTTCGTGAGGGTCGGCAGGTCGGAGAGGGCGCAGCGCTCGATGTCGATCCTCGCGAAGCGCCGTTGATAGAACGGAGAGTGCGTCGCCGCATGGCGGAGGAGGGCCCGCAGGCGCTTTTCCTGCTTGGCCGCGATCTGCTCGGCGGTGTGCCAGAAAGGATAGAGCTTCTGAAGCGTGAGAACGAAGCTGATCGGGCCTGACATCCCATGGGTCTCCTGAACTGACCTTCTTGCGCCGGACCCGATGGGCCGGCGATCGTTCCATCGCGCCGAAGACCGTCGATTACCCGGATCGGCTGCGCGATGTCGCGCGGCCGCCCTTGCATCCGGTGAGTATCCGATCTCCGCGCGTTGTTCGCACGCGTGAATTTTTTCCTCTGAGAGCGCCCGAGAGTCCGTGCCCGGCGTGTGCGCACGCACGAGATGTCCGCGTTTTCGAAGCTCGATCTTGTCCCATTCGCGCACGCCGCTCTCGTCCGTAGAGATACGGGCGGATTGGTCCGAATCCCATCCCAATGAGCGGGCGCTGAGCAGGTTCCATGGTGGAGGACGACAAGCACCCGCCTCGAGGCGGGTGCTTTCTCAGGAGCGAGGGAGAAGGCCGAGCGGTGCGGGGTTGCTAAGCTGCAAGCTCCGCGCGCTCGTGTTTGCCTTCCTCCACCTCCTCAATGATCTTGGCGACGAACGCGTCGAGATCGTCCGGGTTGCGGCTCGTGATGATGCCCTGGTCGGTGACGACCGGCTCGTCGCGCCAGTCGACGCCTGCGTTCACGAGGTCGGTCTTGATGGTCTTGTAGCCGGTCGCCTTGCGGCCCCGCACGCCGTTCGCCTCGATCAGGAGCCACGGTGCGTGACAGATCGCGGCCACCGGTTTGCCGGAGCTGAGGAACGCCTTGATCAGCGCGAGCGCTTCGTCGTCGCCGCGCAGCAGGTCGGGGTTGATCTGGCCGCCCGGGAGGACGAGAGCGTCGTAGAAGGACTCGGATGCGTCGGGGAGGTCGCGGTCGACTTTCACGGGCTTGCCCCAATCCTTGCCCTTCCAGCCCTTGATCGTCTCCTTGTCCCGGCGCGATTTCGGCGCCACGACATGCACCACCGCGCCTGCCTCCTTCAGCTTGTCGCGCGGCACCTCCAGCTCCGATTGCTCGAAGCCGTCGGTGGCGAGGATCAGGATTTTTGCTTTCGATATCTTGGGCATGAATGCCTCCTGTCTTCTTTGGGGTGACAGGAGAAAACGGGAGCGCCGGACGAGGGTTCCCCAACGGAGCCCCCCGCGCGCCGATCTCACGCAGCCCGCTCGTTGTTCTCGGGACTGTGCGGGGTCAGGCCGACGCCGGGTTCTGCGCCAGGGTCGCGGCCGGTGTCGGCGGCGTAAGGCCCATCGAGACGTAAACGCTCATCAGATCGTCGATCTTCAAGTCGGCGAGCTCGATCCAGGCCTCGGGCACATAGATCAGGGCGCCGCCGAACGGGACCGGCGCGGACGGGACGAGAACGGGAACGTAGCTGGTGCCGCCGATGTCGATCGGGGTCTTGGAGGGAAGCAGCGCCAGCACCGCTGCGCCGGGCTTGCCGCCGAAAAAGCACCATGCCGGGCTCATGCTTTTCAGGCTGTCGCCGTTCTTGGTGTCGACGATGGACACGAAACGGTTCGAGAGATCGTAGACGTTGGACACCAGGGGGATGCGGCGGATGATGCGCTCGAAGAGATTCGAGGCCCAGGTGCCGATCCGGGAATGGACGAGAAGGCCAAGCGCGTAGATGGCGACGGCAATCAGGGCAAGGCCGACCAGATAAGGCGCGATCTCGGAGGTTCCGACGCCGAAGCCGAGGGAGGTGAGGAAGCGGCCGAACCCGCTGCCCGGGCCGAAATACTGGTTGACGAGCGAGAGCAGCCAGACGGTCACGAAAATGGTGAGCAGCAGCGGCAGTGCGGCCAGGAGACCGGTGAAAAAGACGCGTCCGAATCTGCCCATGCCGTGTGCCCCCTTCATGTCTGTCCGAGAAATCGGTGGACGGCGCCACCGTCTGCGGCGCGCGCGGCCGCGTCAAGATGCTTCGAGCGAGGAAATGCCGGTCCGGAGCACGAATTCCGGGTGACGTGGCGGGCGGACCGAGGCATCTTTTTATCGGTTTCGTGAAACAATGACGCTTGCGACGCGTGCCTCCGCGGTCTCTGCGGCCGGTCGCCTTCCGCAGCGTCCTGGCGCTGCGATGGAGAGAGCATGGCTGGAGTCGGGTCTGACGTTCGTTACTGGCGCGATCGCTCGTTCGGGTTCTGGTTCCTGCACATCGGTGTGCCCGTCGCGCTTCTAGGGGCGGCATTAGGGGCCGGGTACACGGGCGGCGATCTGAAACGCATCGTGCTCGATTCTCACACCAGCCTCCGGGAAAGCGTCACTGGGCTGCTCACGCTTTCTGCGGCTGCGATCGTAGCGTTGATCCTTGTGCGCGCCGCGCCGCCGCTCGAACGGCAGCTCAAGGTCTGGCTCGTTCTTTTCATTGCGGCGATGATTTTCTTCGCGGGCGAGGACCTGAACTGGGGACAGCATTATCTCGGCTGGACGCCGCCCGAATACTTCCTCGAAAACAACCACGAGAACGAGGGGAACCTCCACAACACCTGGCCGCTGCTGTTCAACCGCCTGCCGCGCGGGATCATGAACGCATGGCTGATCGTAGCGTGTCTTCTCGTGCCGCTCGGCTGGCGGTATCCGGTGCGCCTGCTGCAAGGGGTCGTGCCGCCCGTGCTGTGGCCCGACCGCCGGCTGATGTTTCCCGCCGCGCTGGTGTTCGCCACCAAGGGCATCCGGCATCTGGCCTCGGGCGGAGGCAGCGATCACTGGCTGCTGGCCATCCGGCACAGCGAGCTCGAAGAGCTGATCATCGCGTGCGTGCTGGTGCTCTACGCGATGATGCTGTGGGAGCGGCTGGTGCGGCAGAGAGCGTGATCACGCGCGGGTTTCATTGTACGAGGCGTCAGATGCGATGTACAATGATCTTTTAATCAGCTGCTGTGATTGCGAACTTGCAGATTCCCTGTTGTTACAGTGGTGATCATGTTCGTCTTTGCGCCGAGTTGGCTCATGCTGTGTATGAGCCGCTGCCTGGAGACGTGAGACGGCGCGTGGCCGGTGTTGTGCCGAGCGGCGTTGCATTTATCAGCCAAAATTATTGGAGCAACTCCCGCGTTCTCGTCGTGTGTAGAGGTGATAGGGCCTATGTGGTGTATCGCGGCACCAACATCGCTTTCAGAAGTGATTTTTGCGGCACGCGGAGAAGCGTATCAGCAAACGTCAAGTGTAAAAAGCTGCGTTGGGGAAGCGGTCTCGTGCATAGCGGATTCCTGCGTATTGTGCGTGAGACGGAAAGTTTCGTGCATCATTCGATCAGGAGACACAGCACCGACGTTCGTGAGATTTTCTTTACGGGGCATAGCCAAGGAGGTGCTGTCGCTTATCTCGCCGCCATGACATTCCTTCTTCGTTCAGGAACGAGGAGTCCGTTCGCCGTTTACACCTTCGGTCAACCGCGCGCTGGGGATGCGCAATTCTCGCGGGATGCCGAGTTTCGATTGGGAGCGATTTACGGCCGCGTCGTCAACGCAAGGGATTTGTTCGTTGGCACCCCCCTCATTCGACAGGGATACGATCATACCCGCGAATTTTTTCATTTTGGACCAGATCAATTGGTGACCCGCAGGATGCAGAGTTGTGGGCAAGGATGGCCATTTTCGCTTGGTGGTTTCAAAGATCACTCAATGGACAACTATCTTCGCCTGTGCGTTCATAACAGTCCGCGACACGTTTAGTCACGATCCTTAGGCGCCTGGCCGTCCCGTCTTGCGGGCGCGGCCTTTGCGGCGTTTCTGCTCGCTTTCGGTTTCGATCTCGACGGTGCGCGCCGGCTTTGCCGTGAGATCCGGCTTCTTTGGCAGCGGCGCGCCCTTCTGTTTCACCGGCAGCGAAGCGTGGGGGCCCATTTCGTCGAGCGTCGGCTTGTGGGGCCCGCGCACGTTCTCGCCGAACGCGCCGGCTTTGGTCCTGGGATCGACGTCGGGACGGCGCGGCAGCGGGCGATCGGTGCCGGGACCCATGTCGTCGAGAGAGGGCTTGCGGACGCGCGAGGAGGACTGCGCATAGGACGGCTGTACGGGCTCGTATTCGCCGCTGATACGCGAGGGCGGGACTCCCCCCACCTCTAACCCCTCCCCACCAGGGGGAGGGGAATTGCGTCCACCGTCGGACTCCGACGGGGCTCCTCCCCCCTTGTGGGGGGGGAGGTTGGGAGGGGGGGAACCTCGCCGTTTGCCGGTCGTCGCAGGCATGTTGGCCTTCTCGCCGTACTTGCGGTCACCGTCGAAGCGGCCGGCCTGCTTCTCGACGTCGGTCTGGCGCGCGAGCGGATCGTCGGAGATGGCAAGCTCCGTTTCCCGCAGGCGCTTGATCTCGTCGCGCAGGCGCGCGGCGGTTTCGAATTCGAGATCGGCGGCGGCGTCCTTCATGCGCCGCTCCATGTCGGCGATCACGACCGTGAGGTTGTGGCCCACGGACGGGCTGTCGGCGAGGCCGGAGTCGACCGTCACGTGGTCCTGCTCGTAGACCGACGACAGAACGTCCTGGATGTTGCGCTTGATGCTTTCGGGCGTGATGCCGTGCTCGACGTTGTAGGCGAGCTGCTTCTCGCGGCGCCGGTCGGTTTCCGCCATGGCGCGTTCCATCGAGCCCGTGATCGTATCCGCGTAGAGGATCACGCGGCCGTCCACGTTGCGCGCGGCGCGGCCGATGGTCTGCACGAGCGAGGTTTCGCTGCGCAGGAAGCCTTCCTTGTCGGCGTCGAGGATAGCGACCAGCGCGCACTCGGGGATGTCGAGGCCCTCGCGCAGGAGGTTGATGCCGATCAGCACGTCGAACGCGCCGAGACGCAGGTCGCGGATGATCTCGATGCGCTCCAGCGTCTCGATGTCGGAGTGCATGTAGCGCACGCGGATGCCCGCTTCGTGCATGTACTCGGTGAGATCCTCGGCCATGCGCTTGGTGAGCGTGGTGACGAGCGCGCGATACCCTTTCTTCGCGACTTGGCGCACCTCGTCCAGGAGGTCGTCGACCTGGCTTTTCGCCGGGCGCACCTCGACGACGGGGTCGATGAGGCCGGTGGGGCGGATGACCTGCTCGGCGAACGCGCCGCCGGTTTCGTTCAGCTCCCAGCCGCCGGGCGTTGCGGACACCGCGACCGTCTGCGGGCGCATGGCGTCCCACTCCTCGAACCGAAGCGGGCGATTGTCCATGCAGGAGGGCAGGCGGAATCCGTACTCCGCGAGCGTCGCCTTGCGCCGGTAGTCGCCGCGGAACATGCCGCCGATCTGCGGTACGGTGACGTGGCTTTCGTCCACGAACACGAGCGCGTTGTCGGGCAGGTACTCGAACAGCGTGGGCGGCGGATCGCCCGGATTGCGGCCGGTCAGATAGCGCGAGTAGTTCTCGATGCCGGCGCAGGAGCCCGTCGCTTCCATCATCTCCATGTCGAAGACGGTGCGCTGCTCCAGGCGCTGGGCCTCCAGAAGCTTGCCGGTATCATACAACTCGTTGAGGCGCTGCTTGAGCTCGGTCTTGATGCTCTTGATGGCCTGCTGAAGCGTCGGCTTCGGCGTCACGTAGTGCGAGTTGGCGTAGAACTTCACGAGCGCGAGGTCGTCGGTCTTCTGCCCCGTCAGGGGATCGAACTCGACGATGTTCTCGACCTCGTCGCCGAAGAGAGAGATGCGCCAGGCACGGTCCTCGTAGTGGGCCGGGAAGACCTCCACGGTGTCGCCGCGCGCGCGGAAGCTGCCGCGTACGAACGCGGCGTCGTTGCGCTTGTAATGCAGGGCGACGAGATCGGCGAGGAGCTGGTCGCGCGAGAGGCGCTCGCCCACCTTCACCGCGAACGTCATCGCCGTGTAGGTCTCGACCGAGCCGATACCGTAGATGCACGAGACCGACGCCACTATGATCACGTCGTCGCGTTCGAGAAGCGCGCGCGTCGCCGCATGGCGCATGCGGTCGATCTGCTCGTTGATGTCGGCTTCTTTCTCGATGTAGGTGTCCGTGCGCGGGAC
>DAOMQQ010000115.1:0-8265 GCA_035445405.1 Hyphomicrobium sp.
CGTCGCCGAGGCGTGCACGCAGCGTTGCGCGCACCTTCGCGCCCTTGCCCTCAGCTCCCGTGCCTTCGGTCACCGCAGCCTGGCCCGCACCGGCCAGTCCCACCGCATCGGTGCGTGCCGACACGCTCCGCTGAGGCCGTTCGGTTGTCTCGAAAGACAGCTCCGCTTTAGAGATCGCTTGCATTGCTTGTACCCCGCACTTGTTATTTCTGCCTTTTTCCAAGGCAGAAGCCTCATGACGCGCCCCGTTCGCCCAAACGGAAACGTCGCCAATCCTTTAAAAAACCGCTCGTCCTATCCCTGTCGCCAGGGCAACCCAGCCGCCTTCCAGCCTGAGACGGCTCCTCGCTTCCTGTCAGGGCCCAGGGGCCCTTCGAAGCCGTCCGCCACGTTGCGGCAGCGCGTGTAGCCCGCATCGGCCATCGCACCTGCAGCCGCCTGGCTCCGTGCCCCGGAGCGGCACAGGAAGAACACTTCCGCATCTTTCGCCACGCCGACTTGCTCGAGCAACGAGGCGAGCTTTCCGGCGAAATCCGGATCGACCCGGTTGTCCGGAAATGTTTGCCACTCGACGGCCAGCACCTGCTTGCCAAGGCTCTCGAGATCCGGCAGGCCAACAAACGTCCATTCCGCACGCGTCCGCACATCGACCAGAGCAGAACCGGCGTCGGTTTTGAGGCGCTCCCATGCCGTCTCGGCGGGGACATCCTCGATTTTGACGCTTCCGGCCAACCCTTTAACTCCAACTTCCAGCATCAGCCCTAAAGGGCCGACACCAACGATCGACAAGTCAAAACCAAATAAATCTTTGCAGCCTTCCAGAATTCATTGCGAGCACCCCGCCATACTTGAGCGTGATACTCACACTTCACTGAATGACTGAAGAAATCAGGATGACGCTACGCAAACAAATCCCGAGTCAGGGCGTGGCGATACTGGGTGTTTACCACGATCCGCCCCGCCGCGCTGACAAGGTCTCTTTTAACGGGTTGGTAACCACTTCGCAAGCTGGCGAACGGGTGGAGAAGCCCCGGCCAAGCCGAGGACAGCGTGTGCGTCCAAGGTGGAAAACTTGAGTCCTGTCCACAGGTGCAGTGGGGAAAGACCTTGAGGCGCAAGCTTATTCGTCGCGCGTCGCGGGAGGGCCAAAAAGAAATGCGGCGCTCGTTTGTCGAGCGCCGCATGGTTACTTTTTTGTTTGTGTGGGTAGGGGGAGGATTATGCCGCCCCTGGGGCGCCGCTCGGGGGTGGCGCGATGCGGCCCCGAAGAATCCGCGACTTAGATGCGCGGGCGATGGTGCGGCGATTCCATCTCATGGTCTTCCCTGTGGCGAACAGATCACATTCCGCAAACGGACAGACGGTTCCCCACGAGAGTCTCGCGGATAACTCCGCGATCAGGCCATTGCCTTCACGCGCTGCGCGAGACGCGACACCTTCCGGCTCGCCGTACGCGGGTGAAGCACGCCCTTCTGAGCGGTGCGCACCAGAGACGGCTCGGCCACCTTCAGAGCCGCCGCAGCCGCAGCCTTGTCGCCCGATGCGATGGCTTCCTCGACCTTGCGAACGGTGCCGCGCATCGCGGAACGGCGGGTCTTGTTGACCGCGGTCCGGCGCGTCGCCTGACGCTGTGCCTTCTTTGCCGACTTCGTATTGGCCATTAAACGCTATCCTTCTCTTTGGGGGCCGTCCCGTTGGCGCGGCTCGCCCGATGCTAACCTCGGCGTCTCCCGAGGCGCTCCCGGGCTGCCTGCTCCCGCGCGATTTCGCGCGAGCGCAAATACATTTGCCGCCCGAAACACGAGTTTCGAGCGGTCCAGTGGCAGGTCTATAGCTGCGACAGCCATCCTCGGTCAACGGATTTGGCCGATTTCGGGAGGTTTCGCGGCCCGCGGGCGCCCGGATCAGAGCTCCCGCCACTTGATCGAGCAGCCCATCGAGGGCACCTGCTCGGCCGGGCCCTGGCCGGTCTCGGCCACCCTCTTCATGGCCTCGAACAGCTCGCGCCGTGCCGAAACGGGCCCGGGCGCCCGACCGCTCGAATCCAGCCGCCCGCGATATTGCAGCTCGAGATCGCGATTGAAGCCGAAAAAGTCCGGCGTGCAGACGGCGCCGTAGGCGCGCGCGACGTCCTGGCTCTCGTCGTAGAGGTAGGGAAACGGGAAGCCGTGAGCGGCCGCAACCTCCGCCATCAGCGGAAAACTGTCCTCGGGGTAGGTCGCGGCATCGTTCGAGGAGATGGCGACGCTGGCGACGCCGAGCCCTGAAAGCTCGCGCGCGTCGCGCACGATCCGGTCCAGGACGGCCTGCACGTAAGGACAATGGTTGCAGATGAACATGACGAGGGTGCCGTTCGGCCCCTTGAGCTCATCCAGCGTGTAGACCTTGCCGTCGGTCGCAGGAAGGGCGAACGCCGGCGCTTTCCAGCCGAAGTCGCAGACGGGGGCGGTTTCAGCCATCGCAAAATCTCCGTTCACCGTTCTCGCCAGACGCACAGGATCGACGCGCTCGGGCAGACATGTAGCGCTTGGGCGATGGGGATTGAAGGCGTGGGCGTCAGATCTCGATGCGCGCGAACGCGAGAGGCTCTTTTGAAAAGATGCGCGCGCGCCGCGTGATCGCGTCCGGCTCGCCGGTGGTGAACAGGATGGGGGCCGACGGCGGCTGCGACGCCTCGGTATAGTGGGCGTGGCGCGAGAGATAGTCTTCCAGGCTATCGGCCACGACTTCCGGCTGGGAAAGGATGCGAGTCGCGGGCGGGAGGTGCTGGCGGAAAAGGTGCTCGACCAGCGGAAAGTGCGTGCAGCCGAGAATGGCGCGATGCGGCGGCTCACCGTCCGACTGCGCGAGCACGCCGTCGATCGCGCGCTTCACGAGGCGGTCCAGGTCTTCTTCGCTCGCGCCGTCCTCGATGGCGCCGGCTAGCTCAGCCGACACCTGCTGGATGACCGTGACCTTCGGGCAGCGCTTCCCGATCTCCTCCGCATAGACGCCCGAGGCGATGGTGCGGGTGGTGCCGAACACGGCGATGCGGTCGGTGAGAAACTTCTGCGGATACTGCGGAGAGGTGACGGCCCAGGGCGTCTGCGTCGCGGCCTCGACGGTGGGCGCGACGATGCCGAGCACGTTGCGCCCCTCGGCCTTCCACGGCGTCGTCGGCAGCCATTCCTGCTGCAGGCGGCGCGCGGCGACGGCGGTCGCTGTGTTGCAGCCGAGCACGACGAGGCGGCAGCCCTGCTTGAACAGCGCTTCCGTGCCGGCCTTCGTCAGGTCGATGATTTCTTCGGACGCGCGGTCCCCGTAAGGCACGCGCGCGTGATCGCCGAGATAGACGAAGGAGACGTCGGGAAAGCGCCGGGCCAAGGCGCCGAGCACGGTCAATCCGCCGAGGCCGGAATCGAAAACGCCGATCATGAGGGGTCCTGTCTGCCGGGCGGCCGGCTTGCGGTCAAGCCAGGGAGCGAGGCGAGGGTTCACTATTCGCTGGCCGCGTCTGAAATCCGTCTTTGCTCGGGCAATTTCTCGCCCGGACGGATCGCGATGCTCACGATCCATGCCACTGCCTTGCAGATCCCGACTGCGGGCGTTTCCACGCCGGCCTATCCTCTTAGAGCGTGATCATTTTCGATTGAATCGGGATCACGCTCTATCTCTTTGGTGAGACCGATGATTCACGCTTCAGGCTGATAGGGCCTGAAGCGATCATGGTCTAGCTCAACTGCCTAGCGGCCATCTTCGGCGAGGTCGAAACGCGCCAGCAGCACAACGTCTTCGTGGGTGGGAGAGGGGCCGACCTCGAGACGCGCGGAGACGCGCCACCCCGACCTCATAAAAAAAACGGCCGGGGCTGCCGGCCGTTTTCCTTGTCAAACCATGACGATCACTCCGCCGCCTCGGGCGGCGAGCGGCCGGCCGCGGCGGCGGTCGCTTCCTGCTCGGCGCTCTTCAGCGCTTCGAGCGTCGGCATGGAGATGGTGCTGTAGCCGCAGTCGACGAAATGCACCTCGCCCGTCACGGCCGCCGACAGATCGGAAATCAGATAGAGCGCGGAGCCGCCGACGTCGTTGAGGCTCGGCGTGCGCCGGAGCGGCGCGTTCTCTTTCTGGAAGTTGAAGATCACGCGGGCGTCGGAAACGCCGGCACCCGAGAGCGTGCGCATCGGACCTGCCGAGAGCGCGTTGACGCGGATGCCCTGCGGACCGAGGTCGGCCGCGAGATAGCGGACGGAAGCTTCGAGGGCAGCCTTGGCGACACCCATCACGTTGTAGGACGGCACCGAGCGCGTCGCGCCGCCGTAGCTCAGCGTCAGCAGCGACCCGCCGTTCGGCATCAGCGCCATGGCGCGCTGCGCGATCTCGGTGAACGAGAAGCACGAGATCACCATCGTGTTGGTGAAGTTGTCGCGCGTGGTGTTGACGTAGCGGCCCGCGAGCTCGCGCGGATCGGAGAAGGCGAGCGCGTGGACCACGAAGTCGAGGCTGCCCCACTCTTCCTTGATGCGCGCGAAGACGTTATCGATGGTGGCGAGATCGAGCACGTTTGCCGGCTCGATGATCTTCGAGCCCAGCGACTGGGCGAGGGGCACCGCGCGGCGGCCGAACGCGCCGTCCTGATAGCTGAAGGCGAGCTCCGCGCCCTGGCCCGCGAGCGCGCGGGCAATGCCCCAGGCGATCGACCTGTCATTGGCGACGCCCATGATCAGTCCGCGCTTACCCGCGAGAAGGGGCCCTGCTTTCGATGGATCAAATTCGGTCATTGTCGACCCCACACCCACATCTACTCTGCGGCCGATCTCGAACCAGCCGCTTCCATTCCTGCAAAGTCTCATAACCGGGCCTTCCTTGCGGGGGCGCCGTGCGCCCTGTCGCCGAAGGCTCGTACATGAAGATGTCAGCCATCATATCGGCGGAAGGCCAAAGTCGCATTTGTTCCGCCGAAACCGAAGCTGTTCGAAAGGACACAGTTAAGCGAAACGTTATCGAGGCGGCTGCGAAGGATCGGCATGTCCTCAAAGGCCGGATCCAGCTCCTCGATATTCGCGCTTTCGCAAAGAAACCTATTGTTCATCATAAGAAGCGAAAAAATGGCTTCCTGGACACCAATGGCGCCCAGCGAATGGCCCGTCAGCGACTTGGTCGCCGAGATCTTCGGAATCTCCTGCCCGGCGAACACTTCGCGGATCGCCTCGATCTCCTTCACGTCGCCGACGGGCGTGCCGGTGCCGTGAGGGTTAATGTAGTCCACGGGGCCGATGCCGCGGCCGTCAAAGCCTTGAAGCGCCAGGCGCATACAGCGGGCCGCGCCCTCTCCCGACGGGGCCACCATATCGTGGCCGTCGGAGGTTGCGCCGTATCCCACGATCTCGCCGTAGATCTTCGCCCCACGGGCCTTGGCCCGCTCCAGCTCCTCGAGCACGACCACGCCGGCGCCCCCCGCGATCACGAACCCGTCGCGGTTCTTGTCGTAGGCGCGGCTCGCCTTCTCCGGCGTCGCGTTGAAGTCGGACGACATGGCGCCCATGGCGTCGAACAGCACCGAGAGCGTCCAGTCCAGCTCCTCGCAGCCGCCCGCGAACATCACGTCCTGCTTGCCCCACTGGATCAGCTCCGCAGCGTTGCCGATGCAGTGAGAGGACGTGGCGCAGGCCGACGAGATCGAATAGTTCGTGCCCTTGATCTGGAAGCTGGTGGCGAGAGCCGCAGAGGGGCCCGAGCACATCGCCTTCGGCACCTCGAAGGGGCCGACCTTCTTGGGATTGGTTTCGCGCGTGACGTCAGCCGCGCGCACGATGGCGCGTGTCGAGGGGCCGCCGGAGCCGACGATGATGCCGGTGCGCTCGTTCACGACCTCGTTGGGCTCGAGACCGGCATCGCGGATCGCCTGATCCATGGCGATGTAGTTCCAACCGACGCCCGTCTCCATGAAACGCTTCGGCTTCCTCGGCACCTGCGATTCCCAGTCGAGCTGGGGCTCGCCGTGCACCTGGCAACGGAAGCCGAGCTCGGCATACTTTTCCGCACGGGAAATGCCGGATTTCGCCTCCCGCAGAGAGGCGAGCACCTCCTGCGTCGAGTTCCCGATCGAGGACACGATACCCATGCCGGTGACGACAACCCGTCTCATCGACAACCCTTTCTTCGCCGCTCGTTAAGCCGCCTCAGTCCGCGGCCGTGTGCCTGCGGCTTCATCCGGCGGCCGGCGCTTCGCCCGTTTCGAACAGGCCAACGCGCAGATCCGTCGCGGTGTAGATGACTTCTCCGTCCGCCTTGAGCGTACCATCCGCGATGGCCAGCTTCAGGCGGCGCAAAATGACTCGCTTCAGGTCCACCACATACTCGACTTTGCGCACGGACGGGAGGACCATCCCCGTAAACTTCACCTCGCCCACGCCCAGCGCACGGCCGCGTCCCGGCGCGCCGAGCCAGCCGAGGAAGAAGCCCGTGAGCTGCCAGAGCGCGTCCAGGCCCAAGCATCCCGGCATCACCGGATCGCCTTGGAAATGGCACTTGAAGAACCAGTCCAGGCGCTCGTTGCCCTCGACCGCGAGTTCAGCAACCACTTGGCCTTTTCCGTGCGCACCACCTGTGTCGGAAATATGGGCGATGCGGTCGAACATCAACATGGGCGGCAGCGGCAGTTGTGCATTGCCCGGCCCGAACAGCTCTCCGCGTCCACACGTCAGCAAGTCGTCGAAATCGTAGCTCGAACGGCGCTCGGCCATTTTTCAGCTTCGTCCTTTGATAATCCCCCGACACGACGCCGTCGTGTGTGGCGCGCGTCCGCTCTTGAACCGCGTTGTCCTAGCACATTCGCTTGACGTTCAAACGATTATCCTAGCCAGCGTCAAGTAAGGGCATGGAAAAGGTGACGTATTGTCCAAAGGGTCGTCTTGTGCCAAAGGAGGCCACCGGATCGCGACTTACAGGAACCTCGGAGAAAATGTGCGCGTTAACAGCACGTTGGTCCGCGGTTGCAGTTAACCCCGGCAAATCTTATACTGAATTCGTTCGCAGAATCCGGCCGGTGGCCGGAGAAGGCCGCCAACGGCGCATTTGTGCCCCTTGCTGCGGCCACGGTTCCGCGTAGAACAGAATGGCACCATGAGCAGACCGCACGGCATGATGGACGAGGCCTCCGACGCTCTGACGACAGATCTCGGCGAAGATACTTCCGCCGAAGGCATCCTTGCGCCTCCGCAAGCCGCCATTGCAGAGCGCCTGCGGAAAGCCGGACTGCGCCCCACCCGCCAGCGCGTCGCGCTCGGCGCGCTGCTGTTCGGCGGCGAAGACCGGCACGTGTCGGCAGAGATTCTCCACGCCGAAGCGCTCTCGGCCGGCGAGCACGTCTCGCTCGCGACCGTCTACAACACGCTGCATCAATTCACGGGCGCGGGCCTTCTTCGCGAGCTCGCGATCGACGGCGGCAAGGCCTACTTCGACACGAACACGTCGAACCACAATCATTTCTTCATCGAGGCCAAGGGCGAGCTGATGGACATCCCCGGCGACTCGATCCGCGTCGACGGCCTGCCGGAGCCGCCCGAGGGCATGCGCGTGAGCCATATCGACGTGGTCGTGCGGCTGGTGCCGAAACCGTGACGCGGGGCGTCCCCGCGGTCTCACACGGTCATCGCACGATTTCGTTTTCGTAGACCCCCCAGAGCTGCTTCTGGGGGACGTATCCCCGATAGCGGTCGATCGTCACGCGGCACCAGCGGCTGTCGCAGGTGTGGACATTGGCGATCACGCCGGCTTCCACCATCACCACAGGACGCGAGCTCTCGCTGTCGCTCAAGCGAATCGGAATCTGCGGGGCGGCTTCGCCGGATTTCACATCCCACGGCGCGACGAGCGCCGTGCGCCGGCCCGAAAGCAGGGACTGGAGAATCCAGCCCGTGGCGCCTTCCGCATCGCGCACCTGCCGCCAAGCCTCGAACTCGCCCAGCACCTCGAGCGGCAGGCCCGCGCGCCGATACACCCATGCCGTCGGATAGTCGGTGCCGGGGCCGGAGCGCAGGTTCACGCGGTCCGCCTTGAGGCTGACGAAGCGGGGAAGCGGCAGGCCGCTTTCCCCCTGCGGTGCCGAGGGCCCCGCGGGCACGTCGCCGCCGGCCAGCGCCCCTCCTGCCCAAACCGCGAGCAGCACGCCCGCCAGCCAACGGCCGCCGCGCAACCGGCTTCTCTCCCGCATCCCGCGCTCCTGAAAATCCATGGCGTACGCCGGGGCGGCCGTTCGTCCTCGCTCAACCATATCGACCGCCCGAAC
>DAOMQQ010000116.1:0-8253 GCA_035445405.1 Hyphomicrobium sp.
CTTCCCGAACACGATCGCTGGCGGCTTCGGCGATCCTGACACGCAGTACTTCCAGATCGGTGCCTACCTGCAGCACATCCCGACGGGTCTCTTCGTCTACGGTGCCTACGGCAACAACGAGCTGGATTTTGCTGGTGGTGCAAGCTTCGAGTCTGACACCTACTACGTCAAGGCTGGCCTTCGTCGTAACCTGAACCCGCTCGGCGCAACCGTGTTCTACGGTGAGTACCTGAACGTCAGCGAAGACGACTTGCTCCAGGGCGATCTCGACGTGTGGGGTCTTGGCATCGTGCAGGAGATCGATGCGGCCGCCATGTCGCTGTGGATCAGCTACCGTCACCTCTCTTATGACGATGCTCTTCTCTCGGCAACGGGTAACAGCGTCGAAGACTTCCAGTATGTCAAGGCTGGTGCTCTCATCAACTTCTAATCGAAGTCGAGATCACGAACCGAACAGGAAGCCGCCCCTCGGGGCGGCTTCTTTGTTTTCCCCTCCCCCTTGTGGGGAGGGGGCAGGGGGTGGGGGGAAGCCAGACAACAGACGGTCTGGGATCCCCCCCCTCCTAACCTCCCCCACAAGGGGGGGAGGGATGGTGTTTGCGGTCGCTTTCGTGTTTCTCCCGCACCGCCTCGCCTTATATGCTGGGACGAAGGAGAGACCCATGTTCGCGACATTCTTCCGCGCTCTTAAAGACGCGCGCGTGCCCGTCACGCTCAAGGAATATCTGACGCTGCTCGAAGCGATGGACGCCAACGTCGCTGGCGGACGCGTGGAGGATTTCTATTATCTGTCGCGCGCAGTGCTGGTGAAGGACGAGCGGTACCTCGACCGTTTCGACGGCGTGTTCGGGCACGTCTTCAAGGGCCTCGACCTCATGAGCGAGGCCGACACCGCGGAGATTCCCGAAGATTGGCTCAAGGCGCTGTCGCATCTCCATCTCACCGACGAAGAGAAGGCGGAGATCGAGGCGCTCGGCGGCTGGGACGAAATCATGGAGGCGCTGCGTAAGCGCCTTGAGGAACAGCAGGGCCGCCATCAGGGCGGGAACAAGTGGATCGGCACGGGCGGTACGTCGCCGTTCGGCGCCTACGGCTACAATCCGGCCGGAATCCGCATCGGACAAAAGGAAAGCCGTCACCGGCGCGCGATCAAGGTCTGGGACAAGCGCGAGTTTCGCGATCTCGCGGGCGACATCGAGCTTGGCGTTCGCAACATCAAGGTGGCGCTGAGACGGCTTCGGCGCTTTGCGCGCGAGGGTGCCGCGGAGGAGCTCGATCTCGACGGCACCATTCAGGGCTCGGCGCGTAAAGGCTATCTCGATCTCGCGCTGCGGCCAGCCCGGCGCAACGCCGTCAAGGTGCTGATGTTCTTCGACGTCGGCGGATCGATGGACTGGCACGTGCAAACGGCCGAGGAGCTGTTCTCAGCCGCGCGCAGCGAGTTCAAGCACCTCGAATACTACTATTTCCACAACTGTCTCTACGAGAGCGTCTGGCGCGACAACGCGCGCCGCTGGAGCGAGACGATCCCGACCTGGCAGGTGCTCAACACCTATCCGTCCGACTACAAAGTTATCTTCGTCGGCGACGCGTCGATGAGCCCATACGAGATCACGCACGTGGGCGGGGCCGTGGAGCATATGAACGACGAAGCGGGCGCCGTCTGGCTTCAGCGCATCATGGCGACCTATCCACAGACGGTGTGGCTCAATCCCGTGCCGGAGCAGCATTGGGGCTATACGCCCTCGATCGGTCTCGTCCACCGGTTGGTCGAGGGGCGGATGTTCCCCATGACGCTGGGAGGGCTCGACGAGGCCATGCGGGCGCTGATGCGATAACGCTTTCCCCCTGTCATCCCGGCCCTGCGACGCCATCCGTTTGCGCACAGGGTTACCGCCCCCACGCGTTGACCTCACCCCAAAAAGGGCGCAAACCTGCGCTGTTTTTTTGGGCAATCTCCGGGGGGACCCCATGCTTCGCCGTTCGCTACCCTTTCTGATGCTCGCCGTCGGGCTTGCCGGCTGCTCGGGCGGTGGCGGCGTGTCGACGGCGTCGATCCTCGGCAGCGAGGCCGCGCCCACGACCCCGGCAGGGCAAGCGAGCGTCGCAGCCGATCCTGGCGAACGAGCGTTTCACGCAGGCGCCGTGACCGCACGCGCGACAAGGTGCGGCTATAATTTCGATCCGGGCATGGTCCGCTCGAACTATCTGGCTCATGAGGCTGCCCTTGGCGCGATGCCGGAACAGATGGCGAAGCTCCAGCAAACCTACGACGTGGCGCACAACGGCGTGGCCAAAGCTGCCGGCGAAGACCCGAACTACTGCACGGACCGCAGGACACGCGAGATCAAAACCGAGCTCGGGCGCCTTCTCGAAGGCAACTTCGAGGCACCGAAGAAGCAAGTCGTCAAGGAAGAGGGCCTGTTCAGCGGATGGCTCGACGGCGGCGGAAGCGATAGCGGGCCCTCGTTCGGTTCAAGCGACTGGTGGGAGAAGCAGAAAGACGCGGCCGGCCAGTAAGCCGTTTCAATCGGTGCTTTTCAATTTCAGCCTACGTCTTTTTCGCTTCATCCAGGCTCCGCCGTGCAGCAGCTCCTGTGGCTCGAAACGCTTCTCAAGTTTGCCGGCGGTGTCCTGCTTCTGCTCGCACCGATGAGCACGATCCGAGCCTTCGGGCTTCCCGCTTCGGCGAGCGGCTTCTGGCCGCGCATCGTGGGCGCGCTCCTCGTCGGCGTGGCGGGCGCGACGTACATCGAGGGGGCTTGGGCGGGCTCGCGCGGGCTCGGGCTTGCGGGGCTCGTCGTCATCAACCTCACCGGGGCGTTCGTCATCGCCCTTGCCGCCCTGATGGGCCGGGCCGCCCCAACCCGGCGGGGCGCGTTTGCGCTCTGGGTGCTCGTCGCGCTGCTGGTGAGCTTGTCGCTGGTCGAAATCGCGCAGGTCTGACGGTGTAACCAATACGTTATCTTTTTTCCGCGACACTCAGGGAGAATACGGAGCCCGCCGGCCCCAACGGCACTGGGCCCGCCCAAGGGCTATAGTTAAGGAACCCTGAGTTTCATGTCAGTCATCGCCCTCGCATGCGAGAGGCCGGCCTTGGACGAAGCCGCCCCGCCCGTGCCCTTCGTCTCGCAAACCGTGGCCCACGCAACGCTCGATCTCGTATCGACCCGCGATGGTTTCGACGCGCTCGAAACCTCATGGAACGCGCTGTTCGAGAGGGCAGGCCGCGACATCCATCTGTTCCAGACCTTCAACTGGCTTTGGCACTGGGCCAATCATTTCCTCCCCGCCGCGGGTGAGCGCGGCGCGACGCTCGCCATCGTCACGGCCCACATCGACGGGCGTCTCGTCCTGGTTCTTCCGCTCGTGGCGGAGCGCGTCGGCCCGCTGACGCAGCTCGAGTGGATGGGGGAGCCGGTCGGCCAGTACGGCGACGCCCTTATCGACACCCTGCCCGATGGCGAGGGTGCCGCCCTTTTGCGGGCGGCACTGGACTTTGCGGCGAGCCGCACGGGTGCGGGTGCGCTTCGCCTGAGGCGCGTGCGCGAAGATTCGAACATCGCTCCGCTGCTGGCGGACATGGGCGCGCTCATGGTGAGCGAGGCACAAGCGCCCTATCTGTCGTTGGAGGGCGTGGAGGCTTTCGAGACGCTCATCCAGCGGCATTCGGGTAGCGCGCGGCGCAACCGCAGCCGGCAACGGCGCCGACTTTCAGAACGCGGCGCCCTGGCATTCGATTACCGTACGCGTGGCGCTGAAGCGGAGACGCTGACCGCCCTCGCCTTTGCCTACAAGGCCGTATGGCTCGACGCGCGGGGGCTTTACTCGCGGGCGTTTTCGGACCCGAGGACAGCGCGATTTTTCGCAGACGTCTCGCGCGCCGAGACGCGGCCCGCCGGCTGTTATGTCGCCGCTCTCGCGTCCGGCGGACACACGGCGGCCATCGAGGTTGGCGTGCGGTGCAAAGGGCGGTCCGCCATTCACATCGTCACGTACGATCTCGCCTACGAGAAGGCTGCAGCGGGCGCGCTTTTGATGGAAGACAGCATTCGCCGCGCCCTCGCCGACGGCATGACGGGCTTCGACTTCCTGCCGCCGGGCTACGATTACAAGTGGGAATGGGCGGATTCGTCCGTCGCGGTGCGCGACTGGGCGGTGCCTCTCTCACCCATCGGCCGCCTGTACACGACGCTTTATCTGCGCGGATTGCGCGGCGTGGTGAAGCGCGGCGTGGAGGCGATGCCGCTTCCCGTTCGCCGGAAGATCGCGACGCTGCTCAAGCGTTAGCGGGATGGCGCGCTCCGGCCCTCAGGTCGCGAGCCGCGACAGCCTGAGACGCGCCGTGCCGAACGCAATATCCTGCCCCGCGGTGTCGAGGATCACAGTCCTTTCACCGATGCTCTCGCCGTCGATGTGGGTGCCGTTCATCGAACCGGCGTCCCGCAGGCGCAGAACGTCGTCGGCCTCGACCGTCAGCTCGGCGTGCAAGGACGATACGCTCGGATCGTCGATGACGAAACCGGCACGCGCGGGATCGCGGCCGAGTGTCCAAACGGTCGGCGTGACGCGGCCTTGCGGATCGCGCGCGGGCTCCAGCGTGAACTGCACCGCGCGACCCGATGCATCGAAGCCGGAAAGCATCCAACCGCCCGCGGCGGTTTCGTCCGCGGGGTCCGGCGATATCGTGTAATCGACGGTCCCGAGCCGGAGACGCGCGCCGATCGCAGCTTCCACCGAAGCGATGCGTTCGCCGTCGACGAAAGTGCCGTTCGACGAGCCGAGATCGCGCACACGCAGGCGGCCCGTGGCGCGATCGTAGGCAACGCTCGCGTGCACCTTGGAGACGGTGTCGTCGGGAACGACGACATCGACGCCAGGGCCACGGCCCACGATGCGCGGCCGCTCGCCCGCGCCGACGCGCACGGTGGGGCCGCCCTTCTCGGGGTGGAGATAGAGCGCGGGCGGCAGGCTGTTCCCGGCCGCCCTCCGCTGCATCCATGCCCCGACGAGCTCCTTCGCGTGCGCCATTGCAGGCCAGTCCGCAAGCGTCGCCCTCGCCGAACCGATAACGGCCAACGCGCTTTCGCGGCGGAAGACCAAGACGACGGCAAGCGCGAGGGCCCCTGTCAATCCAACGAAGAGCGGCACGAATGCGCTCGCAAAGACGCCCTTCGCGCAGGGGCGCGAGGTCGAGGCATATCGAAGGTTCGCTTCGCCGAGAAAGCGCGCAAGCTCGCTTGCATGAATGGAGAAGAAGAGACCCTGCGCGTTGACGCCTTGCAGCGTATTGATGCCTACGACGTAGCCGCACGCGTCGAGCAGCGGTCCGCCGCTGCTGCCGGGGTTGATAGCCGAGTTATGCTGGACGGTCCGCGCGCTCACGAGCTGGCCCGGGTTCAGCTTCAGGTTGGTAAAGGTCATGCGCGAGACGACGCCGGTCGTGAGCGTGGATTCGAGATCGGTCAGCGGCACGCCGCGCACATCGGTTTCCGGCACCAGCTCCTTGTTGAGATTGGCCGCGCCCGGAAAGCCGATCGCAATCACGTCGGCAAGCTTATCCGGCTCGTATTCGCCAAGCGTCAGCGGGATGCCCGGCAGATCCTCGCGCGCTTCGAGAAGCGCCAGATCGACATCGGGCCGGCTCTGCGTGCGGCGCGCCTCGACGAGCTTGGCCTCCCCTTTTTCGAGAAAGGCGATGTAAATGCGCTCGCCGCCCTCGACCACGTGGACGTTCGTCACCACCTGGCGCCGGCCGGAGACGAGGAACCCCGAGCCGGACGAAATGCTGTACTGATTTCCGTCTTCGGGGATGAAGGAATAGATCTTGTAGACGCTGGGCTCGATGTCGCGGGCGTCGAATGCCAATGCGGCCCGCGTCGCGACGCTTGCCACGAGGACACCCAGCAGCGCCGCACAGACCGCGCCCATCGGCAGCACACCGCGCGTTCTTCCGTTGTAAAACGCCATCGTCGACCTTGGCGGCACGAGACCCTCTTGCGCTTCTCCTAACCCAAGCCCCTGGCCGCATCCAGGGCTCATTCCGCGCAGTTCAAGGCGCTGATGCTACAGTATTGTTTGGCCGAATCGAGGTGCTGTGGCGCAGGATCCACCGGCAGCTCCGGCCGGAAAACGGGGCTCCGGAGCGTGGGCAATGCGCCTCGGTTGCTCCGTATTTCAGGTAACGGTAGAGATAGGCCAATCCCAGACACGCGGGGCCTTCGATCCATGAGAGGACTGTCCATCACGGCGCTTGCCGCGGCCATCTGGCTCGTCTGCGGTTTCGTCCTCTATCTTCCCGTTTCCGCCATGGAGCCGGGGGCGGAAGCCGCCGTCACCTGGGGGCAACGATCCGTGGTTCTGGAAGCCGATGGCGGCCGGGACATCATCCGCCTTCTGCCGCCCCCCACCGGCGGCGGGGCGAACAGTCAGACGCCCGCTATGCCCGACCTGCCGTTTCCGCCGGCGGATACGGGCGGCGCACCCGGACAGGGCGCGCGGCTGACGGGGCGGACGATCGAGGTGCCGATCCGTTTCGAGCCGTGGCCCGGCTACGAGACGCTCTCCTACATCGGCGTCCGCTTCGACAGCGTGACCGATCCGATGCTGGCGTTCACGCTGGGTCTCAGGCGGCACACCGGCGTGTTCGTCACCGAAACGACGCCGGGCGGGCCGGCCGCGCTGGCGGGCCTGAGGTTCGGCGATTTCGTTACCGCCATCGACGGCACGCCCGTGACGGAAACGAGCCAACTCATCCAGGAGATCGAGGCACGCCAGCCGGGGACCGACGGCATGTTGACCGTCTGGCGCGTGGGCGACGACGCCTCAGCCTATCTCTCCGAGCTGCGGCACCTCGCCGAGGGCGGCAGCACGCCCGCGATGCTGTTTCTCGGCAAGCTCTACAGCACCGGCGCGGGCGTCCCCCGCGATGCAACGGAAGCGCTCACGTGGTACCGGACGGCGGCGCTTGCGGGCAGCACCAACGGAATGCTGTTCTATGGCGATGCCCTCGCCGGCGGGGCACCGATCAAGGATGTCGTGGAAGCCGAGCGCTGGATCCGCAAGGCGGCGGACGCGGGCAACGTGGCGGCCGTCTATCGCCTGGGTCGGATGTACCGTGACGGAGAAGGCCGCCCTCGCGATCCGCTGGAAGCACTCAACCTGTTCAAGCAGGCGGCGGAAGCCAACTACACGCCGGCGATGGTCGCGGTCGGGCTGATGCTCGAAGGCGGGAGCGGGATCGAAGCCGATCATCTGCAGGCGGTGCGATGGTACAAGCACGCGGCCGACGCAGGCGATCCCGACGGCATGGCCGCGCTCGGCACCATGTACTCCACGGGGCGGGGCGTGGAGCGCGATTACGTGACGGCCGCCACGTGGTACGATGCAGGCGCCAAGCGCGGGCAACTGCTCGCCATCCACAACATCGCCGTGCTGTACGACAAAGGGCTCGGGGTCAGCCGCAACGCACAGACGGCGGCCGACTACATCTATCGTGCACTCGAAATGGGCTACCCCTTCACCTACCAGCAGATGACGCAGAACAGCCAGAGCTGGTCGCGGGACTTCCGCCGGGAGTTGCAGCATCGCCTCGCAGGCGGCGGCTACTACGGCGGCGCGCTCGACGGCGCGTTCGGGCGGTCCACGCTGGATGCCATCAGCCGCATGGTCGAGACCCAGTAGGCGATCCGCCTCCGAAAGCCGCCGGTTTTCCCGTTCGCGCTCCATGCTGTATAGACGCGCAATCGTCTCTCCCTTTTCCCTCCATTTCGGATCGTCATGGCCGCCCCCCTCATTCAACTCAACGACATCGCGCTCACCTTCGGCGGCGCGGCGCTGCTCGACGGCGTCGACCTTGCCGTGGGTGCGGGAGAGCGCATTTGCCTCGTCGGCCGCAACGGCTCGGGCAAATCGACGCTGCTCAAGATCGCGGCGGGCCTTGTGGAGCCGGATCGCGGGCGCCGCTTCGTCCAGCCGGGCGCGCTCGTGCGCTATCTGGCCCAGGAGCCGGATCTCTCGGGCCACGCGACGACGCTCGCCTACGTCGAATCGGGGCTTGCGGACAGCGGGGAGGTTCATCTCGCGCGGATGCTGCTCGACGAGGTTGGGCTCGACGGAGCGTCCGACCCGACACAGCTTTCGGGCGGTGAAGCGCGGCGGGCCGCGCTCGCGCACGCGTTTGCATCCGAGCCCGAGATCCTGCTGCTCGACGAGCCGACGAACCACCTCGACGCCGAGACCATCGCCTGGCTG
>DAOMQQ010000117.1:0-8161 GCA_035445405.1 Hyphomicrobium sp.
CCTACATCGTCAACACCGCGCGCGGCGAGGTGATCGACGAGAACGAGCTCGCGCGCCTGATCGAAGCGGGCTCCATCGCGGGTGCGGGCCTCGACGTCTACGAGCACGAGCCGGCCATCAATCCGAAGCTGCTCGCTTCCGATCGCGTCGTCGCATTGCCTCACATGAGCAGCGCGACGATCGAAGGGCGCATCGACATGGGCGAGAAGGTCATCATCAACATCAAGGCGTTCCTGGACGGGCACGCGCCGCCCGACAAGGTGCATCCCGCGATGTTCTAAAAATCCGGGCGCGCCGAACACGGTGCGCCCTTTTTTCATCCGAACAGGTGCGTGACGGTCGCGATGTAAAACGCGACCGTCGCGAGATAGCCGGAGACCAGCCAATTGCGGCCGGTCTGCGTGATCGGCTCCATCCCGCGCCCTTCGCGGCCGGTCTTGATCATCATCGGGCTCACGAGCAGCAAGAGCGCCATCAGCCCATACAGCTCGAACGACAGCGCGACGCCGAGCCCGACGATCAGCGCCAGCACGTTGACGATGACGACGAACTCGGGATCCGATCCCGAGAGCGCGGATTCCATGACGTGGCCGCCATCGAGCGGCAGCACGGGCGCGAGATTGAGGCCGTTCAGGATCGCACTGACGAACGCCAACTGGTGGAACATGTGCTCGCCCGTCAGCGCGCCGGCCAGAAGAAACAGCGCCGTCGTGATCAGGCTCACGCCCGGTCCCATGAGCGCGACGAAGCCGCGCTCGCTTTCATTCCTGTGCGGAGCCGCAGCGACGGCGACGCCGCCCATGAAGGGGATGAAATAGATGCCCTGCACGGGAAGGCCGACCCAGCGCATGGCGAGCGCGTGGCCCGCCTCATGGATCAACAGGATCAGCAGAAGGTAGGCCGCGAACAGGCCATCGAACAGGTAGCTGAAGCTGGCGTAGGTCAGCGCGCCTGTCACGAGGGCGTCCATATACCTGTTGTTGGAACGCGGCGGCGCGCCGGTTTCGGCCTCGCAATACGCGCGCAGGCGCCGCCCGTTCTGGCGCGCGCCCAACGGCACGAAAATCCGTCCCATGAACGTTTCGTGCGTGATCTCATGTACCGACGTGAGCAGCGTACCGTCGTTTTTTTCCTCGAGCGCGCAGGCGAAGAAGTAGTCCGATCCGGGCACGACGCTCGGGTCGCTGCCCTCTTTCAGCATCTCGATGACGAGCCCCTCGGGCGGACGCTTCTCGATCTCACGATATCTCATGGAGATGTCGGTATCGCCCACGCGCACGTTGGCAGTGTAGACATTGTTCGAGTCCGGGCTCTGGCCCGTCGTGATCTCGATCGGGACCACCCCGTCGAAGCTGATCGAAGCGGCCGTGACGGCGTTCCAGACGACCTCGCGCGGCGAGCGAATGTGGGTCGCGCTCACGTAGCGTCGGCGGCGACGGCGCAAGAGCACATCGACGAAACCGCGCAGAAGGTAATAGAGGCTCCAGAACAGATCGGAGAGAAAGGTCATCGGCCGGCACGTATCCCGAATGCTCGCATGCGCTCAATAGACGCTATTTGCTTTGCGCGTCGGGCATAATTTCGGCGACGTATCGTCAGACGTGCTCCGACAGGTCGGCGATGCTGGGCTTTTCGCCCGTGAGCGGGTTCTCCGGATCCCAAGCGACGCGCACGGTCTCGAAGCGCGGCTCCTTGGCGTCATAGAGGAGAAGACGTCCCACAAGCCCCTCGCCGGTCCCCGTCAGCTCCTTGATCACCTCGGTGGCCTGCAGGGTTCCCACCACCCCGACGACCGATCCCATGACGCCGGCTTCGGCGCAGTTGGGCACGAGGCCCGCGGGCGGGGCTTCAGGGAACAGGCAGCGGTAGCTCGGGTTGGGGGTGCCGTCAGGACCGGTCTCGTATGGTTTCAGCGTCGTGACGTAGCCATCGAACGGACCGACGGCCGCATGCACCAAGGGGCGGCGCGCAAAGTAGCACGCGTCGGCGACAAGATAGCGTGTCGCGAAGTTGTCGGTGCCGTCGGTCACGATGTCGAAGCGGGAGATGATGTCGACCGCGTTCGATGCATCGAGGCGGAACGGGAATGTTTCGACCGTGACGTGCGGATTGAGCGCCAGCAGCGTTTCGCGCGCGCTATCGACCTTCAGCGCGCCGACAGACGCCGTGGTGTGAACCACCTGCCGCTGGAGGTTGTCGAGAGACACCGTGTCGTCATCGACGATCCCGAGTGTGCCTACGCCAGCGGCTGCGAGATAGAGCAACAGCGGGCTGCCGAGCCCGCCCGCGCCGACGACGAGCACGCGGGCCGCCTTGAGACGCGCCTGGCCCTGCCCGCCGATCTCGTGCAGCAGCAGATGACGCTTGTAGCGCTGGATTTCTTCAGGTGTGAGCGCCATGGGTGTTCGCTTTCCAGGCGGCCGGCTGTCCTTCGGGCCGTCCTTGGCCTCCGGGCGCCATGCCTGCGTCAGCCCGGATCGCGCCCAGCCGCCGCCGTGTCTTGTTTCGTCACGCCCTGTGCGGCCCGGCCCGGCTCGGCAGGCCGGATCGTGGGCGCAGCCCAGGGCCCTTGGATCCTAAACGCACCGACGGGCTTGCCGGATTTTTCCGCGCCGGGCAACTCGTCGAGCGAGAGTACGAAATCGACGGCTGCGCTGTCGAGATCGGCGGAGCCGATCAGACGCCCCGTGCGGCTTCCGATGCGAGCCTCCACGCCGTCGGCTGCGAAGACGCCGCCCGACGCCTTGAAGCGCGCGGAAAGTCCGCTGACCGTCGTCGTTCCCGCGCCTGCCGCCCCCCACCCTTCGGACGGGGCACCCGAGGCGACCGACGGCAGCGCATCGACATCGATGCCGAACCGCCCGGCCTCACGCATCTCGACCGACATCGTGCCCTCGATGGAGCGAAGCAGCGCCCCCTCGCTCGATCCCTCGGCGGCGAGGTCGAGCTTCAGGGCGCCGATGCCTTCCAGCGCCGGCGGACCCGACAGAATGCGCGGCAACGTCGCAAAGTCGATATCGGTGAGATCGGCGCGGATCGTGTAGCGGGGATCGGAGCCGGTCATATCGGCCGAGAACTGCGCTTCTCCGCCGCCGCCCTGGTCGAAAGCGAGCTCGACGATCTCGCCGTAGAGCTTTCCGCTCTTCACCGTGAGGCTTGCCGCAGCACGGCCGAGTTTCGCGGACTTGTTCGTGACGGTTGCAGCCGATATGCGCAGGTCCGCGTCCAGCTCGTTGACGAGAGACGAATCCGCCAGTCCGGGGATGCCGAGGCTCGCCAGCCATCCTGTTGCGCGCGCGATGGCGTTGGGGCGTGCCGACGTCGCATACGGCGCGAGGTCGAGGGTCGCGAAGGCGAGCGTGCCCTCGATCGAGGGGCGCTCGGCCGCGTAAATCAGCGCGAGCGTTCCAGTTGCGGCATTGCCGTCGAGCGTGATCTTGGCGTTCGCGAACGACACGGCGCGCTCGTCGAGCATGAGCTCGCCCTTCGCCGTAAACGGCCCGAGCCCCGGCCCTGCGGGCCACGATCCACCGAGCCAGCTTGCGGCACCTCTCACGTCCGAAATGGAGAGCTCTGCATTCTCCGCCACGATGCGGCTGCGCTCGCCCGGCGGCATCCGGCCATTGAACGCGAGGCTCAGATACTTACCTTTCACGTTGACGCGGACATCGAGCTCGGCGGCGTCGTGCGGCGGCGGCGTAAAGGCGAGCTCGAAATCGAGCGGCTCGCCGCGATAGGCAAGACGCCCCTTGCCCGTGACGAGGCCGCTGCGATCCTTGGTGAGATCCGCATCGATCCGGGAGAACGTCTCGCGCGCACCGTCGCCGTGCAGGACGACGACCGTCGCATCGGACAGCGTCAGATTGCGGAACCTGAAATCCGTCAGCGTCGACACCACGGATGTCAGCGCCTCGGACAGGGCCTCATGCGGGCCGGCGTGTCCGGCCCCGTTCGGCGTCTTGGCGCGATCGACGGTGAACCTCGCGTCGTCGAGGACGAGATCCACGCCGCGCCCCGCTACCAGGGTCCGCACGAGGGCGCCGACACCCGTGTCGCCCGCGTTGCCTGCGGCCAGCGAAAGCGCCCCGCGCTCGAGGGTGACGGCGGGCGCGGCAAAGAGCGCGACCGGGGACGTGATGGCGACGATGTCGTGGGATTCCGCGCGAACGGTGGAGCCCGGGATGGGCTCGCCCTGGCGCGCCCCGATCAAAACGGGCACCACAAGCGCCGCGCCAATGACGGCGAGCAACACGCTCAAAACAATAAGCGGGCGACGCCTATCAGCTTTGCCGGTCATGAGGCCGCTGTCCCGCGCATGGAGGCTTTCAAGCGTTCAGTGGTTTGGATTTCCCGCCCCGTCGATCAAAGGTCCGGCCGACGAGCCTTTCCTTACTTACTGAAGCCGGCACAGCCGCGCAATACGTCATCGCGCCGTGAACAGCCGTCAGACGCGAGAATTCTCGTCTATCATCAAACTCGTACGCCTCTATTCCCAAATTCCTGGATGCGCTGCGCACGCGAAAGCAAACGGCACGACATCGCGATGCTTCCACGCACGCAGCGCCAGAAGCCGTGAGGGGGTCGCCCACGGCTCATTATCGGCGTCAATCCAGGCGAAAGCGCGCCTGCTCCGCCTCGTGATCGGGCAACGTCAGGGTCACCACGACGGTGGTGCCCTTGCCGGCCTTGAAGCTGCCGCTCCCTTCGAGGCGGTTCTCGCCGGCGTGCGCGAGTGCGACCGCTTCCGTCTTGCCCTCGGAGAGAACCGTCGCGGTAGCTTTCGCACCTTCGATGGTCTCCGGCTTTCCGTGCTGGTCCGTGATGTAAAGGCGAAGAGCGCCGTCTTCGGCGACGAGCTCCAGATGATGATGTCCGCTGTGAACCACCACGCCGCCATGCTTGGGCTCATGGTCGTGGGCGTGTCCGTCGTGATCGTGATCGTCCTGCGCGAAAGCCAGGGCGGACGCTGCCACCATGGCGGCAAGGCCGAGAAGAAGTCTCTTGAGCATCAGGATCTCCTTATTGAGGTTGAGATGGATCAAAACGCTTCGGCGTGAGACGGCACGCCGTCGTGCCGGGCAACGAGCCGTTCGAGCGGCTTGCGTCCGAACAGCATGAACAGGACGGGCGTCAGGAAGGCGTCGAGCAATGTCGCCGTGAACAGCCCGCCGAAGATCGTGATCGCGACGGGGTGCAGGATTTCCTTGCCCGGCTCGTCCGCGCCGATCATCAACGGCAGGAGCGCGATGCCGGCCGCCAGCGCGGTCATCAGGACAGGACGCAACCGCTCCAACGTGCCGCGGATCACCATCGCGCGGCCGAAGCGCTCACCCTCGAACATCACGAGATTGATGTAGTGGCTGATCTTCAGGATGCCGTTGCGGGTCGCGATGCCCGTCAATGTGATGAAGCCGATGGCGCTTGCCACGGAGAACGGCTGACCCGCGATCCACAGCGCCGCCACCGCGCCGATCAGCGCAAGCGGCACGTTGCCCATGATGATGAGGGCGAGGACGCTCGACTGATAGCGCGTGTAGAGCACGACGAAGATCAGGCCGAGCGAGACTATCGACAGCAGGCCGATGAGGCGCGAAGCCTCCTCCTCCGCCTGGAACTGGCCTTCGAGACTCGTGAAGTAGCCCTGCGGCAAGCTCGCGCGCGATATGGCCTCGCGTACGTCCGCGACGATGCGCGTCATGTCCGAGTTGTCGGTGTTGGCGAGCACGGCGATGCGCCGCCTGCCGTTCTCGCGCAGGATCTGGTTGGGGCCGTCGGTTTCGATGACCTCCGCCACGCTCGCAAGCGGAATGCGCCCGGCCGGGCTCTCGATCAGCATGGCGCCCAACGCATGCGCCGTGCGGTCCGCATCCGAAAGACGGAGCACCACGTCGAAGCGCTTCTGCCCGTCGATGATCTCGGAGACGACGCGCCCGTTGGAGAGCGTTGCGAGCGAATCCGTGATCGTGCTCGGATTGAGCCCGTACTGCTTGGCGCGCTCGTAATCGATGCGCACCTGCAGCTCGGGAATGCGCACCTGACGCTCGACCTGGAGATCGACGATACCCGGAATTGCGCGCAGGCGCGTTTCCATGTCGGAGGCGAGCCCCCGCAGCGTGTCGTAGTCGTCGCCGTAGATCTTCAACGCGATCTGCGCCTGGACGCCGGACAGCATGTGATCGAGGCGATGGGCGATGGGCTGCCCCACTGTAATCGCAGCCGGCAGCGCGGACAGGCGGCCGCGGATATCGGCCAGCACGTCCTCGCGGCTGCGGGCCGAGGGTTCGAGATCGATCTCGAGCTCGCTGACGTGAACGCCTTCCGCGTGCTCGTCGAGCTCGGCGCGGCCGGTGCGGCGGCTGACCTTGCGCACCTCCGGCACTGCTGCCGTGATGGTTTCG
Source organism: Hyphomicrobium sp. (assembly GCA_035445405.1). Lineage (GTDB taxonomy): Bacteria > Pseudomonadota > Alphaproteobacteria > Rhizobiales > Hyphomicrobiaceae > Hyphomicrobium_C. The sequence goes on from DAOMQQ010000117.1 coordinate 6,399, forward strand.
GCAATGCGTCCGATGCGGTCGGATTCCGCAAGGCTCACGCCGGGCTCCAGGATCACGCCGACGAGCACGGTGCCTTCGTTGAAGGTCGGCAGAAACGCGCGCGGCAGAAACGTCGCCGCAAGGATAGCCGCCAGAACGGCGACGACCGGCAATCCCACGACGAACGCGGGCCGTTCGAAACACCATTCGAGGCCGCGCTTCTGCCATCGCTTCAGCGCGCGGACCATTACGCCGTCGCCTTCCGACAGGCTCTTCATGCGCGGAAGCAGCCAATAGGAGAGCACGGGAGTGACCGAGATCGAGACCAGGAGGCTCACGAGAACGGAGACGATGAACGCCACGCCGAGCGGCGTGAACAGCCGGCCCTCTATGCCGGAGAGCGCGAACAGAGGGATGAACACGAGAACGATGATGGCGGTCGCGTAGAGGATGCCGCTTCGGACCTCGATGGACGCGTCCGCCACCACCTCTTCGATGCTGCGCCTGTCACGTCCGGCCGCGAGCCGATGGAGACCCAATCTTCGGAAGATGTTTTCGACGTCCACCACCGCGTCGTCCACCAGCGCGCCGATGGCTATGGCGATGCCGCCGAGCGTCATGGTGTTGATCGAGAGCCCCATGAAGGCGAAGACGATGACGGTCGCGAGAATGGAGATTGGGATCGCGAGCAACGAGATCAGCGTCGTCTGCCAATTGAGGAGGAAGGCGAACAGCACGATCGAGACTACGATCAACGCTTCCACGAGCACCTGCTGCACGTTGGATATCGACGTCTCGATAAACGTCGCCTGCCGGAACAGGACGTCGGTCACGCGCACCCCCTGAGGCAGGGTACGCTCCAGCTCCGGCAGCATCCTCTCGATTTCGCGCGTGATGGTGGCGGTGTCGGCTTCCGGCTGCTTCTGCACGCTCAGGATGACGGCCGGCTTGCCGGCGAGGCTGGCGTCGCCGCGCTTCGTGCGGGCGGCGAAGTCGACGTCGGCCACCTGGCTCAGCGCGACGACCTGGCCTTCGCGATAGGCGACGACGAGATTGCGGAGATCCTCGATCCGTGCGGAGCGGCCGATGTTGCGGATCAGGTACTCCCGCGTCTGCTGATCGACGAACCCGCCGCCCGTGTTTGCGCCAAACGCGCGGATCGCGTCCTCGATCGCGCCGAAACCGATGTCGAGGGCCGCCATGCGGCGTGGATCGGGAATGACGCGGTACTGGCGGACCTCGCCTCCGATCGGAATCACCTGCGAAACGCCGGGCACCGTCAGGAGCTGCGGGCGCACGGTGAAGTCCGCGATCTCGCGCAACGTCATTGGGTCCGTCGTCTCGCTCGTCATGGCGATGAGCATGATCTCGCCCATGATCGAGGAGATCGGTCCCATGTGGGCGGCGATGCCCGGCGGAAGCTGCTCGCGGACGAGTTGCAGGCGCTCGGCCACCTGCTGGCGCGCCTGGTAGATTTCGGTCGACCAGTCGAACTCGACGTAAACGATCGAGAGCCCGACGCCGGAGACGGACCGCACGCGCGATACGCCCGGCATGCCGTTCATGGCTGTCTCGAGCGGGAACGTGACGAGTTGCTCGACCTCTTCGGGCGCGAGGCCCTCCGCCTCCGTCATCAGCGTGACAGTGGGGCGGTTGAGGTTCGGAAACACGTCGACCGGCAGGCGCCCGAGCGTGACGAGACCGTAGACCGTCACGGCGATGGCGGCGACGAGCACCATCAGCCGGTTGGCGAGGCTGGCGCGGACAATTGCGTTGAACACGGG
>DAOMQQ010000118.1:0-8159 GCA_035445405.1 Hyphomicrobium sp.
ATCGTCACCGGCTGCATGGGCGTCGAGGAAGGCCGCATCCGCGAGGTGCACCCGGGCGTGCTCGCGGTCACCGGCCCCCATCAGTACGAGCAGGTCGTCAGCGCCGTGCACGATGCGGCCCCACCGCTGCACGATCCATACGTCGATCTTGTTCCGCCCGAGGGCCTGCGCCTCACGCCGCGCCATTACGCCTATGTGAAAATCTCCGAAGGCTGCAATCATCGCTGCAGCTTCTGCATCATCCCGAGCCTGCGCGGAGATCTCGCGAGCCGCCCCGTGCATCACGTGATGACCGAAGCCGAGCGCCTCGTGAAAGCCGGCGTGAAAGAGCTGCTCGTCATCAGCCAGGATACGAGCGCCTACGGCGTCGACATCAAGTATGCCGAAAGCCCCTGGAAGGGCGCGCCGCTCAAAGCCCGCTTCCTCGACCTCACGCGCGCCCTCGGAGATCTCGGCGCCTGGGTGCGGCTCCACTACGTCTATCCCTATCCGCACGTGGACGATGTCGTTCCGCTGATGGCGGAAGGCCGCATCCTCCCCTATCTCGACATCCCCTTCCAGCACGCCTCGCCCGCCGTGCTGAAAGCGATGCGCCGCCCGGCGCATCAGGAAAAAACGGCCGAGCGCATCGCCCGCTGGCGCGAGATCTGCCCCGACCTCGCGATCCGCTCCACGTTCATCGTGGGCTTCCCCGGCGAGACCGAGGAAGACTTCTCGATCCTGCTCGACTGGCTGCGCGAGACGCGGCTCAACCGCATCGGCTGCTTCAAGTACGAGGCCGTCGCAGGCGCACCCGCCAACGACTTGCCCGGCGCCGTCCCCGAGGAGGTCAAGGAGGAGCGCTGGCATCGCTTCATGGAAGCGCAGCAGGAAATCTCGGCAGAGATCCAGGCTGCCCGCGTCGGCAGCGAGATCGACGTCATCGTGGACGAGGTAGACCCGGATGGCGCCGTCGGCCGCTCCAAGTGGGACGCGCCCGAGATCGACGGCAGCGTGTTTCTGGAAAGCGCCCGGCCGCTCAATCCAGGCGACATCGTCCGCGCCCGCGTCACCGACGCCGACGACTACGACCTCTTCGCAACAGTGGACTGACAGCGCCCCTACTCTCCGGCTGTCATCCCGGAAAGGCGAAGCCTTGTCCGCGACCCAGCACAAGGCGCGTCGAAGACGCAATATTTCGCGATGGAAGTTTTTCCTAGGTCCCGCCTCTGCGCTCCGGCTCTCACCGTCGCTTGGCCGGGATGACACGGACGGCACACGTGCAACCGAACGCCCGTTAACCGTCCCCCTCCCGGCCCGCGTTGACAGTTGTCACACGGCGGTGCGACAGTCCGCACCCTAGGGATATGGGGGGAAGGCCCGCATGGTCACACCGTCCGATCAATCCGCCGCGCCCGCGCCGCAGGGCAGCCCGGAAATTCGCATCTATTCGCATTCTCCGATCGTCTATTGGTGGGTCGTCTGGGCCTACGGATATTTCTGCGCCGCCTTCACCTACTTCCAGGGCGAGCGGGTTGCGTTCAGCGCCGGCATCAAGCCGCTCTTCATCCATCCGAGCACGTGGGTCGGCCTCTCCTTCACGCTCCTGCTTCTCGTCGTCATCGTCGCCACCACCGTCCGCGCGCGTGGCGTGCACGCGATCCTGCTGCTGCTCCTGATGGGCGCCGCCGCGGCAGGCACGTACTTCGTTATGGACACGAGGGAATTCTGGGCCGAGCCGCCCGCGCTTCTCGTACACATGAACCTCGCGTTCTACATCCTCGTCTCGTCCGTCCTGTTCGCCGTATGGTTCGTGATCGTCTTCATCGTCGATCGCCTCTCCTACTGGCGCTTCCGCGGCACGCAGGTGGAGCGCGTCCAGCGCTTTTCGAGCATCCTCGGCCGGGCGCCCGAGAGCTGGTCGGTCATGCACATCCGCCTCACTCGCAACAGCGACGACCTGATCGCGCACAAGATCCTGGGCCTCGGCTTCCTCGGCCTCGGCACCAGCGATATCGACGCGAAGCTCACGATCTTCGGGGGCGGGCACGAGCAGTTCCGCATCGAGAACGTGTGGCGCGCCTCCGCGCCGCTGCGCGCCATCCAGCAGGCGATGGGGCAGAAGGCCACCGTCGTCGTCTGACGAGACCGGCAAGGAGCACCTGACGCCGGAGGGAGGGCACCATGCAACGTCGGCTCTCCCGCCCCTCGCTCCACCTGATCCTCACCGCGATAGTGCTCGCCCTCGCGGTGGCGCTGCGCATCCTCGATCCCGATCCCGTCGCCCGCCTCCGCCTCTCCGTCTTCGACACCTATCTCAACCTGAAGCCGCGCGAAGCCGATCCCGCATTCCCCGTCCGCATCGTCGACATCGACGAAGCCTCACTCGCCAAGGTCGGCCAATGGCCGTGGCCACGATCCGAGCTGGCGCGCATCGTCGAGCGCCTCGCCGAAGCCGGCGCACGCTCCGTCGCCATCGACCTCATCCTGGCCGAGCCCGACCGCCTGTCGCCGGACGCCCTCGCCCGCCAGGCGGAGATACGAAGCGAGCTCGCGCCCATCGTCGCCGAACTCGCATCTCTTCCCTCCAACGATACGCTTCTCGCTCGCGCCATGACGAAGCGGCCCGTCGTACTGGGCTTCGCGGGCGACACCGCGCGAAGCAACATACCACGCGCACCCCAGGCCGCATTCGCAACCGCCGGCGACGATCCGCGCGCCTTCGTCCCGCGTTTTCCAGGCGTCACCGAGGCTCTGCCGGAGCTTGCCGCCGTCGCGGCAGGAGAAGGCGCCGTCAACTGGCTTCCCGCGAGCGACCAGATCGTGCGCTCGGTGCCGCTCGTCGTCTCCGCCGGAGGCATCCTCACCCCCTCGCTCTCACTCGAAGCGCTCCGCGCCGGCACGGGCGAAACGACGGCGTTTGTGCGCGCATCCGGCGGAAGCCGCCTGCTGGCGTTCGGACAGGAAACCGGCATCGAGACGGTTCGCATCGGCACGACAGTGCTTCCCACCATGAGCGACGGCCAGCTCTGGCTCAATTTCGCGCGCGCCGATCCCCGCCGCTATATCTCCGCGCACACAATCCTCGACGGAACGTTCGCGCCTGGAGACATCGGCGGCCGCCACGTCTTCATCGGCGCCAGCGCGACGGGCCTGCTCGATTTGCGCGCGACGCCGCTCGCCTCCTCCGTTCCGGGCGTGGAGATCCACGCCCAGGCCCTCGAGCAGATGCTGTCGGGCGCGCATCTCACGCGTCCGGCTTTCGCCACCGGCGCGGAAATCGTCTTTCTTTTGTTGGCGGGCTTGCTCGTTGCGGGAGCGATCCGCCGCACGGGCGCACTCGGCGCGGCCGCCATCGGCTCAGGCGCCATCGCGGCCGTCACCGCCGCCTCGTGGTTTGCGTTCTCGCACGCAGGCTACCTTCTCGATCCGGTCTACCCCGCGCTCGCCCTGCTCGCGGTCTATCTCGCAGGCTCGCTTCTCACGTACCTGCGCACCGAAACGGACCGAGCGCGCATCAAACGCGCGTTCGGCTATTACCTCGCCGCACCGCTCGTCGAGCAGCTCGCGCAGGACCCGTCGCGCCTCAAGCTCGGCGGCGAAATGCGCGACGTCACCCTCCTCTTCGCGGACGTCCGCGGCTTCTCGCGTCTCTCGGAGGGTATGGACGCGGAAACCCTGATCCGCTTCGTCAACCGGCTCTTCACGCCGCTGTCGGAGACCATCCTCGCGCACCGCGGCACCATCGACAAATTCATGGGCGATGCGGTGATGGCCTTCTGGAATGCGCCCGTCGCCGATCCGGAACATGCAGCCGCCGCCTGCCGTGCAGCCCTCGCCATGCAGAGCGAGGTGGGCCGCCTGAACCGGGAGGACGCCGCCCGCCGCGCGGCCGCAGGCGAGCCACACACACCGGTCCGCATCGGCATCGGCCTCAACACGGGACAGTGCTGCGTGGGAAACGTCGGCTCGCCGGAACGCTTCGACTATTCGGTGCTCGGCGATGCCGTGAACGTCGCAGCCCGCATCGAGAGCGCGACGACGCGATACGGCGTCCCGATCCTTGCAGGCGAGAGAACGGCCCGCGACGCGTCTCACTTCGCCTTCGTGGAAATCGAAGCCGCCGCCCATCTCACCGGCAAGGACCGGACCGAACGCCTCTTTGCCCTCGCAGGCGACGAACGCCTCGCGCAATCGGCGGAGTTCCGCGCGTTCACGGCCTGCTACGCCGCTCTCAGGTCAGCCGCAGCCAACGACGGAGAAGCCAAAGGAGAGAAGCACGCCGCCTGCCGTGCCGCGCTGCTCGCGCTCGCATCCGCTCATCCCGCCGCGATGCCGCTCGGCGCCCTGCTCGAAAGCTGAACCGCCGCGCTCGAATTGCAGCCGGCATCGCGACCATAAGCCGTCGTCAATATCGCGAGCGCCCGCCGCGCCCATACGAACCGCCACCCGGACTGCCGCTGCCGTAGCTTCCGTCCTTGCGGCCGCCGCCACCGATCCGCCCCAATCCGATCCCGACACCTATGCCGATCGCCGTGCCGAGCAGCTCGGAATCGCCCGATCCGCTGCGCCTCGCCTGACGCCGCGGCTTTTTCTTTGTCTTCGTCGGAGCCGTCGCGCGCTTGCTCGCTCTCTTCGACGGCGTTTTCGTCTCGGCCTTCTTGCGCGTCTCCGTCCTGGGCTTCACTCGATCGGGCTTGGGTAGCGCCGCGAGCATGATGGCCTCGCGCGTCAGCACGGGCTTCGCGTCGAAATCCGGCCCCTGCGTCACAAACGGAAACGCGTCGTCGAAAGGTAAGCGGTCGTTGCCGTCGAGAGACGTCCATCGGACCGGCGGACCCACATCGCCGCCGTCGTCGATGCGGATCAACTTCCCAGGCTCGTCGAGATCGCGGCATTGGCCGCGCATGTTGCACACTTGCACGGCCCCCTCGTGCAGGAGCAGCCACGCGAAGCCGGCCTCTTCGACATAAACGTCGAAGATCGTGCCGCGCACGGTGATCGCCGCAGCCGGCGTCTTGATCAGGTAGGTCGGCTTCTCTGCGACGCCCGTCACGAACCGGAACGTACCCTTGACGAGATCGAGCACGATCGAGCCCTTGGATTTCTCGGGATCGTAGACGAACTTGTCGAGCGTGAGCCGCGAGCCCGGTCCGAGCGCGAGCTTGGTATCGTCCTCGAGCTCGATCTCGCTGCGCGCATCGAGGCCCACCTCTATGATCTCGTTCTGGTGGACCCGGTCGCCCGCCGTAAGGCTGCGCGTATCGCGATTGAAGGCCGCCGTCACGAGGTTGACGACGACGAGCGTCTCGCCGACGACCGGCTCGGACGAGACTGCGGGCGCCGACGTCGCAACAAGCGCAAAAGAGAACGTGAAACTGAGAAGGAACGAAGGACTTTTCATCGTGGCCATCCTTCTGTGAAGGCGCACGGACGCGAAAACACACGCCGCGCATGACCCTAGGCGCAGCACACTATCAGATACCAAGCCGCTCCCGATAGCTGTCCCGCAGGGAACAGCCGGACCGACGCGCCATCAGAGCTGGATCGCGCCTTTGGTCCGCGCTTCGGCCTTATGCTCAGGCTCGACATGGATGACGACATCGGAGCCCTCGATCTCCGCCTCCAGCGCCGCTTCCAGGCGGTCGCAGATCTCGTGGGCCTCGTTCACGCTCATGGCGCCGGGGACGACAAGATGAAATTCGATGAACACGATCGGCCCCGCGATCCGCGTGCGCACGCCGTGCGCTTCGAGCGCGCCGCCCCCGCTGTCCTTGATCGCCCTGCGAATCCGAGCCTGGATATCGGCATCCGCCGCCTCGTCCAGCAGCCCGCTCAGCGAGGCCATCGCGATCTTGGACCCACTCCAGAGAATGTAGGCGGCAACCGCCACGGCCAGCAGCGGATCGAGCATCGCGATCCCCGTCGCCTTGGCCAGAAGAAGCCCGGCAATCACACCCACCGACGTCAGCACATCGGTGAGAAGATGCCAACCGTCGGCCACCAGCGCGGGCGAACGATGCCTACGGCCGCGCCGGATGAGAAAAGCCGCCCAGCCGCCGTTGAGGACTGTCGCCAGCACGCTGAGCCCCATACCGAGGTCCAAGGCTTCGAGCTCACGCGGCTGAAGCAGCGCATCGTAGGCTTCCCGAAAGATCAGGAGCGCCGCCACGATGATGAGCGCGCCTTCGAGCACGGCCGAGAAGTACTCGGCCTTGTGATGGCCGAACGGGTGCTCCTTGTCCGCGGGGCGCGCGCCGAAGCTGATAGCGACGAGCGCAGCCAGCGCCGCGACCAGATTGACGATGCTTTCGAGCGCGTCCGAGTAGAGCGCCACCGATCCCGTTACCAGATAGGCCGCGTACTTGAGCCCCATGACCGAGAGCGCCACGACGATGCTCGCCGCGCCGATAAGCTGGACGGTCGAAATCTTGCGTTCCGCGGCGGGCCGGGGATTCATGGCTGCTCCTCCACCGGTCATCCGCGACCGGCGGCTTTCTCCTGCCAGAGAAGCCCCATCCGCGCCAGCCTCCGCGACCATTCCTCACGGCCTGGAAGCCTTGTCGTTATCCACAACCGTTCCGGCCCCGACGCTCCCCGCGCGCGAGAGAATCTGGTCCCAAGGACGGCACGGCGCCGCAGGGCGGGGAAACGGCGCGAGCATCCGGCTCGGGGAGCGCATCGTCATGGCCAACTTCACGACCCACATCGCCACGGGAACAGTCGTCGCCGGCGCTCTGGCGACGCTGACGCTCGCAGCCGACGTCATTGCGCCCGAAAATCTCATCCCCGTGACGCTGGCGGGTGTCGTGGGCTCCATCCTGCCGGACATCGACCTGCGCGTCAGCCGGCCGAGCCGCGCCCTTTTCTCCGGCTTTGCGATATTCTTCTCGTTTGCCGTGCTCTTCGCCGCCGCCGATCATTTCTCGATCGCGGAGCTGTGGCTGCTCTGGCTCGGAACGCTGCTGTTCGTCCGCTATGGGCTTCACACGATATTCCACAACTCGACGATCCACCGCGGCACATGGCACTCGCTCTTGGCGGCCTTGTTCGCCGCCGCCGCGACGGCCGTGATCTTCGGGCACATGCTGGACCGGCACGCGGGCGTCGCCTGGCTGGCGGGCGGCTTCATGCTGGTGGGCTATCTCGTCCACCTCACGCTCGACGAAATCTCGTCCGTCGACATGATCGACAGGAGGGTGAAGGCGTCGTTCGGCACGGCGCTCAAGGTCTATGACCGGCGCTATCCGCTCGGCACGGCCGGCATGGCGGCGGCGCTCGTGGTCGCGGTCTGGCTCGCGCCTTCCCCCCACACGTTCTGGAGCGGCATCTCCTCGCGCGACATGTGGGCCGGCCTCAATGACCGCCTTTTGCCGAAGGAGAGCTGGTTCGGCATCGTGGATGTCCCGAGCCGGTTCGCAGACACTCCGCCCACGCACAACGACCTCACGACCGGCGCCTTGCCGAACGCGGCGCCCTCTAGACCATGATCGCTTCAGGCCCTATCAGCCTGAATTGGGAATCAACGGTCTGGCCAAAGCGCCGTCAGCCGGCGGCCTGCGCGCACCGGGCTTCGAGACCTGCAAGATAGGTCCCGACCAAGTTCCGCATCAGGATCGGCGCCTCTTCGGCCGAGACGATCGAAAGCTTGTCGGCCACCGCGAGCGAGGAGATCCCGTGCACGCTCGACCAGAGAACCCGCGCCGACCGCCGCGCTTCGTCTTCGCTCAGGCCCTTCGATAGCGGCTGAAGCACCCGCTCGAACGTGCTCGCGAGGACGTCGAGCTTCTGCCGGTACCAGTCGGGCAGTGTCTGCGAGACGGGGACATGGTGCTCGAACAGCAGATTCCACAGCCGCGGATTGCCGCCGGCAAACTTCAGATAGCAGTCCGCCGTGCGATAGACGCGCTCGTGGAGCTCGCAGTCTCCCGGCACGGTATCGAGCTCCTCCGAGAGCCGGTCCAGGAGCCGCCCTTCGATCGTCAGAATGAGATCGTCGAGGTTGTCGAACGAGTTGTAGAGCGTTCCCGGCGAATAATCGATCCGCCGGGCAATCTCGCGCGCCGACAGCCCCACGAGTCCGCTTTCATGGATCAGGTCCGTCGAGGCCTGAACAATCAGCTCGCGCAGCTCGTCTGCCGTATGAAGGGACCGGCGGCCCATGAAGCTCCATCCCGCAA
>DAOMQQ010000119.1:0-8093 GCA_035445405.1 Hyphomicrobium sp.
TCGCTCGACGGCATCGATGTCGCAGTGATCGAAACCGACGGCGAGCGGGTGCTCAAACGGGGCTTTTCCGCAACCTATCCCTACTCCGAGGCGGTGCGGGACAAACTCAGGGCCAGCCTCGACGAAGCGGTGGTGATCTCGGAGCGCAGCGCGCGGCCGGGCCGGCTCGGGCTGCTCGAACAGTATCTCACCGAGCTCAATGCGGAAGCGGCCGCGCACTATCTCGCCGACCACGAGATCGCTGCCGACAGCATCGACGTCGTGGGCTTTCATGGGCAGACCGTGTTGCATCGTCCCGAAGCGGGCCTCACGGTCCAGCTCGGCGACGGAACCCTGCTCGCGCGGCGACTCGGCGTGCCGGTGGTCTACGACCTCAGGGCCGCCGACATGGCCGCGGGCGGCCAAGGCGCGCCGCTGGCTCCGGCCTATCACCGGGCGCTTGCGGCCGACATGGCCGAGCGCCCCGTCGCGGTCCTCAATCTCGGCGGCGTGGCGAACTTGACGTGGATCGGCGAGGACGGCGACCTGATCGCCTTCGACACCGGACCGGCTTCCGCGATGATCGACGACTGGGTGGCGACGAAGCTCGGCCAGCCGTTCGACGCGGGCGGGCGGCTCGCCGCCGCCGGCACCGTGCACGAGGCCATCGTCGCGGACTGGCTGGCCCTTCCCTACTTCGCCGAAGCGCCGCCGAAGTCGCTCGACCGCAACGCCTTCAGCCTCGCGCCGGTGGCCGATCTCTCGGGACTCGACGGAGCGGCGACGCTGACGGCATTTTCGGCCGCTGCGGTCGCGGCTTCGATTCCGCACCTGCCCGCGCCGCCTCGGCTCTGGATCGTGTCGGGCGGCGGCCGGCGCAACGACACCCTGGTGGCGCAGATCCGCGAGCGCGTCGGCGCGCCCGTGCAGGTCGCCGAGGCGTTCGACCTCGACGGCGACGGACTGGAAGCGGAGGCCTGGGCATTTCTCGCCGTGCGCTCCCAGCTCGGCCTGCCGATCACGTTTCCAGGGACGACGGGCGTTCGCGCCCCGCTCTCAGGCGGTGTGACCGCAGCCGCCAAACCCTAGCGAGCGCGCGGTCGCGGAGACCGCTCGGCGCAGACGACCCCGGACACTCGGAAGCGACACACCCGGGCGCACGGCTCGCCGCCTCTCCGCTCGGCCCCTCGATCTCGCATCGAATTAAGCCGTCCGTAACCACGTCCCCCCACCGTTCAGTTACGAATTAAGGGCAAATGTAAGAGATATATAAATTTTTCGGGCCCGACCTGTGAAAACGCGTCCCGACCCTGACAGCCGCATGAGGCCACCGCGCCCCGGTACGAGCGAAACGCGCACCGATCGGCCGTTGCGGAGGCTCGCGGTGGCGAGCGTCTACACCGTGGTGGCAACCGCGCTCCTGGTGTTCGGCGTCGTATTCTGGTCGGCGTCACGCATCGATCAGCTCTCGCAGGAACGCCAGTTCCGCACGATCGCGTCCGCGCTCGTGAGCAGCGTGGAAAGAATTCCCTACGATCAGGAAAGCGTCGCGATCTGGGACGATGCCGTCCGCTACGCCAAAGACAGCTTCGACCCCAAGTGGGTGGAGACGAATCTCGGCATTTGGATGTACGAGTACTTCAAGCACGATCGTACCTTCGTCATCCGCTCAGACGGAACGCTGGTCTACAGCATGGTCGACGGGAAGACCGTCACCAACCCGAACTACCGGCCGGACGCGGCGGTGTTCGATGTCGTGACCGCGCTGCGCAAACAGATCGCCGCCGGCGTCCTCGACGACTACGAGCTCAACAAACGCCGCCTCCCTCACCTCGTTGATTTTTCATTCGAAGGCCAACGTCCCGTGCTCATCAGTGCGGTGCCGCTCGTTCCCGAATCCAAAATCGCGACGCAGCCGCGCGGCACCGAGTCCGTTCTCGTCAGCATACGCTTTCTCGATGCCAGCTTCCTATCGGACCTCGCCTCGACGCACCTCCTCAAGGGCGTTCGCTTTTCGCGCACCGACGACATCGCGCCGAACGAAGCCTCGTATCCGCTGCTCGATCGCCGCGGCGAGACCATCGGTCATATCGTGTGGGTGCCGGAGATGCCCGGCTGGGCCATTCTGACCGACGTGCTGCCCGTTCTGACCGCCGGCCTCGGCGCCATCAGCATCGCCATCGTTCTCCTCATCGCCGGGTTGCGCAGGACCTATCGCGAGCTCGTGCACAGCGAAGCCGAATCCAAGCATCGCGCCGTCCACGATCCGCTGACCGGTCTCACCAACCGCGCCTACTTCAACGAGCGCGTCGGCGTTCTCCTGACCGAGCGGCGCGTCAGCGGGCACGCGCTCGCGCTGATGTTCCTCGACCTCGACCGCTTCAAGAGGGTCAACGACACGCTCGGTCATCCGGTCGGCGACGCACTCATCCAAGACGTGGCCCGGCGCATCAAGTCCCTTACCCGGCCGACCGATGTGTTCGCCCGCATGGGTGGCGACGAATTCGCGATCATCAGATGCGACGGCGTTTCGCGAGAGACCATCGAAGCGTTCTGCCGCGATGTCGTGGCCGCCGTATCCGAGCCCTACGACGTGCTTGGCCAGCGGGCCGCGATCGGGGTTAGCATCGGGGTCGCCATGGCGCCCGAATCCGGAACGGATCGCAGCGAGCTTGCGCGCAAGGCCGACATCGCGCTCTATCAGGCGAAGAACCGGCAACTTGGCTACGCGTTCTATACCGAGGAAATGAGCAAGACGCTGAAGGAGCGCCAAGCCCTCGAGGATGCTCTCAGGAAAGCGCTCGACGTCGACGGCGAGATCGATGTCGTCTACCAGCCGCTGATCGCCGCCAATGACCTTTCCGTCAGCGGTGTCGAGGCCCTGGTGCGGTGGCACCATCCGCACCTCGGCTCCATCCCGCCCGCCGTGTTCATTCCCGTTGCCGAGGAATGCGGATTGATCGGGCGGCTCGGCGAACGGGTCCTGCGCGAAGCGTGCCGAACGGCCGGCGCCTTGGATCTTGGAACGATTGCCGTCAACGTCTCGCCGATCCAATTCCTGAGCCCGGACTTCGCCTCCCGTCTGTTCGCCGTCCTCGCGCATACGGGCGTCGCGGCCGAACGTCTCGAACTCGAGATCACGGAAAGCGCGCTGCTCGACAGCTCGGGCGCGTCGGCCAAGGTCCTCCACCTGCTTCGTGCGCGCGGCGTCCGCATCGCGCTCGACGACTTCGGAACCGGCTACTCGTCGCTCAGCTACCTCATCAAGCTCGAGGTGGACCGCATCAAGCTCGACCGCTCGTTCGTGCAGGAGCTCGGCACATGCCCGCGCTCCTCGTCCATCGTCCGCTCCGTCATCGCCATGGCGCACGCGGTCGGCGTATCCATCACCGCGGAAGGGGTCGAAAAGCCCGAGCAACGCGACTTTCTCGTCAGCGTCGATTGCGACACGCTGCAGGGCTACCTGTTCTCGCCACCCGTATCGGCGCTGAGCCTCGTCGAGCAGTTCGCGGTTGGGTTCCGTCGCTGGCAGCCGGCGGCGGACGAGGCCCAAGTCCCCGACCCCAAGGTGGCGTAGCGCACCATTTCCCAGACCCCGTTCCGTGTCTTTCCCTCACTTGCGCGATGGGCGCGGCTTGCCCCAATGTGCCGGTGTTCAGGACGTTGACACACTTATTTGGGGGACTGGATGAGCGGGCTTCTCGCACTGCTTGACGACGTGGTGGCGCTGACGAAAGTCGCCGCCGCGACGCTCGACGATACGGCGGCACAGGCCGCGAAGGTCGGCGCCAAGACGGCAGGCGTCGTGATCGACGATGCCGCCGTGACACCGCGCTACGTGACCGGACTGGCCGCGAAGCGCGAGCTGCCGATCGTCGGGCGCATCGCGTGGGGATCGCTCAAGAACAAGCTGCTCTATCTGCTGCCGGCGGCCATGCTGCTGACGGTGTTTCTGCCCGCCGCCATCATCCCGATCCTGATGCTCGGCGGCCTCTATCTCGCGTTCGAGGGCACGGAGAAGGTGCATCACCTTCTGAGCGGCGAAGGCGAAAAGGACATGTTCGCCGTCGCGGCGGCGGCAGGCATCGATCCCAAAGCTCTCGAGGATCGGCGGGTGTCCGGCGCTATTCGCACCGACTTCATCCTCTCGGCCGAGATCATGGCCATCGCGCTCGCCAACACGACGACGCCCGATCTTCTGACCAAGGCGCTCGTGCTCGCGTTCGTCGGCATCGCAGTGACGGTTGCGGTTTACGGCGCGGTTGCGATCATCGTGAAGGCGGACGACGTGGGCCTCGCCCTGGCGCAGAGAAACGGCGCGATTTCGGGCCCTATCGGCCGCGCGCTCGTTTACGGCATGCCGCCGTTTCTCAAGGTGCTCAGCCTCGTCGGCACGATCGCGATGCTGTGGGTCGGCGGCGGCATCCTGGTGCACGGCCTGCACGAATTCGGCATTCACTGGCCGGAAGAAGCCATCCACGCCGTTTCCGAAGCCGTTCGCGACGCCGTTCCGTTCGCGGGCGGTTTTCTCGGCTGGATGGCCGGCGCGTTCGGTGCGGCTGTCGTCGGCATCGCGGCCGGCACGGTCGTGCTCGTGGCCATCCGGCTTTTCGGCGCGCGCTTCACCACGGGCCAGACGCCTAAAGTCTGACCGCGCGTCGCATCGGTCTCAAAATGGAAACGGCCCGGGAAAGCTCCCGGGCCGTCGCCGTGTCAGGTCGATGTTCGGGCGCCTGCGGCGCCGCCGGATCCTTATTCGTCGTCGCCGTCGTCCGCATCGGCTGCAGGAGCGCTCGCGGCTTCCGCGCGCTCACGCTCGCGCTCGCGCTCACGGGCGGCTTCACGCTCCTTCTCGCGCTCCTTCTGGGCTTCGCGGTCCTGAATGGCCTTCGCCAGCCGCATGTCCAGGTAGCCGCCCACGACCTTCTCCAGGTCTTCGGTCTTGTCCTCGAAGAAGTGGTTCGCGCCGGGGATCACCTCGTGATCGATCTTGATGCCGCGCTGCGTCTTGAGCTTCGCCGTGAGCTCCGCAACAGAAGCCGAGGGCACCACGCGATCCTTGTCGCCGTTGACCATCAGGCCCGACGACGGACACGGCGCGAGGAACGAAAAATCGTAAAGGTTCGACGGCGGCGCGACGCAGATGAAGCCGTCGATCTCCGGCCGGCGCATCAAGAGCTGCATCGCGATCCAGGTGCCGAACGACACGCCGGCGATCCAGCAATACTTGGCGTCGGGCTTCACCATCTGCAGCCAGTCGAGCGCCGAGGCCGCATCCGCAAGCTCGCCCGGCCCGCCGTCCCAGAAGCCCTGAGAGCGGCCCACGCCGCGGAAGTTGAAGCGCAGAACCGAGAAGCCGCGCTGCGCGAACGTATAATAGAGGCTGTAGACGACCTGGTTGTTCATCGTGCCCCCGAACTGCGGATGGGGGTGCAGGATGAGGGCGATGGGGCTGTCGTTGGCCGGTTCGTGATGGTAGCGGGCTTCGATGCGGCCTGCAGGCCCATTGATGATCAGCTCAGGCATCGGTTTCATCTGCTCGGTTTGGGGTTCGGGTCAGGCGGGGAAATTGCCCTGGCTTACAACGGGCGACAGCCTGTCGCAGGCGCTATCCCGCAATTCACAAAATCGTGCCTCAAAGAATGCTTGATTTCCCCGCTCGGAATTTTCATATTCGGTGCAAGTTTAGAACGGTTCGAAAGAGAGAGCCTTTTTGTTCTCTTTTTAGGGCTGCACCCGAAGTGTGTGGCGTCTCCTTAGCACACGAGGGGTGGTGAATTGCAAGCGCTATGCGCCGCCCGAACAGCGTGCGCGTCAGGAGTGGTGGAGCATGGAGCTCAACACACGGGGCCGTTATGCGGTCATGGCGATGGCCGATCTCGCGAAGCATAGCGACGGGGGCGCGGTTGCGCTCTCGGCGGTTGCGCAGCGTCAGCGGATCTCGCTCGACTATCTCGAGCAGCTCTTTCTGAAGCTGAGGCGCGCCGGGCTGGTCGATAGCCAGCGCGGGCGCCACGGCGGCTACAAGCTCAGCCGTCCGGCCCGCGAGATTTTCGTCGCGGAGATCATGTCGGCGGTGGACGAGGGCACGCGCATGACGCGCTGCTTCGGCGACGACGCGGGGCCGTGCCTTGGCGATACGCGCTGCCTGACCCACGATCTCTGGACCGCGCTCGGCGCGCAGATCGAGAACTTCCTCTCGCGCGTCAGCTTGAGGGACGTGCTCGACGGCATTCCGGCCGCGCCGTCCGAGTGCGCCGTGCGGGAGCGTCCGCATGACCACGGGCCGGCAGGTGCCGCACTGGAGAGGTCTCCGCAGTGACGCAGCCGCGCACATACCTCGATTACAACGCTTCGGCGCCGCTTCGGCCCGAGGCGCGCGAGGCTGTGCTTGCAGCGCTCGGCGTCGCCGGCAATGCTTCCTCGGTTCATGCCGAAGGGCGCAGGGCGCGGGCGATGATCGACGAGGCACGCGATGCGGTCTCAGCGCTCGTGAATGCGCGCGCGTCGGAGGTGGTGTTCACGAGCGGAGCGACCGAATCCAATACGTGGGCGCTTTCGGCGCCGTGGGACCGGATCGCATTTGCGGATGTCGAACACGATTCGATCCGCGCGCCGGCCGTTCAGATTGCTGCGAAGCGTGGCGCGGAGACGATCCATTTGCCGGTTTCGGCGGATGGAACCGTGGATTTCCGAAGCGTTGCTCCGGGGGCGAACACGCTTCTCGTGCTGCAGATGGCCAACAACGAAACCGGCGTGCTGCAGGACGTGGCGGCGGCCGGGCGTTGGGCGACGGAGAACGGCGCGCGGCTGCATACGGACGCCGTGCAGGCGCCAGGCCGTACGCGCATCGATTTCGCCCAGCTCGGCGCGCACACGATGAGCCTCTCGGCGCACAAGATCGGCGGGCCCAAGGGTATTGGCGCGCTGGTGATCGGGGCCGGCGTCGCGCTCGACCCGCTGCTTGCAGGCGGCGGGCAGGAGCAGCGCCGGCGAGCAGGCACGGAGAACGTCGCGGCGATTGCAGGTTTCGGTGCTGCGGCCCGCGCGGCTCTCGACGATCTCGACAGCGCGTCGCGCGTGGCAGCGCTGCGCGATTCGCTCGAAGCCGCCGTGATCGCGGCCACGCCGCAGGCGGTCGTAATCGGGCGCGACGCGACGCGGCTCTGCAATACGTCGACGATCGCGCTTCCCGGCGCGTCGGCCGAGACGGCCGTCATCAAGCTCGATCTCAAGGGCATCGCGGTCAGCGCGGGATCGGCGTGCTCCTCGGGCAAGGTCGGCGAAAGCCATGTGCTCCGCGCGATGGGGCTTTCGCCGGAGATCGCGGGATCGGCGATCCGGGTGAGCGTCGGGCCGGACACGACGGAACAAGACATCGCGGCGTTCGTCGCCGCCTGGAAAGACATTCACGGCGGCGCATCGCTCGCCGCATGAGCAACGAGATGGACGGCGCGGCCTCGGCGGGCCGCATATAACGCACATAAAAGGTGGGTTGAATGGCAGCAGTTCAGGAGACGATCGACACGGTCAAGAAGATCGACGTCGATCAATACAAGTACGGCTTCGAAACCAACATCGAGACCGTGAAGGCGCCAAAGGGCCTCAACGAGGACATCGTCCGCTTCATTTCCGAGAAGAAGGGCGAGCCTCAGTGGATGCTCGACTGGCGGCTCGAGGCTTACGCGCGCTGGCGCAGCATGACGGAGCCGAGCTGGGCGAAGGTCAGCTATCCGAAGATCGACTTCGAGAACCTCTATTACTACGCGGCCCCCAAGAGCATGGAAGGCCCGAAGAGCCTCGACGAGGTCGATCCGGAGCTGCTTCGCACCTATGAAAAGCTTGGCATCCCGCTCAAGGAGCAGGCCGTGCTTGCAGGCGTCGAGGGTGCGCGCGTCGCGGTGGACGCCGTGTTCGACAGCGTGTCGGTCGTCACGACCTTCAAGGAGGAGCTGGCGAAAGCCGGCGTCATCTTCTGCTCGATGTCGGAAGCGGTGCGCGAGCACCCCGAACTCGTGAAGAAGTACCTCGGCACCGTCGTGCCGCAGGGCGACAACTACTATGCGGCCCTCAACTCGGCGGTGTTCTCCGACGGCTCGTTCGTCTACGTGCCG
>DAOMQQ010000120.1:0-8078 GCA_035445405.1 Hyphomicrobium sp.
TGCAGGGCGAGAAGGTCGACATCATCCAGTGGAACCCGGACGCGGCGAGCTTCATCGTCAATGCGCTCGCGCCCGCCGAGGTGACCAAGGTGGTGCTCGACGAGGACAGCAACCGCATCGAGGTGGTGGTGCCCGAGAGCCAGCTCTCGCTCGCCATCGGCCGTCGCGGCCAGAACGTGAGGCTCGCTTCGCAGCTCACCGGCTGGGATATCGACATCCTGACCGAGCAGGAGGAGAGCGAGCGCCGCCAGAAGGAATTCGCCGAGCGCAGCCAGGTGTTCATGGATACGCTCGACGTGGACGAGGTGATCGCGCAGTTGCTCGTGACCGAAGGCTTCGCCTCGGTCGAGGAAGTGGCTTACGTGGATCTCGCAGAGATCGCCCATATCGAAGGCTTCGACGAGAGCACGGCCGAGGAAATCCAGACGCGCGCGCGTGAATACCTCGAGAAGCAGGAAGCCGAGCGCGACGCACGCCGGCGCGAGCTGGGCGTTGCGGACGAGCTGGCCGGTGTCGAGGGCGTGAACTCGGCGATGCTGGTCGCCTTCGGCGAGAACGGCCTCAAGACGCTCGAGGATCTCGCGGACTGTGCGACCGACGATCTGGTGGGCTGGACCGAGCGTTCGAAGGACAAGGACGTGGAGCCCGTGCGCCACAAGGGCGTGCTCGACGGCTTCGACGTGTCGCGTAAGGACGCCGAGGACATGATCATGTCGGCGCGCGTGCTCGCGGGCTGGATCACGGCGGACGAGCTTTCGCCGCCGGAGGACGAAGCAGCCGACGCCGAAGGTGCGGAGGACGGCGCCGAGGGCGCTGCCGCCGAACCGACGACGGACGCTTGAGGCGTGGCTTGCCGCGCACCAGTTTTGGAGGATGAGGGCCTTTGGCCAACCGTCTTAGCCATTCCGACGTCGCCGATCCGGGCCGTGACGGCTCCGGTTCCGCGCGGCCGCGCCCTGAGGGCGGCGGCCGGGCGCGGGCGCGCCGTGGCGAGGATGGCGAGCGGCGCTGCGCCCTCAGGCGCGAGGTTTGCGACCCGGATCATCTGATCCGCTTCGTCGTCGATCCGGGCGGCGAGATCGTGCCGGATCTGGCGCGGCGGCTCCCCGGACGCGGTGTCTGGGTCACGGCGGACAAGGCGTCCGTCGCCGAGGCGGTCCGTCAGAACGTGTTTGCACGCAGCCTCAAGCGGTCGGTCCGTGCGGACCCGACGCTGGCTGAGCGGATCGACAGTCTCATCGAGAAGCGTGTGCTGGAGGCGCTGGGGCTGGCCAACAAGGCCGGTCTCGTGACCATCGGCTTCCAGAAGGTGGATGCGCTGATCGAGGGCGGAAGCGCGTTCGTGCTCGTTCAGGCACACGACGCATCCGACGGAGGGCGCGAAAAGCTCACGCGGAAGTTTGCCGCGGTGGCGCGCGCCAAGGGCCTTGAGCCTGCTTTGGTAACCAGTCTATCCACCGAACAATTGAGCTTGGCCATGGGGCGGTCAAATGTGGTACATGCTGCCCTCATACATGGTGGAACTGCGCAGCGGTTCCTGACCGAGGCCGAGCGAATGATGCGCTACCGGTCCGGCTCCGCCATTTCTGCAGAGCCGAAAAATGCCCAGAATCTAGAGGTTTGAACGGAAACGGAATGAGCGAAACCAAGGACACTGCCGACAAGCCGTTGACGCCGGGCGGACGCAAACCGCTGTCGCTGCAGCGTACCGTCGAATCGGGCCACGTTCGGCAGAGCTTCAGCCATGGGCGCTCGAAGTCGGTGGTGGTCGAGAAGCGCAAGACGCGCAAGCTCGCCACGCCCGGAGCGCCGGCCGAGCGTGAGGCCGTGCAACCTGCTGCCGCGACGCCGGCACCGGCCGCGCCCAAGGCGCCTGCGCGCCCCGCTGCCGAGGCGAGGGGCGACAGCGGCAAGGCCGATCTTCTGAGGCCGGAGGAACGCGATGCGCGGGCCCGCGCCCTTGCGGAAGCCCGCAAGAGGGCGGTCGAGGACGCACAGCGCGCGGAAGAAGAGCGCCGCCTGGCTCCGCCTCCCGCGCCCGAAACCCCGGCGCCTGCGGAGGAAGCTCCCATAGCCAAGGCCGAGCCTGCTGAGGCGCCTGCGCCCGCTCCGAGCGCGCGTGCAGAGCCTGCTCCATCCGCTCCTGCGCCGCGCCAGCCGGCAAGCGGCGAGCGCGCGCCTTCGCGTCCGCCGCTTCGTGCGCGGGCTCCCGGCACCAACGATACGCGGTTCGCTCCGCGCGAGGGCGGCCGGCCGAAGCAGATCGAAATTCCGCGTCCGCCGAGTGCGGCGCCTGCCGCCGATCGCACGGCCGGCGAGGTGACGAAGATCGTCAAGGACGTGCGGGCGCCTCGCCCCGCCGTGCAGACCCCGGACGACGACGAGAGCCGGGCCATCAAGCGCGGCGGTAAGCTGGTTCGCGTGCCGGTCAAGGCACCGACGGTGGACGCCAACAAGCGCGAGCGCGGCAAGCTCACGATCAACAATGCCCTCGACGAGCAGCAGCGCGAGCGCTCGCTCGCGTCTCTCAAGCGCAAGCGCGAGCGTGAAAAGCTCAAGGCGATGGGCATCCAGCAGCCACGGGACAAGATTGTGCGCGAAGTGACTATTCCCGAGGCGATCACCATTCAGGAGCTCTCGAACCGCATGACGGAGCGGGGCGTCGACGTCATCAGGTTCCTGATGAAGGAAGGCGCCATGCACAAGATCACGGACGTGATCGATGCGGATACGGCCGAGCTGATCGTGAGCGAGTTCGGCCACACGCCGAAGCGCGTCTCCGAAGCCGACGTCGAGACCGGGTTCATCGGCGAGAAGGACGCGGAAGACGCGCAGAAGCCGCGCGCGCCCGTCGTCACCATCATGGGTCACGTCGATCACGGCAAGACGTCGCTGCTCGACGCCATCCGCAAGACCAACGTGGTTTCGGGCGAGGCCGGCGGCATCACGCAGCACATCGGCGCCTATCAGGTGACGACGCCTTCGGGCGGCAAGGTGACGTTCATCGACACGCCGGGCCACGCCGCGTTCACCGCGATGCGTGCGCGCGGTGCGAAGGTGACGGATATCGTGGTGCTGGTGGTGGCAGCCGACGACGGCGTCATGCCGCAGACGGCGGAAGCCATCAATCACGCCAAGGCGGCGAACGTGCCGATCATCGTCGCGATCAACAAGATCGACAAGCCGGCGGCGGATCCGAAGCGCGTGCAGACCGATCTTCTCTCGCACGAGATCGTGGTCGAGAGCATGGGCGGCGAGACGCTGGAAGTGCCGGTCTCGGCGCTGAAGGGCACGAACCTCGACAAGCTGCTCGAGACCATTCACCTGCAGGCGGAAGTTCTCGATCTCAAGGCCAACCCGGATCGCTCGGCGGAAGGCATCGTCATCGAAGCCAAGCTCGAGCGCGGGCGTGGGCCGGTCGGCACCGTGCTCGTGCAGCGCGGCACGCTGCGTGTGGGCGACATCGTGGTTGCGGGCACGGCCTGGGGCCGCGTCCGCGCGCTGATCGACGACCAGGGCAAGAACGTGGACGCGGCAGGACCGTCGTTCCCGGTCGAGGTGCTCGGCTTCGACTCCGCGCCTGAAGCGGGCGATCAGATCGCAGTCGTCGAGAACGAGGCGCGTGCGCGTGAAATCACCGACTACCGTATCCGCAAGCGTCGCGAGACGCTGGGATCGGCCGGCACGCCGCGCACGCTCGAGCAGATGATGCAGACGCTGAAGGATTCGGCCGGCAAGAAGGACTTCACCCTTTTGATCAAGGGCGACGTTCAGGGCTCGGTGGAAGCCATTCAGGGCGCCTTGAAGAAGCTTGGAACGGATGAGGTCGAGGCCCGTGTCGTGCATTCGGGCGTCGGCGGCATCACGGAATCCGACGTAGCGCTCGCTGGCGCATCGAAGGCGGTCGTCGTCGGCTTCAACGTTCGCGCCAACGCGCAGGCGAAGCAGGTTGCCGACAGCCAGGGCATCGAGATCCGCTACTACAGCATCATCTACGACCTCGTGGACGACGTGAAGGCGGCCATGTCGGGTCTGCTCGCACCGACGGTGCGCGAGAACTTCCTCGGCTACGCCACGATCAAGCAGGTCTTCAACATCTCGAAGCAGGGCAAGGTTGCGGGCTGTCTCGTAACCGAAGGCCGCGTCGAGCGCGGCGCGAAGGTGCGCCTCCTGCGCGACAAGGTGGTGATCCACGAAGGGACGCTCTCGATCCTCAAGCGCTTCAAGGACGACGTGAAGGAAGTGCCGGTCGGACAGGAATGCGGCATGGCCTTCGCGAACTACCAGGACATCCGCGAAGGCGACGAGATCGAGTGCTTCCAGGTGGAGACGATCAAAAGAAGTCTCTAGCCGCTCACGGCTGCTGTTCCGCTCGCTTCGCGAGCGAGCAGCCTCCGCGGGGGCGGGCCATTGGGCCCGGGTCGCGTCCAAGCGGAGCTTGGCTCCGCCAAGACGCTCCCGCGCCCCTGCGGGGCGATGGGCATTCATAAAAATCTTTTGGTTTCGTGCCGGTTCGAGCCCGGCGGGATCAGGATATGGCCAGACAAAAAACACAACAGGGCAAAGGCCCGTCGCAGCGGCAATTGCGTGTCGGCGAACTCGTTCGGCACAAGCTCGCCGAATTGCTCGCGCGCGGCGAGATCCATGACGATGTGCTCGCCTCGCATGTCGTGACGATCTCGGAAGTCCGCATGTCTCCGGACCTGAAGCTCGCGACGGCTTACGTGATGCCGCTCGGCGGTAAGGATACGAAAGCCGTCATCGAAGCGCTGACGCGCAACAGCCGTTTCATCCGCGGCGAGGTCGCGCATACGCTCGATCTCCGGTCCGCTCCGGATGTCCGCTTCCGCGAAGACGAGACCTTCGAGGAGGTCCAGCGTATCGATCAGCTGCTCCACAGCGAGCGCGTGCGCCGGGACGTGGAAAAGGACTGAGCAAGACGAGATGCTCGACCGCGAACTCCGCTACCAAATGCCTTTCGAGCGGCTGGCAAAGCTCAGCCGTCAGGCCAGCCGTAAAGCGTTTTCGACGTCATGGTACGCGGTCTGGGGCCTCCTCGGCGGTTATTTCGCGCTGCTCGGCGCGATGGTTCTGTTTGCCGACGAGATCGGGCGGCTTGAGCGCGAGGCCGGTATCCCATGGTGGCTCTGGATGGTGCTGTTGGCGGCCTTCCTGATCGGCGGCCTCCTGCTCCTGAAACGGCACGGGCAGCGTCAGATGAAATCCCGCGCGGATTTCGATAGCACCGTGAGCCTCAGGCAGGATCAAGACGGCCTGCGCTTCGCGACGCCCCAGATCGAATACTACATCAAGTGGGGCGGCATCAGTCAGATGATGACGGTGCACGACGGCATCGTCGTTTCACACGGCTCGTTGTTTTTTCTTGTCCCTGACGCGGCGTTTGCCGACCGAGGCGAGCGCGACGCGTTCGTGCGGGACATTCATGGACGCTTGAACGAGGCCGCCCGCGAAAGGAGCGGGGCATTCATTCGCCCTCTGCTCGACGCGGCTTCCAGCACGACAAGGACCTAAGGTGGCACGACGCAAGAAGGGGAATCCGGTCCACGGCTGGCTGGTGCTCGACAAGCCGTTCGAGATGACGTCGACGCGCGCCGTCGGCGTTCTGAAGCGGCTCTATTCCGCGCAGAAGGTCGGGCACGCGGGCACGCTCGATCCGCTCGCGACGGGGATCCTGCCGATCGCGTTCGGGGAAGCGACGAAGACCGTGCCGTTCGCGGTCGAGGGCGAGAAGGTCTACCGCTTCACGGTGCGCTGGGGCGCGGAAACGGCCACGGACGATGCGGAAGGCGACGTCGTCGCAACGGGCGACGGGCGGCCCACGGTGGACGACATCGAGGCGCTTCTTCCGCAGTTCACCGGGGAGATCCTGCAGGTGCCGCCGAAATTCTCGGCGATCAAGATCGACGGCGAGCGGGCTTATGCCTTGGCGCGCGACGGCGAGGACGTGGTGCTCGATCCACGGCCCGTCGTGATCGACGAGCTCAGGCTCGTGGACGTGCCGGACGGCGATACGGCCGTATTCGAGGCGCGGTGCGGCAAGGGCACGTATGTGCGTGCGATTGCGCGCGACATGGGCCGCGTCCTCGGTTGCCGGGGGCATGTGATCGCATTGAGGCGGACGCGCGTCGGTCCGTTCTGCGAGGAGAATTCCGTGAGCCTCGAAGAGATCGAAGACGCGGCGGGGGCGGGCGAGGATCTGACCACGTTCCTCGATCCGGTCGAGACGGCGCTGGGCGACGTGCTGGAGATCAACGTCAGTCCGCAGGATGCGGCGGACCTCGCGCAGGGGCGGAGCGTTCTTATCCGCGGCCGCGATGCACCGATCCTCGGCGGGGCGGCCTATGCCATGTCGAAAGGGCGGATCATCGCGCTCGGCGAGATCGAGAAGGGCGCCCTGCATCCAACCCGGGTGTTCAATTTCGGCGAATAACGCTTGTTATTTCGTGGCTTAGCTATCTCAGGCGCGAGTTGCGCGATATGCAACTTCTAACAGCGTTCAATTGCGTTTGACGCAACTTTTGCTCGCTCTCGTCCGGGGAATGTGTATAAAGCGCCATTCCGTTCGCGCCTCGGGTGCGAGCGGTGTTTTTGTTGCGACCTGGCTGGACGACATCCCGGCTATGGCCGCCTCCCAGGCAGCTCACCGCTGCCCTCCAACAGACAAGGAGAACCCGATGTCGCTCTCGCTGGAACACAAGACCAAGGTCATCAAGGACAACGCCACCAAGGCGAACGATACCGGATCGCCGGAAGTTCAGGTGGCCATCCTGACCGAACGCATCAATGGCCTCACCGAGCATTTCAAGGCGCACAAGAAGGACAACCATTCGCGTCGTGGCCTGCTCAAGATGGTTAGCCAGCGCAGGCAGTTGCTCGACTACGTCAAGCGCAAGGATGAAGCGCGCTACCAGAAGATCATCGAGAAGCTCGGCATCCGTCGCTAAGCGCCGAGATTCCGGCTGACGATGACTTTGAGCCTGAAGGCATTGATCTTTTTACGAATGTCGTAACCACGCAGCGCCGCCAGCCTTTTTGGGTTCGCGGCGCTGTCGGCATTCGTGCTAAGGAAGCCGCGCATCAAAAAGACATGAAACAGAGATAGAACGAAAGACCGCACATGTTCGATATTCATCGCGTGGAGATTGAATGGGGTGGGCGTACGCTGAAGCTCGAGACCGGGCACATGGCCCGGCAGGCCGACGCCGCCGTTTATGCCCAGTATGGCGAAACCAGCGTGCTGGCGACCGTCGTCGGCGCCAAGAGCCCGAAGCCCGGCATCGACTTCTTCCCGCTGACCGTGAACTATCAGGAGCGCACGTATGCCGCCGGTAAGATCCCGGGCGGCTACTTCAAGCGTGAAGGGCGTCCCACCGAGAAGGAGACGCTGACCAGCCGTCTCATCGACCGCCCGATCCGTCCGCTGTTCGTCGAAGGCTTCAAGAACGAAGTACAGGTCGTCGTGACCGTGCTGTCGCACGACCTCGAGAACGATCCCGACATCGTGGGCATGGTTGCCGCGTCGGCTGCGCTGACGCTGTCCGGCCTGCCGTTCCTCGGGCCCATCGCGGCTGCGCGCGTCGGCGTCATCGGCGGCGAGTGCGTGCTGAACCCGATGATCGACGAGATGGCCGAAAGCGATCTCGATCTCGTCATCGCGGGCACGCAGGATGCCGTGATGATGGTCGAGAGCGAGGCGAAGGAGCTTTCCGAAGAGAAGATGCTCGAAGCCGTGATGTTCGGCCACAAGCACTTCCAGTCGGTCATTCAGGCGATCATCAAGCTTGCCGAGAAGGCCGCCAAGGAGCCGTGGGACATCCAGATCCCCGACAAGACGAAGTACAAGGACCAAGTCACCGCGCTCGCGGGCGACGTGCTCAAGACGGCGTTCTCCACCAAGGAGAAGGGCAAGCGGCAGGATCTGGTCCAGGAAGCCAAGAAGAAGGTTCTCGAAGGCATTTCGCTGCCCGAGGGCGATCTGGCCGAGAAGGTTCTGCTGAGCGATGCCTTCAAGGCGCTCGAAATGGACATCATGCGCGGCGACGTCCTGAAGACGAAGC
>DAOMQQ010000121.1:0-8070 GCA_035445405.1 Hyphomicrobium sp.
CGGTCGAGGTTGCGGGGCATCATGTCGGCTGAGCTGATGTATACGGCTGCCTTGGGTGAGGGCAACCCCTCGCCTTCGCCGAAGCAGTAGATCCGCGCGTGCTCCAGAAAGCGTCCGATGATGCTCTTGACGCGGATATTCTCGGAAAGGCCGGGAATTCCGGGGCGCAGACAGCAGACACCGCGCACGACGAGATCGATTTCGACCCCCGCATGGCTGGCCTCGTAGAGCGCGTCGATGATCTGCGCATCCACAAGCGAATTCATCTTCATCCAGATGGCGCCCGGCCGGCCGGCCTTTGCATGCCCGATTTCGCGTTTGATATGGTCGAGAATGCGATTGCGGATGCCGTGCGGGCTCGCCGCGATCTGCTCCAGCTGAGCGGGCTCGCCGTAGCCGGTGACGAAGTTGAGAACGCGCGTCACATCCCGCGCGATCGCCGGCTCCGTCGTGAACAGCGACAGGTCCGTATAGATGCGCGCCGTTTGCGCATGATAGTTGCCGGTTCCGATATGGCAGTAGGTCACGAGGCCGGAGCCCTCGCGGCGTACCACCTGCCCGAGCTTGGCGTGCGTCTTGAGCTCGATGAAGCCATAGACGACATGCACGCCTGCTTTTTCGAGATCGCGCGCCCAGCGGATATTGGCCGCCTCGTCGAAGCGGGCTTTGAGCTCCACCACGGCCGTCACGGACTTGCCGGCTTCGACCGCCTCCTTGAGCGCCTGCACGATCGGGCTGTCGCGCCCCGTACGATAGAGCGTCCACTTGATCGCCATCACGTTGGGATCGTTCACGGCCTGACGCAGGAACTGCACGACCACGTCGAAGCTCTCGTAGGGATGATGAACGATGATATCCTTCGAGCTGATGGCCGCGAAGCAATCGCCGTTGAATTCGCGGATGCGCTCCGGGAAACGCGGGTTGTACGTCTTGAACACGAGGTCCGGACGGTCGGCCACGATGAGCTGCGAGGTATCCGACAGCCCGAGAAGACCGTCCTTGATGAAGACCGATTCTTCGCCGACCTCCAGCTCGCCGATCACGAACTTCTTGAGCCGGTCCGGCATCCGCGCGTCGAGCTCGAGCCGGATCACATGCCCGCGCCGGCGCCGCTTCAGCAGCGTCTCGAACGAGCTCACCAGATCTTCCGCTTCCTCCTGCAGCTCGACGTCGCTGTCGCGCAGCACACGGAAGGCGCCCTGGCTTTTGACCTCGAAGCCGGGAAACAGCTCCGAGATGAACATGCCGATCAGCACTTCGAGCTGGATGAAGCGCAGCTCGTCCTCCTTGCCCGTCGCTTCCGAGCTGAGGCGAATGAAGCGTTCGAGCTGGCCGGGGATGGGGATCAGCGCGCTCATGCCCTTGGCGTCGTTCTTCCTCTGCATCCACACGGCCATCGTGAGGCCCAGGTTCGGAATGAACGGGAACGGATGTGCCGGATCGACCGCGATCGGCGTCAGGATCGGAAACACGTGGCTGATGAACATGCGTTCGAGCCAGGCCTTTTCCGTATCCGACAGCTCGTCCGGCTCGACGAGCGAAACGCCCGCCTCCGTCATGTCCTTCTTGATCTCGTTCCAGGTCGTCTGTTTGTCGGCCACGAGTCTCGCGGCGAACCGGTTGATCTCGACGAGCTGCTCCTTCGGCGACAGCCCGTCCTGGGAAGACGTCGTCACGCCGGCTGCGATCTGCCCGTAGATGCCGGCCGCACGCACCATGTAGAATTCGTCGAGGTTCGACGCCGAGATGGAAAGGAACCTGAGCCGTTCGAGCACCGGATGGCTCTTGTTCTGAGCCTCTTCCAGAACCCGCCGGTTGAACTGCAGCCACGAAAGCTCCCGGTTGTAGAAGCGCGCCGGCCCCGTCGGCACCTCCATCGGGGAGGGATCGGTCTTGCCGCTCTTCGTGACGGGTCCGAGCTTTCCTTTTGTGAGGGGCATGGCGTGTTCCTATGGGAGTTCGATTCGGCGGGCGGGACCGAATAGAGGCGGATATCGTGCGACAGTATGATGACAGCCGGCGCGGAAACTACATGAACTCGTCGTCATCCGGCTCCGGACGCTCCTGAGAGAGCGCTTCTGCCGCAACCGCGCGCGTGACTTTCCGCTGCTTTGCGAGCGAAAGCCGGTCGCATGCCGCAACCAGCCGCGTCGCGGCCCGCATGGATCGCTCCATGTGAAGCGCGAGGTAGCTCACCACGTGCGGCTCGACGAGAAGCTGGCGGTCAGAGAACAGCTTGACCAGAACCGAGCGGAGCAGCGCCTCGTCGGGCGGCTCGATCGAGACGGGCGACGTCGCCCGCAGCCGCGAGCGCAGATCCGGCAACAGGATATGCCCGATCTCGCCCGGCAGGATACGCGACGTCATGAGCAGGGAACCGGCCTTTTCGCGCGCGAGGTTGAGGAGATGAAACAGGATTTTCTCGTCTCCGATTCCGCGATCGATATCCTCGACCACGAGCCGGGCGTGAGCTTCGAACACGGGCACGGCCGCCTCCGTAAGCGCTGCCGCTGGAACGATGGGCGCCCCCGATGCGAGCCGCCACACGTTGGCGAGATGGCTCTTGCCGACACCCTGCGGGCCCACGACGAGCTGGGAAGGCGATGGCCAGTTCGGCCATCCGTCGATCAGCTCCACCGCCGCCGCGTTCGAATGGCTGACCAGGAAATCCTCCGCTCCCTGAGCCTGCCGGCCGGGAAGCGCGAGCACGAGCTGCTCGGGAGCAGGATGGCGGGCGCTCGCTGTCATGGCTGACCTTCGCGGCCGCTCTCGGCCGAAGGCACGGCTGCCGGCTGCACCCCTCTGTAGACCGAGCTGTCGAGATAGATGTCGAGGGCGAATCGGATCAGCACGCCGACTGCCGCTGCGAGCGGCACCGCAATGAGCGCCCCGACGAACCCGAACAGATAGCCGAACACGAAGAGCGCGAAGATCACCCACACGGGGTGCACGCCGATGCTCGATCCCATGATGTAGGGCGTCAGCACGAGCCCTTCGAGCGCCTGTCCCGCCATGAACACACCGACCACGATCACGATCGGCACCAGCTCGGGCCAGAACTGCATGATGGCCACGCCTGCAGCCGTCAGCAACCCGAGAGCGGCTCCCGCATACGGAATGAACGTGATGAAGCCCGACATCAGCCCGATCAGAAGCCCGTAGTTGAGGCCCGTGAGCGTGAGGCCGATCCCATAGAACGCCGCCATGATGAGGCACACGGCCCCTTGTCCGCGCACGAACGCCGAAACGGAGCGATCCATGTCGCGTGCGAGCCTGCGGATGGTTGGCGCATGATCGCGCGGCAGCCAGCTGTCGATCTTGTCGAGCATCCTGTGCCAATCGACGAGCAGATAGAAGACGACCACGGGCGTGACGACGGCAAGCGCGAGAAAGTTCACGACCGCCATGCCGCCGCTCCAGATCGATCCCGCGAGCCACGCCGCAAGTCCCTGCCAGTTTTCGGCGACGGCGCCGGAGGCTTTCTCGAGGCCTTTCCCGTCGGGCCCGAGCCGTTCGCGGGTGACGTCCTCCACGAGGCCGCGCAGGGTCTCGATCGTGCCGGGCAGCGCCTGCAGAAGCTCCTGAGCCTGCCGGACCAGCAGCGGCACGATCAGGACCACGAGCAGAAGCACGACGACGATGATCAACGTCACCACCCCGAGCGACGCGATCCCGCGCCCCACGCCACGCTTCTCGAGCAGATCGACGACGGGGCTCAACGCGTAGGCGAGAATGATGCCGACGACGAACGGAAGCAGAATGTCGTTGAGCGCCGCAAGGCCGATGAAAAGGAGGCCGGCGGCCACCACCCAGAACAGAACCTGCCGCTCCGAAGCCATATCGTATCGTCTCCGAACAACGAGGACGCGCGAACCGGGACGGGCGCGTTTCGCGCACTCTTACCCGGACATATGCCGAAGCCAAGCCCGGAGATAGGCAGCGAGCGACGCGACCGTCAGCACCCCCGTGATCCACACCAGGAGAAAGCGCACGTCGCCCAGTCCGAGCTGGAAACCTTCGTCTGCGAGAACGGTTGCGGCGAGCAGGATCTGCGCAACCGTATTCGCCTTGCTGACCGCGAGCGGCTGGATGCGCATCGGGTGGTCGAGCACCCATGAGAGCATGACGCCGATCACGATCAGAATGTCGCGCGAAACCACGGCGATGACGAGCCACGACGGAAGCGCGCCCATGACGCCGAGCGCCACGAACACCGAGACGAGCAGGAGCTTGTCCGCGAGCGGGTCGAGATAGGCTCCAAGCTCGGTCGCCAGCCCGAACCGCTTCGCGATGAAGCCGTCGACGGCATCGGAAACGCCTGCGAGCAGAAACGCGAAGAAGGCGAGCTGCGTTTCACCGGACACCAGCAGCCAGAACACGATGGGCACCAGAATGACCCGCCCCAACGTGATGAGATTCGGGATGTTGAGGTGCCTGGGATTTGTGACGCGAAAAACCACCATGCCTTCTATTCGGTTCGGTGCGGACCGGCGGATGCCAGACGCGAGGAGGAAAAAATCGAACGCCCCTGTCTAGAGCGTGATCATTTTCGATTGAATCGGGATCACGCTCTATCTCGTTGGTGAGACCGATGAGTCACGCTTCAGGCTGATAGGGCCTGAAGCGATCATGGTCTAGAAAGTGCTCTAGACAGGTTGGGCGTCCACGTCGAGCCTGAGATTCAAACTCGGTCAATGCGGCGAGTGTCGTCCCCGCCGAAAAATTCCGTCCGCCCGGGCGGCGGTCGGACAGCAGGGGACATCCTAATACGCGGACCGCAACGCCCAGAACCCGCCACCGTCGGTGAGAATGAGGCCCTGCTGCGCGAGCGCCTGCGCAAGGCTCTGGCCGCCTCCCGGATAGCTGAGGGAAACCTCCGCGCTTTGAGCCGACACGGTGCCGATCCGGATGTTGCTGGCTCCCGGCAGATCGAGCAGCCGGCCCCGCATATCGTCCCATTCGGCCTGGCTCGCAAAATGAACCGCCATGCTCACGGTGCTGCCGCCCCCGGCGCCGAAACGTCCGCTCGACGAATAACCGCTGCCCTGTCCGCCCTGTTCCAGCTTCGCGACCTTCCAGCGGCCTTCGAGCACGCCGTGGGTGACGACGGCCGCAAACTCCATGGCGTAGGCCACGTCTCCGTCCGCGACCCGGTAGCTGCGCCGCCACGTCATCAGCCCTGCGGGATCGATGCCCGCCAGCGTGACGTTGAGCTGCCCGCCCGGCTGGTCCACTTCGGCCACCGCCAGCACCACGAAGTCGGCATTGTAGGCGCCGGCCAGAACCTGCTCCACGCGATCGTCGCCCGCCAGCGCGGCTTGGATCGTGTCGTCTTGAATGGAGGGCTGCAGCGCCTCGACCCGGAGCGGCGTCAGCGTGTTGTCGAGATCGAGCCCTTGCCAGACCTGGCTCCACGTTCCCGCAGCCGGGCGAAATCTTGCTCCCTCGCCGCCCCCCGGCTGCGCCAGGATCGGCACCAGCACCATCCGCGGCGCCTGCTGCTCGACATAAGGCACGCCTTCCCGGTGCAGGAGATCGCGCACCGCATCGGCCTGGAACGAAAAATCGAGGCTCGCGATGTACTGCGTGCGCGAGTTGTTCTCGGAACGCACGGCCACGCCGTCGATGAAATCCGCCGCCCGAAGCGCGATCAGTCGGTCCAGGCGGCCATAGGCGGTCACCGGCACGATCCGCTTCAGAAGCGCGCCGAGCGCAGCCTGCTGGCCTTCGGCATGCGCCTTCTCCTTGGCGGCGACCGCGTTGTCCGCCGTGGCCTCCACAGGATAGTTGGCGACCGTGAACACCTTGCCTGCACGCGCGGCCGCTTCAGGCGCCACTGCGGCAAAACCGGCCAGGACGGCCGCGTAAAAGAACCCGTATTTCATGGAGCGCCCAGCCAAATCGTCCCCTCCAGCGCCGCCGCGCTTCACCGAACGGCCCTCGGCGCGCCCGCTCGTCCGTTGCCGTCCCGCCCACGAGCTGGTAGGAGGCCCATCTCCCGTTCACATTCGGGCAAAAGTAGGGAGCCGCCGCTCCCGCCCGTCAGCGCCGAGGTCGCATGAGCCAGCCAGCGGACAGTTCACCCGGCAAACCCATTACCTATCGCGATTCCGGCGTAGACATAGACGCGGGGAACGCGCTCGTCGAGGCCATCAAGGGGATCGCGGCATCCACGCGCCGGAGCGGCGCGGACGCGGGCCTCGGCGGCTTCGGCGGCCTGTTCGACCTCAAGGGCGCGGGCTTCCGCGACCCGGTTCTGGTCGCGGCAAACGATGGCGTCGGCACCAAGCTCCGGATCGCGATCGACACCGGCCACCATGCCACCATCGGCATCGACCTCGTCGCCATGTGCGTGAACGACCTCGTCGTTCAGGGTGCAGAACCCCTGTTTTTCCTGGATTATTTCGCTGTCGGCAAGCTCGATGTCGAGGTCGCGCGCGACGTCGTGGCCGGCATCGGCGAGGGGTGTCGGCAGGCTGGCTGTGCCTTGATCGGCGGGGAAACCGCCGAGATGCCCGGTCACTATCGGGGTGCCGACTACGATCTGGCGGGCTTCGCCGTCGGCGCCGTGGAGCGGGGCGAGCTGCTGCCTCGGCCCGACATCGCCGTCGGCGATCTCGTCATCGGCCTGCCGTCCTCGGGCGTGCATTCGAACGGCTACTCGCTCGTACGCCGCCTCGCGGCCGAGGAAGGCCTCGGCTGGGACGCCCCGGCGCCCTTCGCACCCGACATGACGCTTGCCGAAGCGCTGCTGGCACCCACGCGGATCTACGTCAAACCGTTGCTCGCGACGCTCGAAGCGACGGGCGGCGCGGCCGACGGCCCCATCAAGGCGCTCGCGCACATCACCGGTGGCGGTCTCTCGGAGAACCTGCCGCGCGTCCTGCCGCCCACCGTCGCAGCCGCCGTGGACCTGACGAGTTGGCAGCCGCCACCCGTGTTCGGCTGGCTCGCGCGCGCCGGCCGACTGCCGGATGCAGAAATGCTTCGCACCTTCAACTGCGGCATCGGCATGATCGCCGTCGTGGCGAAGGACGGGGCCGACGCCGTTCTGGCGAGCCTCGCGGATGCGGGCGAAGCGCCGGTCGTGATCGGCGAGATCACCGAGCCCACGGGCGAGAAGAGCAGCGCCAAGGGAAAGGGCGAGGCCTGGGCCGTGACCTATGAAGGTCGGCTGAAACTCGGATCGCAGGTATGACAGAGAAGAAGCGCGTCGCCGTCCTCGTTTCCGGCCGCGGCTCCAATATGCAGGCGCTGGTGGAGGCGGCTCGTGCGCCGGGATACCCGGTCGAAATCGCACTGGTGATTTCGAATCGCCCCGACGCCCCCGGTCTCGCCTGGGCGAAGGCGGAAGGCCTGCCGACCCTCGCCCTCGATCACAACCTTTATGAATCGAGAGAGCATTTCGAAGGTCAGCTCCAGAGCGTGCTCGGCCTTGCGAAAATCGACCTGATCGCCCTTGCGGGCTTCATGCGGCTCATGACGGCCGACTTCGTAAACCGCTGGCAGGGCCGGATGATCAACATCCATCCCTCGCTTCTACCGGCCTTCAAAGGGCTCGAAACCCACGAGCGGGCGCTCGCCGCAGGCGTCAGGATTTCGGGTTGCACAGTCCATTTCGTGGTGCCGGAAATGGACGCGGGCCCCATCATCGGCCAAGCTGCCGTGCCCGTCCTGCCGAACGATACGCCAGAGACGCTCGCCGTCCGCGTGCTCGCGGCCGAGCACCGTCTCTACCCCACGATGCTGGCCCTGCTTGCGCAGGGTCAAGTTC
Organism: Hyphomicrobium sp.; assembly: GCA_035445405.1. Lineage (GTDB taxonomy): Bacteria > Pseudomonadota > Alphaproteobacteria > Rhizobiales > Hyphomicrobiaceae > Hyphomicrobium_C. Next base: position 7,775 of record DAOMQQ010000121.1, read on the forward strand.
GCATGGCGGAAACGGGGGTAGTCTGGCAACTCACTGATTTTACTAACATTAACCAAGTCCAGGCTGTTTTCTCGCCTCCTCTTTGAACGCCGGGTACTGAAAATCTCCGTTTCCATCGTCTGAACCCAAATGTCGCGGAGCAACCCTGCCGCATGGACAGGCCAACCGATGAAGATAAACCGTTCAAAGCTCGGCAACCGTAACCCCTGGAACACCAAGCATACGAAAGTCGTGTGCTAGACTACCGCCGGAAAACGAGAGGATCGGTGCTGCGATAAGACGAAAGTCTTGAAGGT
>DAOMQQ010000122.1:0-8037 GCA_035445405.1 Hyphomicrobium sp.
GCTCCATGATCGCGCCGAGGATCATGGGCTTCAGATGCTGCCACTCGGCCTCGCCTTTCGTAACCGAGATGAAGTCCGAGCCGAGGAACACGCCCGCAACGCCGTCGATGTCGAACAGCCGGCTCGCAAGCGGCGAAGCCCCCGCATCGGCCTTGGCACGGAAATCGGCGGTGCCGTCGGCCAGCACGGGCTTGCCCGGAATGAACTTCAGCGTCTGTGGGTTGGGAGTGGCTTCCGTCTGGATAAACATGATGTCGTCTCCTCGAAGCCGCGAGGACCGCGGCCATAGGTCGAGCTTTTTAGAATTGTTCCAGTAAATAGGGTGCGCTTGACAAATTGTCTAGCGCGGACGTCGGGCATCTCACAATGATTTATGGTCGCCGATGCCGCATCCAAGGGCCGTTCAGGCAATACGACTCAAGCGAGCGCGATGATGTCGTCGAAGGCCAGATTCCCCGGCACGACGGTAATCGGGATCGGGAAGGCCCCGGCCCCCGTCCCGGCGGCGAGCGTCGAAACCAGGGGGCCCGGCCCCTTGGGATCCGTCGAAGCCCCCAGCACCAGGATAGAGACATCCTCGTCCTCGGCGATGGCCTTCATGATCTCCTCGCCCTTGAGGCCTTCGCGGACGAGCTCCTCGACGGGGATGTTCTCGAACCCGACCTGGTGCAGCTTGCGCCTCAGAAGCCGGAAAAGCGCACGGGCCTTCTGCGTCTCCTCCTCGATCTGCACCTGCCGCACCCCGGCCCAGTGCTGAAACTCCTGAGGCTCGATCACATAAAGCATCGTGATCATGCCCGACGAGCGCACGACGCGCGCCGCCGCATAGTAGAGCGCGCGCTCCACCTCGGGGCTCTCGTCGATGACGAGCAGGAACTTGCGCGCGTGCCCAGGCTCGAACGCGCGCCGCTTTTTGAATTCGACCGTCATGGGCGAGATGCTGCCACGCGACGGGCGCGATCACAACGGATGCGTGAAGCCGCCCTCACGAGCGCCCTCACGAGCGGATGAGACCGACGATATCTTTGACGTCCGCCAGGATCGGCTGGGCGATGGCGCGGGCCCGTGCCGAGCCGTCGGCCAGCACGCGGTCGATCTCCGCCGGATCGTCCATCAGCCGGACGATCTCGGCACGGATCGGCCCGAGCTTCTCGACCGCGGCCTCGGTCAGCACCCGCTTGAACCCCGTGAAGATGCTCGGCCCCTCGCTTGCGGTGTCCTGCAGCTGCTTGAGGCTCTCGTCCTTCGAGATGCCCGCGAGCGCGGCATAGATGCCGACGAGATTGTCGATCTCCGGCCGGCCTTTCAGCGCGTCGAGATCCGCTGGCGGCGCAGGCTCCATGTCCGTCTTCGCGCGCTTGATCTTGTCGGCGATCTTGTCCGTGTCGTCCATCAGGTTGATGCGGCTCATGTCGGACGGCTCCGACTTCGACATCTTCTTCGTGCCGTCGCGCAGGCTCATGACGCGCGTCGCGGGCCCCATGATCACCGGCTCCGGCTGCGGGAAGAACACGCCGTCCTCATAGCCCTTGGCCACGATTTGCTCGCGGAAATCGTTGTTGAACTTCTGCGCAATGTCTCGCGCGAGCTCGAGGTGCTGCTTCTGATCCTCGCCGACCGGCACGTGCGTCGCGCGATAGGCGAGGATGTCGGCGGCCATAAGGTTCGGATACGCATAAAGGCCGACGGACGCGTTCTCGCGGTCCTTGCCTGCCTTCTCCTTGAACTGCGTCATCCGGTTGAGCCAGCCGAGCCGGGCGACGCAATTGAAGATCCACGCCAGCTCCGCGTGCGCAGACACCTGGCTCTGGTTGAACAGGATGCTCTTCCTGGGATCGAGCCCGGACGCGATATAGGCCGCCGTTACCTGACGGATCGCGTGCTGAAGCTCCGTGGGCTCCTGCCACACGGTGATCGCGTGCAGATCGACCACGCAGTAGATGCACTCGTGCGTCTCCTGCATCTGGATCCACTGCACCATGGCGCCGAGGTAGTTGCCGAGGTGCAGGCTGCCGGTCGGCTGCATGCCTGAGAAAACGCGTTCCTTGATCGTCATAGTCCCTCGTCCCGCCGCGATCGGCCCTGTCTCGGCGCGGGTTATGGCCCGCGGCAGGCCGTCGCGCAAGGCGCTTGAGCCCTCCGCTCAGCTCCGCCGCAACGCTTGCCGCAATTGCCCGATCTTGAGCGCGCCGGTTGCCAGAACGGCCAGGGCGTAGACGGCAAAACCGGCGCCGATCAGGCTCGCCAGCCCCCCGAGTTGCACGAGGAAGCCCTGGTCGCGGCCGAACCACGCGGCCAGAAGCACGGCGACGGAGAAAAGCGCGATGCCCATCACCACGCTCGCGAGCACGATCTTGGCGAGGGACCGCACCATCGGGCGGTCGAGCGCGAAATGCCCCCGCTTGATCAGCGTGGCCCAGAGCAGCGCCGCGTTGAGCCATCCGCCGACCGCCGTCGCCACCGCAATGCCGAGGTGCGGCAGCCATCCGAGCCGCCGGAACAGGAAGAACAAAGCGATGGAGCCCAGCGTATTGGCCGTCAGGCTGATCACCGCGTAGCGCATCGGCGTCTTGGTATCCTCGCGCGCGAAGTAGGCGGGCGAGAGCACCTTGATGAGCACGAACGCCGGCAGGCCCAGCGCAAACACGGCAAGCACCGCCGACGTGTTCGCCGTATCCGCCGCCGTGAACGCCCCGCGCTCGAACAGCACCTGCACGATCTCGCTGGGCACGACTGCAAGCGCCACCGCCGCCGGCACCGTCAGAAGCATCGCGAATTCGAGCGCACGATTTTGGCTTTCGACCGCGCCCGCTTCGTTACCCGCCCGAAGCTGGCGCGCCACGTTCGGCAACAGCACGACGCCGACCGCAATGCCGACGATGGCGAGCGGCAGCTCGTAAAGCCGGTCCGCGTAGAAGAGCTGGGACACCGCGCCCGGCTGCAGCGAGGCGATGATCGTCCCGATCATGATGTTGAGCTGCGTGACGCCGCCTGCGATCACGCCGGGAATGCCGAGCGTGATCAAGCGGCGCATACCAGGCGTCATGCGCGGCCGGCGCAGCTTGAGCGAGAAGTTGTTGCGCCGGAGACCGTCGATCAAGAGCCAGAGCTGGAGCACGCCCGCGACGAACACCGCGATCGCCTGCACGATGCCGCCCTCGGGCGTGTCGAGATAGCCGAGCCAATAGGACACGAGAATGCCGGCGAGCAGCGTGCCGTTGAGCACGATGGAAACCGCCGAGCTTTCGACGAACTTGCCGAACGTGTTGAGCACGCCGGAAAACAGCGCGACGAGCGACATGCAGAGCAGATACGGAAACGTGATCTGCGTCATCAGCACCGCGAGATCGAACTTCTCCGGCGTCGCGCTGAAGCCCGGCGCGAGCAGATACATCAGCCACGGCATCGCGACGATGGCGACGATCGTGAGCGCGACGAGCACCGCGGCAAGCCCTGCCAAGGCTTCCTCGGCGAACCGGCGCGCATTGTCGCGGCCGTTGCCTTCGAGCTCCTTGGCAAACAGCGGTATGAACGCGGAATTGAACGCACCTTCGCCGAACAGCCGCCGGAAGAGATTCGGAAACCGGAAGGCGACGGCGAACGCATCCGCCACCGGGCCTGCACCGAACCCCCATGCGAAGGCGATGTCGCGTAGAAAGCCGAGCACGCGCGAGGCGAGTGTCAGGCCGCCGACGGTGGCAAAGGCACGGTAGAGCTTCATGAAACACCCCGAGGCGGGCGGAGACGGGAAACGCGACGCGCCAACCCATAAAGTCCAATTGAAGCGCCGAAAAGCCTAAAGCGGCCCGCCCGGCCCGAGCGACCCGACGAAGAAGCTTGCACCGAGCACGAACACCAGCGCCGCCCCGCCGATGCCGATGCCGGACGTCACGAAGCCCGCCAGGCGTCCCTCGCCGCCCGCCATACGCTTTGCCAGCTCGCGAGAGCCAACGGCCAGCGCCGCCAGCACCGACACCGTGATCGCTGTGCCGAACGCCATCGCAAACGTGGCGAACACACCGGCCAGCAGAAGCCCCTGGCTCAGCGCGAACACGAGGATGAGGATGGCGCCCGTGCATGGCCGGATGCCGACCGAGAACGCGATCGCCAACGCCTTGCCCCAGGACATCGGCCCCTTGAGCTGAGACGGATCGGGGATGTGCGCATGCCCGCAGGTCTCGCACGCGCCGTGAGCGTCGTCGGATTTGTGAGTGTGCTCATGATGATCGTGTTGATGGCCGCAGCGGTCATCGTGACGATGAGCGTGAGCGTGGTCAGGCCCATGAGCATGATCGTGCGCGTGATCGTGCCCGCAGCAGGACGACCCGTGCGTATGCGTGTGCGTGTGAGCCGGCACTGCCAGCCGCTCGTGGCGCCGGCGAACGAGACCCGAGATCTGGCTATAGAGCAGCCACGCGCCGATCAGCGCCACGAACGCCCAACTGATCGTCTCGATCCAGCCTTCCGCCGCGTTGATCTCGACCCGCGTCGCGTTGAGCGCGATCGCGAGCAGCCCGACGATCGCGATGGCCGACAGCGCCTGAATGAAGGCCGCCAGAAACGACAGCAGAATGCCGCGCCGGACAGTCTCGTGATTGGCCAGCACATAGGACGAGATCACCGCCTTGCCGTGCCCCGGTCCGGCCGCATGCAGCACACCGTAGCTGAAACCGATGAACGCAAGCAGCAGCGTCGCGTCGAGCACGCTGCCGGACTTCATCTGCCGCACGGCGGCGGCCATCTCACGGTTGAGCCGCTGCTGCTGCACGAGCAGCCACGACCACGCATCGCGCAGCACGCTCCGCTCCGCGGTTTGCGGCTGTGCCTGCGTCTGGACCGGCACGGGCACGCCGAACGGCGACGGCCGCATCTCCGTCTGCGCGAGCGCGCTCCAGGAAACGACGAGACAGATGAACAGTGCCGTGATGAGAGACAGAATTCGCATCATGATTTCTTGCAACCAAGCGTCACGGTGCGGGCATAGCCGAGGCCCATGCCCTGGTTCGCGTCGCCCGCCGTGAGCGCACCGCCGAACGCTTCATTGAGAGCCTTGAGCTCGATCAGCTCGTTTTCCGGCACGCCGATATTGGCTTCGCATCCTTCGGGAGCGCCGGCGCTGAGCTTCACCGGCTCGTTCTCTCCGAAGTCGAAAGCGATGAAGAAGCTTTCGTCGAAGACCGAGAAGCTGAACCCTTGCGCATCCGCCATGACGGGCTGATCGAGCGGCAGCGTGAAATGCAGCGCAAGCTCGTCGTCCTTGTGCTCGAGGTAGTAGTCGACCGGATCTTTATGCGCGAGCCGCGTCTCTCCGAGCTTCGAGTAGGTGAAGTACTGAAACTCCTTGAGACCATCGATGTTGACCTGCGCAAGCTCGGCGAGTTCCTCGCGCGAGTAGACGCCATCGCCGTCCGCATCCAGCCCCTGGATGGCCATGGCGGCGTAGAGATCGTCGAACACCCACCGATGTCTGAGCCCCGAAATGCGCCCGTCCTCGTAGACCACGGTCGTCTCGACCGTGACCCACACATGAGGATGCGCCGCAGCAGGGGCAGCCCCGAGCAGGACCCCGAGCCCAAGCGCCAGCGCGCCAGCCACTGCTGACCAGAATGATTGCACCCTTCAAGCCTCCTCGTGCGCCAGACGAACACCGATATCGAATAGCGACACTCTGTTTAGCACATCTCCGCGTCCTTCGAGACGAAGCGACGGGCCGGACCCCGGCCGGATCGTCGGCGGGGGAGACGAGCCCGAGAATGGAGCGGAAGCATGGCATTCCGCGCCTCTGTTGCGCCGAATTGGATGTTATAGTATCCGTTCGCACCCCACGTACAAAGAGAGCTGACCCCCGTGATTGCCACACTCAAAAACGCTGAAATGAGCCGCCATCGGGCGCCCCGCACCGCCGCAGCCCTTGCGGTTCTCCTGAGCACGCTTTTGGGAGGGGCTGGCGCCTCTGCGGATGAGGTGAAGGTCACGGCGACGATCAAGCCGATCCACGCGCTCGTCGCCCAGGTGATGGAGGGCGTCGGCAGCCCGAGCCTTCTCGTCCAGGGCTCGGCCTCGCCTCACACCTACGCGCTGAAGCCGTCGGATGCGCGCGCCCTGCATCGGGCCGATGTCTTTTTCCGCGTCTCCGAAACCGTGGAGCCCTTCACGGGCAGGATTGTCGAGGCGCTGCCCGAAAGCGTCCGCGTGGTCACGCTGGCCGAATCGCCCGGCATCGAACTGCTGCCAATCCGCCGCGGAGAGACCTTCGAGGCCCACGATCACAGCCATGACCACGGAGAAGGTCATGGCCACGGTGACCACGACCATGCCCATCACGATCACGGGAAGGAGAAGCACGGCGGTCACGATCATAAGCACGATCACGCGCATAAGGCCGACGACCACGCGCACCACGATCACGATCGTGCCCACGACCACGCCGGCAAGCATGCCCACGCGCCGCACGAGATCGACGGTCACGTCTGGCTCGACCCGCACAACGCCCGCAAGATGCTGACAGAAATCGCCCGCGCGCTTTCCGAGGCGGCGCCGGAACACGCCGAGACGTTCCGCGCCAACGCGGCCCGTGCCGCAGCCGCACTCGACACGCTCGAAGCCGATCTCGCGCGCGAGATCGGCCCCCTCAAAGGCAAGCCTTACGTCGTTTTTCACGACGCCTACCAGTATTTCGAGCGCAGATTTGACCTTGCACCCGTCGGCTCGATCACGCTGAGCCCAGAGGTCCGCCCGTCCGCAAAGCGCCTCACGGAGATTCGTCAGAGGCTCGCAACGCTGAAGGCAAGCTGCGTGTTCGCCGAGCCGCAATTCCAGCCCCGGCTCGTCGAAGCGGTAACCGAAGGTACGACCGCCCGCGCCGGAACGCTGGATCCGGAAGGCGCCTTGATCGAACCGGGACCAGCCGCTTACGAGACGCTGCTCCGCAATCTCGCCTCGGGTCTCAAGTCCTGCCTCGCGCCGCAGAGCTGAGAAACGAGAGCCGAACCGAGCCGGCTTGCCCAGCTTCGGAAGGCAAACCACAAGACCAATAGGAAACGGGCGGCTCGCGAAAGCGAACCGCCCGTTTCGAATCTCAAATGCCGAGCTCTCGGGCCTTACCGGACCGGATCGAGCTCCGACGTCTCGACCGTCTGCGACGCCCGCGAGACGGCACCGCCGCCCGCGTTCCGGCCATAGCGTGTGACCATGCCTTCCTCGGGACGCACCGGGTTCGCCTCGTCCTCCGGAACGATGAAGAAGCCGGTCTTGCGCGGTCCCGGGCGGTCACGGGTCGACTCGGACCTGCGAGCCGAGCGCGCAGCCGGACGCTGATAGGCCCGGGCACGCGGACGCGCGCGCGTCTCGTTCGGCGCAGCCGCGGTCTGGACGCCATCGGTCTTGAAGCGCTCCCACGTGACCGTCACGGTCGTGCCGGTCGGCACGCGTGGATAAAGGTCCAGCACGTCCTCGTTGAACATCCGGATGCAGCCTTTCGAAACCGCTTGTCCGATCGTCCAGGGCGCGTCCGTGCCATGAATGCGATAGAGGCTCGAGCCGAGATAGAGTGCCCGCACGCCAAGCGGGTTCATCGGATGCCCGCCGGGCACCCAGCTCGGAAGCCGGGGATTTTCCTGAAGCATGGTGGGAGTCGGACGCCAATCGGGGTTCTCGCGCTTCGACGAGACCGTGGTGCGGCCTTCCCAGCGGCTCTGCTCGCGGGGAATCGCGATCGGATAGCTCAGCGCTTGCCCCGGCTTGGTAATGAGATACAGGCGCCGGTCGCCAAAGCTGACGATGATCTGCCCGGCCTTGTATTCGGGATTGAACGTGACCGTCTGGCGCCCGCCACCGAATTCCGGCTCGCCGCCCCAAAGCAGATCTGCAAGACCGCCGCTGCCGCCTGCCTGCGCATGGGCCACGCCAGGGGAGCCTGCCAGGGCAGTCACCGCGACCACCGCTGCAACGAACCCGCCGACCTTCGCCATCGACAACACCATCTACTCAAACTCCCGCTGAATAAGCCGCGTTACGCCAGGCCGGTTCCCTCTCCCG
>DAOMQQ010000123.1:0-7938 GCA_035445405.1 Hyphomicrobium sp.
AAAGCAAAAAGTTAGAGCCGTTCCGCGGTTCCACCAAAATCGGAACGGCTCTAGTGCCGCACTTCCTCTTCCACCTCGTCCATGTGGGACTTGATCACGCTCGCCGTCTCGTTTGCGATCTTCTGATTGAGGCGCGCGAAATATTGGAACTCCGCCTGATACTGCTGCTGCGCTCGCTGAATGAAGTCGCTGTAGGCGGCGAACAGATCCTGCACCGTCCTGCATTCCATGAAACGCTGCGAGGCCGCCATGTCTTCCGTGAAGCGGCGGTTCATGAAGCCGAACCATTCCGTGTTGGCCCGCGTCATCTGCTCGATGAGATGACCGTTGAGCTCGGTCATGGCCGACATCATCGGCTTATTGAACGCCATCCAGGATTCGAACGGGTTTCGTTCCAGAGCCTGATCCGTCAGAGATCTTGAGACTTTTGCACTCATGGTACGCTCCTCCACCTAGTGATCCGACGTTGACGTCGTTGCCGAACCATTTGCAAAACATCGAAGATTCGATAGGCATTCTTGCCAATGCCGACGGCTTCGTTTGGTTGCGTTTCAATAGAGAGGCCCATGCCGCGCTGCCCTTCGATGACGGGGCGTTTCGGCGGCATGTACGGGTCTCGGGACAGCCGTGCGGACAAAGTGTCTCGGGTCCGCTGTCGTGCGTCGAGCGGCGCCTTTGTTGCGCCACGCCTGAAACCGTACGCACTTCCTGCGCCGTTATCCACATCTTCCGTGCACTTTTGTACGGAGGTCGCGAATATTTGTTTGAGGGGCGGTTTCGATCGCGAACTGCATTTGCAGAAACATCGCACGCGTTTGATCTTGAGAATCAAGCGCGTGCTGCGAATGCGTGGTCGCCGCGGATGATCGTCCCACCAGCACGCGCTCGAAAGACCGGAGCAAACGGATGCTACGATTTCTCGGTTCTGTCGCGGATGCATGGATCGGCCGCAACGCCGCCGCGAACCCGGACGCGCTGGAGGCCGTACGCGGTCTCAGGCCGGCGGTGGTGGTGACGGGCGCATCGCGCGGGATCGGACGCGCGCTCGCTGTGCGCTTTGCCCGCGCGGGTGCCGAACTGGCGCTGGTCGCCCGCGAGGCCGAGCCGCTCGCCCGCGTGGCGGCGGAAATCTCGCAAGAACACGGCGTGAGGATAACGCCCCTCGCGCTCGACGTGACGGCGCCCGATGCGCCCGCCGCGCTCGATGCCGCGCTCCGCGGCGCCGGCCTTTATGCGGACGTGCTGGTGAACAACGCGGGGATTGGCCTCGCGGGGCCGTTCGCCGACCACGCTCCCGAGGCCATCGACGGTCTTCTCGCGCTCAACGTCACCGCTGTGACGCGTCTCATGCGCCATGCCTTGCCCGCCATGATCGCGCGCGGCCGCGGCGGCATTCTGAACGTGGCATCGTTGGGAGGGATGGTGCCGGGTCCGTATCAGGCGGCCTACTACGCCAGCAAGGCCTATGTGCTCTCGCTGACGGAAGCGGTGGCCCACGAGGCGCGCGGGCAGGGCGTCCGGATGGCAGTGGTTGCGCCCGGTCCGGTGAACACCGGCTTTCACGCCGCGATGGGGGCGGACAGCGCGCTCTACCGCACACTCGTCCCCGCCCTGAGCCCGGAGGCGGTCGCCGCGAGTGCGTATCGCGGTTTCCTGATCGGTCGAACGAAGATTGTGCCGGGCATCGTCGCGATGGCGAGCGCACTGGCGCTCAAGCTCTTGCCGAGCTTCGCAAGCGTGCCGTTGCTCGGAATGCTTCTCTACCGCCCCGCCCGGCCCCGTTAACCCTTTCGCCGCGATCGTGTTCGGGAGCGCCCGGCCGGAGGGTAGGAACAGAGACCCGGTTCGCGGGCAACGAACGTCGTTTGCAGAGTTGAAACGATTTAAGTGTCTAATCGGGATCAGCGCTAGGGCTGAGGTTTCGCGTACCTTGGCGCCGATACTTCAGCGGTGGCCTGGCGGGACCAAAGGTCTCGATAGGCCGCCGCGATTGCGTCCCGCCATTGGATCCAAGGGCCTTTGGCGCAGCCTTATCGAGCCGCCGCCCCTTTCTTTTTCTTCCCGACTTCCTGTGCGAGCTTGTCGACGAGGGCCTTGTCGATCGCTGGCGCCTGTCGGTCCGCCGGCCGCTCGGGCGTTTCGGCCGAGACTTCGCCGACGGCTACGGGATCGCTTGCGGGAAACGTGTCCTGAAGCGCGCTGTCGAGCTGCGTTTCGAGCTCCGCCTTCGAGAGCTTTTTCTTCTTGGCCGGCTTGTCTTGCAATCCCGGTGTCATGAGAGCCTCCTATCAGACCACGATCGCTCCGGGCCGGCTGGCCCGAAGCGTCGATGCTCACGAAGTGCAGTCGGTCAGATGCGTTTGCGCAGCACCTGGTAGCGCGGCTCGACGTAATCCGACATGCGGTCCAGGAGGCCGTCGCTCCGCCGTGGCGAGAGCTTCCACAATGCGCCCACCGCGCAAGCGAACGCCGCAACCACGCCGATCGCCACCAGCGGCTGCTCTTCGACGAACCGGCGCGTGGCCGTCAGCGCATCCTCGGCCGCCTCGCCCGCGCGCTTGGCAACCTTGGTGCCCTCTTCCAAAGCCGCATTCGCGGTGTCTTCGGCTCGGGCCTTGAGGTGCTGGATCTTGTCCTGGACGTCGCTTGAGCGGGATTCGCCCACGTGCTCGAATGACTGCGCCATTTTCAGCTCCTTGCTCATTGTCGCGGATTGCGAAATCAACGCGGCGCTTTCCGGATTCGTTCCGGCGGCCTTTTGCGGGCGCGAAAATGGGAGAGGTGCCGAGGGCAGGAAAAGCTGAGGGGGGCCGAGGTGCAATTTTGGCCCGATAATTCCGGAGCGCCGCCCATGCGGAGCGCCCGTTGGGCGCGTGAGCCAAAAATGGTGCCGCAAACAGGACTCGAACCTGTGACCCCGTCATTACGAATGACGTGCTCTACCAACTGAGCTATTGCGGCATGTGACTCATGTCGAAGGGCGCCTTGATAGGCTGAAACGGCTCGCCGTTCAAGGCCGAGATCGCGCTTTATCAGGCCCCGCGTTAATGGCCGGTTTCCGCCCCCTGCGCCGCCTCGCCGCCGCCCTTCGGGGGAACCTGCCTCGGCCCCCCGGGCGTTACTCTCGCCGAAGCCGTCACACCGCTAGGGAACAAGCAGTCAGGGAAGGGGAGATGGTCAGGCAGTCGCGAGACCCTGTACTGGATGGCCTGATCGCGCGAATGCGCCAGCCGATAAGCGTGCGCGATCTGGCCAACGAGGAGGCGTTGCGCATCATGGTCCGCCTCGGCCTGCGCCATCCGATGACGCTGGCGGCCGCGGTGAAGGTCGTGGCCTCCGAGATGCGCCATGGCCGGATGCAGGAGATCGAGGCGACGGCGCGAGCCCTCCATTCGAAGCTTCTGCGGCGCCACGACGAGCCCGAAACGCCCCAGTGAGGAGATCCCGGCGAACCGCCGCTCCAGCGAGGCGGCGTTTCGTCACAAGGTCCAGACGGCCGTCCGCTTGATTTCCGCGTCTTCGAGTTCGCGCGTCACTGGCACCTGATACGCCGCGGCCTGCGTAAAGCGCGCGGTCGGGAAGTAGCTTCGCTGCGGGTCGCCGACCAAAATCTGCGCCCCGGCGCCTTTTGCCTTCTCGATGTAGGCCATAACGCGCTCCGCAAGCTCCCTCTCGTAGAAGAGATCGCCCACCAGCACCACGTTCGCCGGATCGGGCGCGCGCGCCAGGAGATCCTCGCCCGTCACGTCGAGCGCGACGGAGTTGAGAGCGGCATTGAGGCGCACGGCCGCGCACGAGAACGCGTCGATGTCTGCGGCCAGCACGGATACGGCGCCGGCCCGTTTGGCGGCGATCGCGGTGAGGCCCGAGCCCGCGCCCAGGTCGATGACCGATTGCCCGGCCACAAGCTGCCGGTTGTCCAGAAGATACCGCGCGAGAGCCTGTCCACCCGCCCAGGCAAAGGCCCAGAACGGCGGCGGAACGTTCATCTCGCCGAGTTCTTCCTCCGTCTTCTGCCAGATCGGCACGCTTTCCTCGGCGAGATGGAGACGGATCTCCGGCACCAGCGGCGGGCTGAGTTCGCGCGTGTTCGCGACAATGAAGGCGTCGGGATTGGGCATGGGCGGGACGCCAGCAGAAAAGACGGCTCCGTGCAAGGAGAACGACCCGCCGTCCCATGTTCTGTGCGCGAGAGAGGCGAGACCCCATCGAGCGATTGCTTTCGCGCGCATCGCGCTTCTATGCTCGCGGCCGATGAGGGGGACGCGACATGATTTCCAATCTGCAGTCGATGTTGTCGGCGGCCGACTCCGTGGGCGGCACGCGGACGTTTGGGCAGCTCAATATCCGTGAGCGCGTGCTCGACACGGGGGAGCGCACGATTGCCGTGGCGAACATCTCCACGGTCTCTCTCGCCAAGCTCGACAAGAAGCGGACGCGCATCGTGCTCTGGATCCTGGCCGCGATCTGCGCGCTGACCGGCCTTCTCTGGCTCGTGGGCGGCGATGTGTTGTCCTCCGTCGTCGCTCTCGCGCTGGCGGGGCTTTTCGGCTGGCTCGCCTACCGCGCCAAGAACATCATCACCCTCGCGCTCGGCACGAACGACGGCACGCGGACGCTTTTTGCCAGCACCGACGAAGCCCTCCTGGCCGAGGTGAAGCGCTTCCTGACGGAAAAGATCAACACCGGCGATCTGCGCGCCGCCACGTTCGTTTTCGATCAGTCGAAGCAGGAGATCAGCATCGGCAAAATGGTGGCGGGCGACGATCGCTCGGTGACGGCCGACTCCGTCGTGACGGGCTCGCACAACCAGGTCGCAACGCATTCTGCCGGTGCGAGCTTCGGCAGCGCCGAGACGCGCTATTCGGCCGTGAACTCCCCCAACGCGCAGGTTGGGCCGGGAAACAAGGTCTCACGCGTCGACTATTCGAGCGTGCTGCCGAACGTCGAGGAGTGGCACCGGCAGGCCGCCCAAAGTCCCGGCTGGGAGCACGTGGCGGAACGCCTCGGCGAGCTCGAAACGTTGTTGAAGTCGGGAACGCCGAACGCGGAAGGCAAGGGCAAGGTGCGGTCGCTCGTGGCGGACCTGTCCGGCATTCTCCAGGCTTATCCCGCAGCGGTGCAACTCTTCCAGAGCATCGCCCGTCTCGCCGGAGGCTAACCCTTCTTTTTAGGGGCCGCCGCACGCTTCGCCGGCGTAGCGCCCTTGGCGGGATCGAGTCGGGCCATGCGGCAGACTTCCGCCCATTCCTTGGCCGTGACCGGCTGCACCGAAAGCCGGAACGACGTGACGAGTGCCATCTCGCTGAGCCTGGGGTTCGCCTTGACGTCGGCGAGCGTGACAGGCGCCGGCAGCCGCTCGACGGCGCGCACGTCCACGCATTCCCATTTGCCGGTATCGTCGGTCTCGTCGGGATGCGCGAGCGCGATCACCTCGCAGATGCCGACGATCTCCTTGCCGATGTTCGAATGGTAGAAGAAGCAGAGGTCGCCCTTTTGCATGGCCTTCATGTGGTTGCGCGCGGTGTAGTTGCGCACGCCCGTCCACGGCTCGCCCGCTTTGCCCTTCTCGGTGAGATCGTTCCACGAGAACGCGTCGGGCTCGGATTTCAAAAGCCAATAGGCCATGGCGTATCGTCTCTCGGCAAAATCGGATCGACCGGCACCTTACGCCATATGGCCCGCGCCTCAAGGCTTGAGGCCGCTCAATCCTCGGCTTTGAACGGCCGGTTCATGAGCCCTGCGATGGCATCGTCCACGGACGTGCGTCCTTCGAGGATGGCGTGCACGGCGTCCGTGATCGGCATTTCGATGCGCCGTTCCTCGGCAAGCCGTGCGACCGCAGCCGCGGTATAAACGCCCTCCGTCACCGCCACGCGTTTGGAAAGCACGGCGTCGAGCGTTTCGCCCTGCCCGAGGGCGCGTCCAAGGCTCATGTTGCGCGACTGCGGACTGCCGGCCGTCAGCACCAGATCGCCGAAACCGGAAAGTCCCATCATCGTCTCCGGCCGCGCGCCGAGCGCCTTGCCGAGCCTGCGCATCTCCGCAAAGCCTCGGGTCAAGAGAGCAGCGTGCGCGCTGGCCCCGAGCCCCTTGCCCTCCACGATGCCGGCCGCAATCGCCAGCACGTTCTTGAGCGCGCCGCCAAGCTCGACACCCACGATGTCGTCCGACCAGTAGAGGCGGAGTTGACGCCCGCCGAGCCGCTCCGAGAGCGCCCGGCCGAGGTCTTCGTTGCGGCACGCGAGCGTGAGCGCGGCCGGGAGCCCGCGCGCGACGTCGGCTGCGAAGCTCGGCCCCGAGAGCACCGCCAGCCGCGCGCCCGGCATCGTCTGCGCGACGATCTGGGCGACGAGCTGTCCGCTGCCTTGCTCCACGCCCTTGGCGCAGACGATCACGGGAGCATCCTTGGGAATGACGGGCTGAAGCGTTGCGCTGACAGCGCGCGTGTGCTGGGCCGGCGCGACGAGAAGGATCGCATCCACCGTCCCGAGATCTGCGAGATCGTGCGTGGCTTTGAGACGCGGGTCGAGATCGATGCCCGGCAGAAACGTGCGGTTCACATGGCGCGCATTGATGTCCTGGACGACGTCGCCTTCCCGCGCCCACAGCACGACGTCACGGCCGGCGAGCGTCAGCGTCTGCGCAAGCGCGGTGCCCCACGCGCCGCCGCCGACAACCCCGATCCGGTCGAAAGTCATGGCTCTCTGCTCCACCTGTCGTCAGTTCCGCATAGCATGAGTAGCGCCCGCGCGCGGCATTCCGATGATGTTGGCACCCGTCAGGCTTTGACGCCCGCGCCGATGGCGGCCGGAGCGTCGGGGTCGAGCGGCCAGCGCGGACGGGCCGCGAAGTCGAGGCCGTCCACGAGGCCGAGCGCCAGCCGCTCGGCACCCGCCCAGGCGATCATCGCTCCGTTGTCCGTGCAGAGCGCCACGGGCGGCACGGCGAGCTGGAACCCGCGCGCCTCCGCGAGCCCGGCAAGCCCGGCCGCGATGGCCTTGTTGGCCGCGACGCCGCCCGCGACCGCGAGCCAGCGCGGACGTCCTGGCCCGAAGGCGTCCGCGGCCAGCTCCATCGCCCGGCCCACGCGGTCGATGACGATGTCGGTGACGGCAGCTTCGAAGGCCGCGCAAAGATCGGCCACATCCTGATCGGTCAGCGGCGCGGCCGCTTCGGCCCGTTGCCGCACGGCGGTCTTGAGGCCGGCGAGCGAGAAATGCGGCTCCGCGCGCCCCACCATGGGCCGCGGCAGCGGAAAGCGCTTCGGGTCGCCGCTGCGTGCGGCCCGCTCCACCTCCGGCCCGCCCGGATAGCCGAGGCCGAGCAGCTTCGCCGTCTTGTCGAAGGCCTCGCCGATGGCGTCGTCGATGGTGGTGCCGAGCCGGCGATAGCGGCCGACGCCTTCCACGAGCAGCGTCTGTGTGTGCCCGCCCGAGACGAGCAGCATCAGGTACGGAGGTGCGAGGCCGTCGGTGAGACCGGCCGTCAGCGCGTGCGCTTCCAGATGATTGACGGCGAGAAAGGGCTTGCCGGCGGCCAGCGCCAGAGCCTTGCCGCTCACGAGCCCGGCCACCAGCCCGCCGTTGAGGCCGGGTCCTGCCGTCGCCGCGATGCCGGAAAGATCCTTGAGGCCGACCCCGGCCTCGTCCAGCGCCGCGCGCACGATGAGATCCAGGCATTCGACATGCGCCCGGGCCGCGATCTCCGGCACCACGCCACCATAGGGGCGATGCTCGGCGAGCTGGGTGCGCACCACGTTGGAGAGGATTTCGCCACGCCCCGCGCCGTCACGCCGAACCACGGCCGCCGCCGTCTCGTCGCAACTCGCCTCGATGCCGAGCACGAGGAAAGGCTCCTGGGAGCGCGGCGGTTCGCGGGCTTCGGCCGGCACTTTTCTGTCCTGTTTGCGTTCGCTGCCCGAGGGGGGCATTAATG
>DAOMQQ010000124.1:0-7906 GCA_035445405.1 Hyphomicrobium sp.
TCGACGGCGGTGCCGCCTGCTCCGAACATGATCGTCGGGCCGAAGGTCGCGTCCTCGCTCATGCCGATGATCAGTTCGTGCGCGTCTGGCCGGCCGATCATCTCCTCTACGACGAAGCCGTCGAGTTTGGCATCGGGGCGCAGACGCGCGACGTCGGCCAGCATGGCGCGGGCCGCCTCGCGGGCTTCCTCGGCGCTGCGGAGGCCGAGGCGCACGCCGCCGACGTCGGACTTGTGAGAGATGTCCTTCGAGAGGATCTTGATCACGCAAGCCTTGCTGTGATCGAGAATCCTGCGCGCCGCTTCGGCGACCGCGTCGGGATCGTGGGCGACGGTGATGTCGGTTACGGGGATTCCGTAACAAGCGAAGACGGACTTCGATTCCCATTCCGTCAACATGGAGCGGCCCTCCGCGAGGGCGTCGCGAATGATCACACGCACTCTATCCGTGTCGGGCGCGAGACCGGCAGGCGACTGGGGAGGCGTGCGCATCAGCTCGGCCTGCGAGCGCCGGTAGGAGACGAGCTGCATAAAGCCTTCGATGGCGTCGGACGGCGCGCCGAACGTGGGGATTTCTGCCGCCGCGAACCGGCGGCGGCTTTCCTCCGCCGCGCCGTCTCCCAGCCAGTTCGTCAGAACGGGCTTGCGGCGGCCTGTGCGTTCTTCCTCGCTCTTCACAGCGCGGATCACCGCACCGGCCGCGTCTTCGCTGGAGGCAAGGGCCGTGGGGCAGTTGATGACGAGCACGGCATCCGATGACTTGTCGGCGAGAAGAATTTTGAGAGCGGCTTCGTAGCGATCCGGGCCCGCGTCGCCGATGATGTCGACCGGATTGTTCTTCGACCACGTGGGCGGCAGCACCTCATTGAGCGCGGCGGCGACATCCGGCGGAAGATCGGGCAGATCGACGTTGAAATCTGCGAGGCGGTCGACCGCGAGCACGCCCGCACCGCCTCCATTGGTCAGAATGGCGAGGCGCTCTCCCGCGAGGCGGGGCGCGAACGAAAGGATTTCCGCGGCGCTGAAGAGCTGTCCGAGGTCGCGGACGCGCACGAGGCCGGCGCGGCGGAACGCGGCGTCGTAAACGTCGTCCGCTCCCGAAAGCGCGCCGGTGTGGGAGGCGGCGGCCTTGGCGCCAGCGGCGTGGCGGCCGGATTTGAGGACGACGACGGGCTTGGCGCGCGCGGCGCGACGGGCGGCCGAGAGGAATTTCGGCGCACGCGTGATCTGCTCTACATAGAGCAGGATCGCCTTGCTCTCCGGATCGCCAGCCAGATAGTCGAGCGTGTCGCCGAAGTCGACGTCGGCCATCTCGCCCATCGACACGACTTTCGAGAACCCGATCCCCCGTGAGGCGGCCCAGTCGATGACGGCGGTGACAAGCGCGCCCGATTGGGACAGAAACGCGAGGTCGCCTTTTTCCGGCATCCGGTGGGAGAAGCTCGCGTTTAGGCCAAGGTGCGGCAGAAGCATACCGATGCAGTTGGGCCCGACGATCCTGAGGCAGGTGTCGCGAGAGGCGTCGAGCATCTGCTGGCGCAACTCGGCATTGACGCCGGCGGTGATGACAACGGCGGCGCGGGTGCCTTTTTCCGCCAGCTCGGCGATGACGCCGGGGATCGTTTGAGGCGGCGTTGCGACCACGGCGAAGTCCGGCGTGCCGGGAAGCGCTGCAACGGACGCGTAGCACGGCGTGCCTTCAATCTCCCGATAGCGCGGATTGACGAGGAAGATCTCGCCGCCAAAGCCGCCCGACAGGAGGTTTTCGGCAACGATGCGGCCGATGCTTCCAGGCTTTGGGCTCGCGCCGATGAAGGCCACGGATTTCGGCGAGAAGACAAACTCGAGATTGCGAACGGTCATGCGGGAGGATCCTCGAATTCGTGCTCGGGGGGGCACGCGGTGGCGTGTCTCATGATCTCGGGGACAAGCTTTCGCGGTGCGCCCCCTGCGGTCAAGACGGCACTACGTCATGGAAAGATGACAGGGTTGTGCAGCTGGTTTGCGAGTGTGTCAGAACCGCGCGACGTGACGTCGTGGGTCAGCAGAGTGTCACAGCCGGCTTCGAGCAAGGCCCGTGAGGCGATAAGCTGGCGTTCGGAGCCTTCGGTCCGTGCGATGACGACGGACGCGCCTCCGGCGAGGCGCCGCTTCACATGCGCCACCAGCCAGGCTGTCCCGTGCGACGCTGCGGTCTGGCTGTCGTCGGTGCCGCCTGGGGGAAGGCTGGACTGGGACAGGAGGATGGTGCCACCGCCGTTTTCGAGGGCGTGGCCGAGCCGGCGCATCGCGGCCGCTGCCGCGTCGGCGTCCATAAATATTCCGAGCACCACGGTCTCCCGCTCCGAAGCAGCGGGCGCAGGAGCTTGGCTTGCGCGCGCGCCGAGCCGGGGCGGAGAGGGCTCGGAAAGGCGATGCTTTCCTTCGACGGTGGCTATCATTTTGCTCTCCGGGGGCCCCCTTAATGAGCTGATCATGCAACTTTATCCTCTACCGGGCGGTTCCTCGGGCGCCCTGAGGCATTGTGGCCTACGCATTAGCGGGGGTGCGCGTCGCCGGCGTATGATGTCATTGTGCGAAAGTGTGTCACGATGTGTCAGAGACGGCGCTCGTCAGGGATCAGGGCGCCGCTCGCAGTCCGTCCATTCGCTCTATCGTTCGGAAGATGTCTCACACCAGTCCGCAGCAAATCCTGATCGTCGACGACGAGCCTGAGATCCGCGCTCTTTTGCGAGCGGGGTTCGAAGCCGAGGAATTCGGCGTGCTCGAAGCCGGAAACAGTGCCGAGGCCGAAGCGCATCTGGCGAGCCAGCCCGTGGCGCTGATGACGCTCGACCTCAAGCTCGGGGGCGAGGATGGGCTCAAGCTCGCTCGCGATCTCCGCGCGCGCCGGAATACGCCGATCATCATGATTACGGGCAAGGGCGATGCCATCGATCGCATCGTCGGGCTCGAACTCGGCGCAGACGACTATATCGCCAAGCCTTTCGTGATGCGCGAGGTCGTGGCGCGCGTGCGCGCGGTGCTGAGGCGCTATGTCGGCGCGGAGAGCGAAGTTCCGATTTCTGCCCCGGACGGCCGCCGCTTTTCATTCGACGGGTGGATGCTCGACGTGGCGCGGCGCGAAGCGCACGATCCGAGCGGCGCGGTGAGCGCTTTGACCACGGCGGAGTTCAATCTGCTTCTCATTTTCGTCGAGAGGCCGGGGCGCGTGCTGTCGCGCGACGAGCTGATGGATCTATTGAAAGGCCACGATTGGACGCCGATGGATCGATCGATCGATGGGCTCGTGGCACGTCTCCGCAGGAAGATCGAGCCCGAGAGCGAGCGTCCGCAGCTCATCAAGACGGTGCGAGGCGTGGGCTATGCCTTTGCAGGCGCGGTCAAGAAGCTATAGCGCGTGTCGCTCGATTGCTGGCTGCGTCAAACCTGTGACGGGCTCGCGTGCAAGGCGGTGTGAAGGGTCGTCGCCAGGTCGGCGCGCGCGTACGGCTTGTGCAGGATGGGCGCATCGACCAATTCGGCTGGATCCTGCTGCGCTTCCTCTGCGGCATACCCCGTGGTCAGGACGACGCGGATGTGGGGCATTTCGGTCTTGATCCACCGGGCGAGATCGTAGCCGGACATTCCGCCTGTCATCATGATGTCGCTGAGAACGAGGTCGACCGGTTCGCCGTCCTGCAAGAGGCGGATTGCGTCGGGACCGTTCTCGGCCTCGCGCACCACGTAGCCAAGGCCCTCGACCCGCTGCAGCGTCAGCTCGCGCACTTCGGGATTGTCCTCGACCACGAGGACGATTTCCGCGTTTTCGGAAAGCGGAACGGGTTCCGAGGGCTTGCCGGCCGGGCCCGGCTCCATCGCCGCGTCGGCGCGCGGCAGGTAGAGGCTCACCGTCGTGCCGATGGACGGGGCGCTCGCGATGGTCGCCAGTCCTCCCGACTGCTCGGCGAACCCGTAAATGGTGCTCAGGCCGAGGCCGGTGCCACGCCCCTGGTCCTTTGTCGTGAAAAACGGCTCGAAAGCTTTTTCCAGAACTTCGGGCGACATTCCCTGGCCCGTGTCGGTCGCGGAGATGAGCACGTAGTCTCCGCCGGTCAGGAGGGGCGGACACTCCGCATCGGACGTGGAGACATTGCGCGTCTCGATCAGCAACTGTCCGCCGGAGGGCATGGCGTCTCGGGCGTTGAGGGCCAGGTTGAGGATGGCGTTTTCAAGCTCGCTCGGATCGGCGCGGGTCCGCCACAGCTTGCCGGCGAGGATGGTCGTAAGGGTGATCGGCTCGCCGAGGGAGCGCTTGAGCATTTCCGTGAGGCCGAGCACCAGCTCGTTGACGTCCACGATCTGGGGCGTGAGCCGGCGGCGGCGAGCAAAGGTGAGAAGGCGCTGGGTGAGCGCCGCGCCCATGTCTGCCGCGTCGGTCGCGCGCTTCAGGTACGTGAGGGCGCTTTCCTCGCCGATCTCGGCGGCCAGCAGTTCGAGGTTGCCCGTCACGATGGTGAGGAGGTTGTTGAAGTCGTGTGCGATGCCGCCCGTGAGCTGACCGAAGGCTTCCATGCGTTGGGACTGGATGAGCGCAGCCTGGGTCTCCTCGCGGCGGCGGATTTCCGCTTCGAGATCGCGCGTGCGCGCGGCAATGCGCTTTTCGAGCTCCGTGTTCGCGAGCGCAAGGGCCGCTTCCGTGCGTTTGCGCTCGGTCACATCGCGCAGCACCACCATGTAAATTTTCTTGCCGCCCACCTGGTGCTTGGCGATCGAGGCTTCTGCGGCGAATTCGGTTCCGTCCTTGCGGAGCGCGAAGATTTCCTGCCGATTGCCCATTTTTCTTGCCGCAACGGAGGCTGCATCGAACTTGGCAACGTGGTGATGGTGGACCGCGTGAAATCGTTCGGGGATCAGCCGTTCGAGCGGGTGGCCGATGATTTCGTCCGGCGTGTAGCCGAAGACTGCCGTCGCGCCCTCGTTGAAGAGCGTGATACGGAACCGCTGATCGAGGGAAATGATGGCGTCGGCAGCGATGGTAAGGATTGCCGAGATCTGAGATTCGGCAATGCGCAGATCCTCATGGGGGTCGCGCTTCGGGTCTGGACGGGGCGCCTCGGCCATAGATGCTCTCGCAACGTTTCAGGGCCTTCTAGCATCCGGCGCGGGACCGCGCCAACCGGGTGCGCCGAATTCCTGGTCCCGGACGACTGTGGCCGCTGACCGCCCCCGCCTTGCCTCTCGCTTCCGCTGCGGGTGCGCGGTAGAGTTTTCGCCGATGGCGGGTGCGGAGACAGGGGTCGAGCTGCTCCATGACGGATCAGAAGAAATTGGAGGCGGATGCGCCGCGGCGGAAACACATTGCCGACAGGGGCCCGCTTTCGCGCGCGTCGCTGAGGCTGCGGATCGTCTTTTCGGAGGAGCGGAAGATCGGGCCGGGCAAGGTGGACTTGCTGGAGACCATCGCACGCACGGGCTCGATCTCGTCAGCTGCGCGCGAGCTCGGCATGTCCTATCGGCGCGCCTGGCTGCTGATGGACGAGTTCGGACGGCTGTTCAAGCGGCCGATCCTCACTACTGCAGCAGGCGGTGCGCACGGCGGCGGGGCGGAGCTCACGGACTTCGGGCGCGCGGTCATTGCCGCCTACAGGCGCATGGAGGACCGGACCGCCGAGGTGGTGCGGTCGGAGCTTGTCGCGTTTGAATCGGATCTCAACGACGAGTGACGTGAAGAAGGATACCCGGAGAGGCTATTCGTCGAGGACCGTGAAGCCCTCGCGCTCGAACACGGCGCGCGCTTCCGACGAACACAAATAATCGAGAAATCCCTTCGCCTCCGAGTTGGCGGACGAGGACGTCAGCGCGACCGGATAGACGACCGGCGGATGGCTGTCGGCCGGGAACGTATCGACTACCCTGACGTTCGGCTCGCTCTTGGCGTCGGTCGCATAGACGATGCCGAGCGGTGTCTCCCCTCGTGCCACATATGCAAGGGCGACGCGCACGTTTTCGGCGCCTGCGAACTTGGTCGAGACCTGATCCCAGACGCCGAGCTTTTCGAGTGCGGCTTGCCCGTACGTGCCCGCCGGAACGGACTTCGGCTCACCCATTGCGAGGCGTCCGCTGCCGAGGGCTTCGGCGAGCTTGAAGCCAGGCTCGATCTTGAGCTCGATGGGGCTGTCCTTCGGCGCGATCAGAACCAGGGCGTTGCCGAGCAGGGTTTTGCGCGACTCTTCCGCAATCAGCTTGCGCTCTGCGAGCCAGTCCATCCATCTGAGATCGGCAGAGAAGAAGAGATCGGCAGGGGCTGCGGCTTCGATCTGTTTGGCGATGGCGGACGACGCGGCATACGACAGCGAAACCTGTGTGCCCGTTTTTTCCTGCCAATCCGCAGCAATGCGGTCGAGGGCGGTTTTCAGGCTGGCCGCGGCGAACACAACGACGGGTTTGGTGTCGGATGCGGTTTGGGTTGTGGGCTGCTGCTCGGCCTGTGCGAGCGGAAGTGCGAACACTGTGAGCGCGAGGACGCACACGAGACGGCGGGTCAAAGCAATCATGGAAGGGGTGCCCTTTTGGCTGTATCCGTTTGGATATAGCAGTGATCGTGCGGTGGTCTGTCAAGAGGGCGTACGGAGACAGGCACGCTCCATTCCGCGCATGCCGAAAATTGCGGAGGAGGAGGCTTTTATCGCGGAAATTCTTGCTCTGCGCGGCGCCGTCATCTGGCGCGCAACCTAGTCTTTGGCGGCGACGCTTATGCCGGCAAACGCTCGGCTCTTTCTTCGACCCGAATTTGATCGCGGCCGTTCTGTTTTGCATCCATCAACGCCACGTCTGCGCGTTTTAGGGCCGCTCCGAGCGGCTCGTCCCGGTGCCAGGCCGATATTCCGATGCTGCACGTGACGTGGAATGTGACATTGTCGCTCTCGAAGGCGTGGGCTGCGACGGTTTTGCGGATCACTTCGCACCAGTGTGCGGCTTCCGTGCTGTCGAGCACCGGAAACGCGAGGGCGTATTCCTCGCCGCCGAGGCGGGCGACGATGGGGGCTTCCTCGCCGGCGAGTTCGGCAACTTTGCTGATCACCGTGTCGCCGACGTCATGGCCATAGGTGTCGTTGATCGTCTTGAAGCGGTCGATATCGAGCAGGCATACAGTGAGGCTGTCGCCGGGATCGAGCTCCCGGCGCTTTTCCTCCATCAGAGAAAGGAACGCGCGGCGGTTCATCGCCCCGGTCAGCTCGTCCGTCTGTGCCAGGGCGATGAGCTGGCGTTGCATCGTGATGATGCGGTTGGCGGCGCGAAGGCGGGCCGTCAGCTCCTCCTGTCGCACGGGCTTCACCGTGAAATCGTCGGCCCCGCAATCCAGGGCTTCGGCGAGTGCGCGCTCGCTCGAGTTCGAAGACATGACGATGATGTGCAGGGGGCGTTTTTCGCCGACGATCGTCCGGAGGTTCCAGCACAGCTCCAAGCCCGGGATCGGTGCGAGTTCGAGGCTGGTTAATACAACGTCAACGGATCGCGTGTGCTGAACGTGTCGCAGCGCCAGGTCCGAAGCCGAGAAGCAATCGACATGGCATCCCGCCGCTTCGAGTTCGGCGGCGAGCTTCTGTTGGACGACCCGGCTTGGATCGACGATGACGACATGCATCTTGTGTGATCGTTTTTCGAGCTGCTCTGATCCAATCCGTACACCTTCGGCATGAATACATGATTACCGGACGGTGGCCGGTTGGATGGGAAAGCCCGCCGAAGCAGGGCGCCGAGTGAGCTGGGAGGCAGCCTGGGTGCTCCCGTCAAGCCTTTGGCGGAAAAGGCCTACCTGTAGGAGTTTGCGGAGGGATCGAGGGGGAAGAGGGTGGTGCCGGCGGCAGGTTTCGGGAGGGAGCTGCCTGCCGGCACCACGAGCATGACGCCACCCGTGCTCTAGG
>DAOMQQ010000125.1:0-7882 GCA_035445405.1 Hyphomicrobium sp.
GCTGGCGCCGGGCGGCAGATCGATCACCACCTGAAGCTCGGACTTGTCGTCGAAGGGGAGGAGCTTGACCGTCACCGACCTGGTGGCGAAGAGCACGAGCGACAATAGCGTGGCCATGCCGACGGCGAGCAGGAAGCCGAGCGCTCTCCTCCGTGTGGCGATGACGGGCCGCGCCATCGCGACATAGCTCCGCCCGAGCCATCCGCCGTGGGCGGCGTCGGCATGGTCGCCCTCTCCGCTGCCGCCGATCCGCAGCATCAGCCACGGCGTCACGATCACCGCGACGAAGAAGGAGAGGATCATCGCCGCCGACGCGTTGGCGGGAATGGGGCTCATGTACGGCCCCATGAGGCCCGACACGAACAGCATGGGAAGGAGCGCGGCGACGACGGTGAGGGTCGCGAAGATCGTCGGGTTGCCCACCTCGGCCACGGCGTCGATGGCTGCCGCGATGCGGCTGCGCCCGTCCTGCATCGCCCAGTGGCGTGCGATGTTCTCGATCACGACGATGGCGTCGTCCACCAGGATGCCGATGGAGAAGATGAGCGCGAACAGGCTGACGCGGTTGATGGTGTAGCCGAACAGCCAGGAGGCGAACAGCGTCAGCAGGATCGTGACGGGAATGACGACGAGCACGACCGCGCCCGCGCGCCAGCCGATGGCGAGGCCGACGAGCAGCACGATGGAGACCGTCGCCAGGCCGAGGTGAAACAGCAGCTCGTTCGCTTTCTCGTTAGCGGTCTCTCCGTAGTTGCGCGTGACGACGACCTCGATGTCTTCGGGCAGGAGATGGCCCTTGAGGTCCTCGACGCGGGCAAGGATGCGCTCGGAGATGACGACGGCGTTGGCGCCGGCGCGTTTGGCGAGTGCCAAGGTTACGGCGGGCACCCGGGAGATGCTGCCGTCGTCTGCCTTCGTCATATGCCAAGCGCGGCGTTCGAGCGGCTTCGCGCCGACCACGACGTTGGCGACGTCGCCGACGTAGACGGGCCGGCCGTCGCGCGTCGTGAGCAGCAAAAGGCCGATGTCGGGCACGCCCTGCAGCGTCTGGCCGACGGCGACGGGGAGGCTCTGCCCTTGCTCGCGTATCCGCCCCGCAAGGAACGAGCGGTTGGCGTCGCGCACCTTGCCGGCGAGCTCCGCCAGCGTGACGCCGTAGAGCGCGAGACGCTCCGGCACGGGCTCGACGCGGATCTGGTCGGGGCGTCCGCCTACAATATAGCTGAGCCCCACGTCATCGAGCTTGGCGAGCTCGACCTGCAGGCTCTCGGCCATGTGATAGAGTGCGTTGTCCTCGTAGGGCTGGCCGCCGGGTTTCGCAGCGAGCGTCAGCGTGACGATGGCGACATCGTCGATGCCGCGTCCGACGATCAGCGGCTCGGGGATGCCAACCGGAATGCGGTCGTAGTTGGCGCGCACCTTCTCGTGCACCCTGAGGATGGCGTCGTCCTGCGACGTGCCAACAAAGAAGCGTGCCGTGACGAGCACGCGGTCGTCCTCAGTGTTGGAGTAGACATGCTCGACGCCGTTGATCGCCTTGACGATGGTCTCGAGCGGCTCGGTGACGAGCTTCACCGCGTCCTCCGCCTTGAGCCCGTCGGCGGTGACGAGGATGTCCACCATGGGCACGGAGATCTGCGGCTCCTCCTCGCGCGGAAGGGCCACGAGCGCGATCAGCCCGAGCATGAGGCTCGCGAGCAGGATGAGGGGAGTGAGCGGCGATTGGATGAAGGCGCGGGTCAGGAAGCCCGACACGCCGAGCCGTGTGCCGGGCGTCATGGCTGCACCAGCCCGTCGCCCGAGGTGACGCCCGCGAGGATTTCGACGTCATGGCGCTCGCCCGGGCCCTGGATCGCCTGGCCCGTTTGGACGACGGCGTCCGCATGACGTCCGTCCGTTTTGGCGAGGCGGACGTAATCGAGCCCGAAACGCCGGAAGACATACGACCGTGGGACGACGTAAGCCGGGCGCTTGCCGGCGGAGATCCAGATCAGCACGCGCTCGCCCACGAAATAGCCGCCGAGATCGGCGACCTCGGCATCGGCTACGACGCGGCCGTTTTCCAATTCGGGGTAGACTTGGACGATGCGTCCTTCGCGCTGGGTTGCGTTGGAGGGATCGAGGCCGCGCGTGCCGAGACGCACGGGATCGCCGGTTTTCATGAAGCGGGCGTAGCGCTCCGGCAATTCGAGGCGGAGGAGATAGCCGCCGGCCGCGATCGTGGCGATGCTCTCGCCGGGGAGCACGACGCTGCCTTCCGTGACGGGAACCTTGAGGACGCGGCCCGACGCCGGCGCCAGAACCTCGCCTTCCTGGATTTCCGTTTCGGCGACCGCCCGCTCTGCCTGAGCGGCCTTCAGCTCGTTGACGGCGACATCGTAGGAGGTCTGCGCCTGATCCACGCGCGACTGAGGCGAGACGCCTTGCGCCAGAAGCGTCCTCGCGCGCTCGAGCTCAACGCGCGTGGTCTCGACGCGGGAGGCGGCGGCAACGATCCGGGCGTCGATCGCGTCGATCTTGAGCTTGATCTTGGGATCGGCGACGAGGGCCAGCACCTGGCCTTGCGCGACGGCAACGCCCTCGTCGACTTTCAGGGTGGCGACGGTACCGGGCGTGCGCACGCGCGCGTGGATGAGATCCCGGCTGCGGACGGTGGCGTAGACCGACTTGAGGTCGTCGATCTGCGTGATCGCCACCTGGAAATCCGGTGCCGCCGGCGCGATGTTCCCGGCGTGCGCCACGGCGACGACAGGGATCATCAGCGCGGCAAGCGCCGCGGTGAAGCCGGCGGGCGAATTCATGAGGCAGTCCTTCTTCGGCTGACGCGCCCGAGGGCGGGCGCTTGGCTTTCATACTTGACTTTCATATAAGCATTATCTAAATTAGCAAACATGAATATTCAAGATCTCGAAGCCAACAGCGAGGCAGCTGCTGAGCTGCTCAAGGCGCTCGCCAACCGAAATCGCCTGATGATCCTGTGCGAGCTGCACAACGGGGAGCGGCCGGTTTCCGCGCTGGAAGCCGTCGTGCCGCTCAGCCAATCGGCGCTGTCGCAGCACCTCGCCAAACTTCGGGAAGGCGGCCTGGTCGCGACGCGGCGCGAAGCCCAGACGATCTACTACAGCCTGGCGGACGCCCGCGTGGCGCGCCTCATCGGCGTGCTGCACGAGCTGTTCTGCGAACCCACCAAACCCAAACGTCGGAGGACATCGAAATGACCATCGACCGCGCCGTCCTGGCTTTTGCCGGCACCATGATCCTGGCGAGTTTGATCCTCGCCCATTTCCACAGCCCCTATTGGCTGTTTCTGACCGCGTTCGTCGGTCTCAATCTGCTGCAAGCCTCCTTTACCGGGTTCTGCCCGCTGGCCTCCGTTCTCAGGCGGCTCGGTGTCCGGTCGGGTGCGGCGTTCTGCGGTGATGCGCCATGAGACGAGGGTATTCCGCCGTGGCGGCATGGGCCGGAGGATCGCGTCCGGTATCGCTCTGCTATGGTGCGCCGATGATCGCGCTCGCGGCCTTCGTGCTGGCCGCGCCTGCGCGTGCGGATCATGTGCCGGAGGCTCCCGAAGCCGAGGTTACGGCCGCCCGGGCGGCGGTGAAAACTCTCGGCGAAAGGCTGAAAGCCGAACTCGGGGCTGCGCTCAAGGCGGGCGGACCGAGCGCGGCGGTCGGCGTCTGTCGCACGGTCGCGCCCGCCATCGCCGAGGACGCCTCGCGGATGCACGATGTCGAAGTCGGCCGCACGGCGCTCAAGGTGCGCAATCCCGATAACGTGCCCGATGCCTTCGAGCGCAAGGTGCTCGAGGATTTTGTGCAGCAGATCGCCGAGGGCGCGGATCCGGCCACGCTCGAGCACGCGGAGGTGATCGTCGAGAACGGCGAAAAGCGCTTCCGCTACATGAAGGCGATCCCGACGGCCGCCGAGCCGTGCCTGGCCTGCCATGGGACCGACATCGGGCCCGCGCTCAAGGCGGAGATCCTCGAGCTCTACCCCGACGACCAGGCGACAGGCTTCGTGGCGGGCGAGCTCAGAGGCGCCTTCACGGTGACCCGGACGATGCGGTGAGGCCGGCGCGCCGGATCTTGCCGTTCGCGGTGCGGGGGAGCGCGTCGACGAAACGGATCTCGCGCGGGCATTTGTAGGCGGCGAGACGCGCGGCTGCGAAAGACAGGATCGCGTCTGCGTCGCGCACGGCCTTCTCCTTCATCACGACGAAGGCGCCGACGATGTGCACGTCGGCACGCACCGCGATCTCAGCGCAGGCGACTTCGGCGATGCCGGGGTGCGCGGCGAGGACGGCTTCCACTTCGAGCGGCGAGACGCGGTAGCCGAGCGCTTTCATCACCTCGTTGTTGCGTCCCGTGTGGGTGATGTAGCCGTCGGCATCCATGGTGCCGAGGTCACCGCCGACGAACCATTCTCCGCGCGTGACCTCGGCCTGCTCGGCCGGGCGGTTCCAGTAGCCGAGCATGAGGCCCGGATCCGAGCGGTGGACGGCGATGAGGCCTTCGGAGTCCGGCGGCAGCGGTTCGTCCGGGCCGTCGACGGGGAGGATGGCGGCGCGACGGCCGGGCTGGGCCTTGCCGACGGTGCCAGCTCTGCGCGGAACGGCGGGACTGGTCGAGATGTAGGTCGAGAGCTCGCTCATGCCGAGGCCTTCGTAGATCTCGCGTCCCGAGCGGGCCGCCCACTCCTCGAACAGGCCGGGAGGCGGCGCTTCGCCTGCCATCAGTCCGTGGCGCAATGTCGGGATCGCGGCGGGCGTGACGTCGGCGTACTTCAGCATCTGGCGAAAGACGCCGGGGACGCCGGCGAAGAGTGTCGCCTCCGTATCGCGGATCAGGCGTGGCCACAGCGCCGGGTCCTTCTCGCCGGTGTAGACGATGGCGGTGGCCCCGTTCGCCCACGGGTCGGTGAGGCCGACGCCGAGGGTGAAGGTCCAGTTGAACGCACCTGCGTGCAGCACGCGGTCGTCCGAGCCAAGGCCGTACCAGCCCTGATACATGGGGCGGCGGCCGATGGCGGAGCGATGGGCATGGAGCACGCCCTTCGGCCGCGCGGTCGTGCCGGAGGTGTAGATGAGGAACGCGGGGTCTTCGGCGCGGGTCGGCGCATAGTCCATCCGCGGGCCTTCGCGCATCATGCGCGTGACGTCGGCTGCGGAAAGGACGAGCGGAGTGGCGGGAAGTGCGGAGGTCTCGAGCGGTGTGAGGCAGGCGAGGGCGGCCGCTCCGCTGTCCTCGAGCAGGAAGAGGGCTTCCGGATCGGTGAGCTGGTTGGATGCGGGGAGTGCGACGAGGCCGGCCGCGATGGCGGCGAAGAAGAGGATTGCGTAGGCGCTGGTATTATCGAGGCGGATCAGGATGCGGTCGCCGGGCTTCAGCCCCGCCTGGCGGAGCGCGCCCGCGGTACGCAGCACGGCGTCCTCGAGATCGGCATACGTCCAGATCTCGGCAGGCGGTGCGCCCGGCGCCGCGATGACGATCAGCGCGGGCTTGGTCGCGGTGGCGGCAACGGCTCCCGCGAGGCAGTAGCGGGCCATGTTGAACGCAGGATTCTCGGCGGGGGTATAGAGCGGCGTGATCATGGCCGCTTTCTAGCCTAAAACATCGTGTGCGTCCTCGCGCACACTGCCGCTCTCGGGGTCACCCTTAATTTCGTGGCCGCACCCACCAGCTATCGACGTTGAAGCCCGAAAGCGGCGTCGTCTCGGGATGGCCGAGGCGCTTCCACGAGGCCACCCACTGGGCGGGCGGATGGAACAGCGGGATCACGTAGTGGCCCGAGAGCAGCACGCGGTCGAGGGCGCGCACGGCCGAGACGAAATCCTCGTCGTCCTTGGCGGCGAGCATGGCGGCGATCATCGCGTCGGCGGCCGGGTTCTTGACGCCCGCGTAGTTGAACGAGCCCGGATCGTCCGCGACGCCCGACGACCAGCGGAAGAGCTGCTCGTTGCCGGGAGAGAGCGAGGCGGGCCAGGTGAACTGGATCATGTCGAAGTCGTAGTTGCGCAGGCGCTGCTGATACTGCGCGCTGTCCACGACGCGGATGCGCGCCGAGATGCCGATCTTCGCGAGATCGCTCACGAAGGCGCCGAGCAGGCGCTCCTGGCTGATGTTGGCGGCGAGGATTTCGAACGCGAGCGGGCGGCCGGTTCCGGTGTGGACGAGGCGGCGGTTCTTCAGCTCGTAGCCCGCGGCTTCGAGCATCTCGTAGGCGCTCCGCGCGTTGGTGCGGTTGTGAGGCGTGCCGTCGCTTTCGGGCACGCGGTAGGTGCCGTCGAGAATTGCGGGGAGCACGGCGTCGGGGAAGGGCGCGAGGAGCGTGCGCTCGCGCGCGTCGGCCGGCTTTTCGGCGGAGGACAGCATCGAGCGCTCGAAGTAGCTCTCGGTGCGTTTGTAGAGGCCGTGGAAGAAGCTCTTGTTGACCCATTCGAAGTTGAAGAGATGGATCAGGGCTTCGCGCACGCGCGGATCGGCGAACACGGAGCGGCGCGTGTTGAAGACGAGCCCGGTCATGCCGGCGGGCAGCGCGATGGGGATTTCCTCGCGCCGGATGCGCCCGTCGCGCGCGGCGGGGAAATCGTAGCCCTTGGCCCACAGGGCGGGGTCGTCCTCGTTCCTGAGGTCGATGGCGCCGGTACGGAACGCTTCGAACTGGGCCGAGCCGTCGCGGTAGTAGTCGAAGCGGATCTCGTCGAAGTTGAAGCGCCCGCGGTTCACCGGCAGGTCGCGGCCCCAGTAGTCGGGGTTGCGGACGTAGGTGATCGAGCGGCCGGGGCTCACGTTCGCGATGCGATAGGGACCGGATCCGACAATGGGCGTGAGCGTCGTCTCCTCGAAGCGGTCGGGGTCGATCAGATGGCTCGGCAGGATCGGCATGAGGCCGAGGATGAGCGGCAACTCGCGATCCTCTGCATCGGCGAAAACGAAGCGCACGGTGTGGTCGTCGAGGGCTTCGGCCTTCGCGACCTTGCGGTAGTAGGTGCGGAAATTCGGACGGCCTTTGTCGCGCAGGATCTGGTGGGAGAAGAGCACGTCCTTCGCGGTGATCGGCGTGCCGTCCGAGAATTTTGCGCGCTCGTCGAGGTGGAACGTCGCCTCGCTGCGGTTCTCTGGGACCGTGATCTCGCGGGCGATCAGGCCGTAGAGCGTGAACGGCTCGTCGAGGCTTCTCGCCATCAGGGGCTCGATGACGAACTCGCGGATGCCCTGGACGGTCTCGCCGCGGATGATCATCGGGTTCAGGTTGTCGAAGGAGCCGGAGGAGCCGAGCGTGATGCGCCCGCCCTTCGGGGCGTCGGGCGCGACGTAAGGGAACGCGGAGAAGCCCGACGGCAGGTCCGGTTCGCCGTGCATGGAGATCGCATGCGCGGGCGCCGTTTGGGCCGCGGCGTGGGCCGGCGCAGGCGCCGGCTCGGGTCGCGCCGTGCCGGGCGCCATGAGCGTCGCCAGGCTCATCAGCCAGACGAAGATCGATCTCTTCACGGATGTCCTCTCTTGCGGGGCGACGCCAACGCCTTGGAATTGCTAGCAGGCGAAGCAGTCGGTAGCACACCTCCACGGCCGGGGCATGGCGGAAGCGGGAAATTCACCCCCGTGGCGGCTTTGCCACTGGCGCCGGGTTTTGCTCTGTGTACGATTGCGGCCGCGTTTCCGTGGCCACGGGATTGCCGTATTCCAGGCTTTAGTGCCGGGCCGGATGACGCTTTGACGCGTCAGGACGCGCGCGCCCTGGAATTGCCGACCGAGTGCCGCGGAGTGGAGTCGAGCCGCGAGGCGGGGTTTGCTGGCGGCTCCTGGACAGGCTCATAACGAAAGGTCGATTTTCCTATGTCTCATAGAGATGGCATTGCAACGGGCTTGAGGCGCGGTGCGGC
>DAOMQQ010000126.1:0-7864 GCA_035445405.1 Hyphomicrobium sp.
TCTTTGACGACCTAATTGCTTGGACAAATTAAAAACTGTCACTCGTCTAGGTCCGGCTTTCGAGATCCGTTGCTCTTTTGAGGGCTGACGCTTTGTGACATATGACGTTATCAGATCAAGCCGCTTCTGTGTGTCACAATGATCGGATCCTTCCCTTCTCGGTGTAACGCGGATAAGCGTGATTTACGCGTTGACCCTAGGACGGCGTTATCTGTAAACCTGCTTGCGAGAAGCATTCTCGCTCGTTCTAGTAATATCCATCCAATACATAGCATTAGGGGTGTTTTATGAGCGCGCAGCGTTCTCAGCAGCGCATTGCAGTGGTTGGTCTGGGCTACGTAGGTCTCCCGGTTGCGGTCGCGTTCGCTAAGGCGGGGTTCGATGTCATTGGATTCGATATCGACAGTGTACGCGTCGACGAATTGAGCAAAGGCTATGACCGCACACGGGAATGCTCGGCCGAGGAACTCGCGGCCGCACAACTCAAAGTAAGCGCCGACGCCCGCCTGCTTGCGGATAGCAATTTCTACATCGTTACCGTTCCTACGCCGATCGACGATGCTAATCGGCCTGATTTAACTGCGCTCTTGAGGGCCAGCGAAGCCGTCGGCAATGTGCTTAGAAGGGGAGATATTGTCGTCTTCGAGAGCACTGTCTATCCTGGCGCAACTGAAAACGACTGTGTGCCCGTGCTGGAGCGGGCCTCGGGACTCAAGCTCGGCGAGGATTTCGGTGTGGGCTATTCGCCCGAGCGTATCAATCCCGGCGATCAAGAGCATCGGTTCGAAACGATCAAGAAGGTCGTGTCCGGCTCCGATGCACAAACGCTGGCCGCCGTGGCCGATACTTACGGCGCCGTGGTCAAGGCCGGAATCTACCAAGCCTCCTCGATCAAGGTTGCGGAGGCGGCGAAAGTCATTGAGAACACGCAGCGCGACATCAATATCGGTTTCGTCAACGAGCTTTCGGCGATTTTCGGCCGCTTCGGCATCGACACCGGCGACGTGCTCGACGCAGCCAACACGAAATGGAACTTCCTC
Source organism: Hyphomicrobium sp. (assembly GCA_035445405.1). Lineage (GTDB taxonomy): Bacteria > Pseudomonadota > Alphaproteobacteria > Rhizobiales > Hyphomicrobiaceae > Hyphomicrobium_C. The sequence goes on from DAOMQQ010000126.1 coordinate 1,041, forward strand.
AACTTCCGTCCGGGCCTTGTCGGCGGCCACTGCATCGGCGTCGATCCTTACTATCTCACGTATCAGGCCGAGCGCTATGGCCACCATGCGGAGATGATCCTCTCTGGCCGACGCGTGAATGATGGGATGGGCGGCAGAATTGCCCGCGAATGCATCAAGCTGCTGCTACGTCACGGCCGCAACGGGCATGCGCTTCGCGCCACGGTGCTCGGCGTCGCCTTCAAAGAGGACGTGCCTGATATCCGCAACAGCAAGGTCGTCGACATCGTGCGCGAACTCGAGGGTTTTGGTATCGAGGTCCAAGTTCACGATCCCATCGCCGATTGCGACGCCGCGCAGCACGAGTATGGGATCACACTCCAGCCGCTGGAGGACCTCAAGCCTGCCGATGCCGTCATCGTCGCCGTGAAGCACAAGGACTTTACAAGGGATCCCTGGTCACTTGTGCGCAGCCTCCTGGGAGCGGACGGCAAGGTGGTGCTCGACGTCAAATGCCTGCTCGACCGAGGCGCATTGCCCTCGGACCTCATCCTGTGGCGTCCGTGAACGGAGAGATCGATGAAACCAGTACTGGTTACCGGCGCAGCAGGCTTCATCGGGTTTCACGTCGCGAAGACGTTGCTCGAGCGCGGCCGGCCCGTCATCGGGATCGACAATATCAACGACTACTACGACACGTCGCTCAAGCTCTCTCGCCTGGACGTCCTGCGCAAGCTCGCAGGCTTCGAATTCCAGAAGATCGACATTGCAGATCGGGCGGCGTTGTCGGCGGCCTTCGAGCAGGCACAGCCCGAGTTCGTCATTCATCTTGCCGCTCAGGCGGGCGTCAGATATTCGCTTGAGAACCCTCACGCCTATATCGAGGCCAATCTCGCCGGCTTTGCGAACATTCTCGAGGGATGCCGCCTCACCGGCGTGCGCCATCTCACCTATGCGTCATCCAGCTCCGTCTACGGCGCCAACACCGCCATGCCGTTTTCGGTGCATCACAATGTTGATCACCCACTCAGCCTCTATGCCGCCTCCAAGAAGGCGAACGAGCTCATGGCGCATTGCTACAGCCATCTCTACCGGCTGCCGACGACGGGTTTGCGGTTCTTCACCGTCTATGGGCCATGGGGACGCCCCGACATGGCGATGTTTCTTTTTACCAAAGCGATCCTCGAGGGACGGCCGATCGACGTCTTCAACAACGGTGAGATGAAGCGTGACTTCACCTACATCGACGACATCGTCGAGGGGGTCATCCGGACGTCGGATACGATCGCGGCTCCCAATCCGTCCTGGAGCGGCTCGGCGCCTGATTCGGCGACGAGCAGAGCTCCCTACCGGATCTACAACATCGGCAACAACACGCCCGTGGAGCTGATGCGGGTCATCTCGATCATCGAGCGAGAGCTCGGCCGGGAGGCCAAGAAGACCTTCCTGCCGTTGCAACCGGGTGATGTGCCGGAAACCTATGCGGATGTGGATGCGCTGGTCGAAAGCGTCGGCTTCCAGCCGAAGACCCCGATCGAGGTCGGCATCCAGCAGTTCATTTCCTGGTATCGCGATTACTACAGCGTTTAGAGTGCAGGCATAGGACAACATCGTGGCGAAGGTCGCTATTATTGCCGGCTGGGCCCCCTCGCTCGTCAATTTCCGAGGAACGCTGATCGATCGACTGGTGCAGCTTGGACATGTCGTCCACGCGCTCGCTCCGCCAGCCGACGAGAGGACACTGCACTGGCTCGGGGAACGCGATATCGCATTCACCGCGGTGCCGCTTTCTCGAGCCGGGATGTCGCCCAGGGACGACTTTCGCACCTATCGACATTTCAAATCGGCTTTTCGAACCATCAGACCCGACGTCACGATCAGCTATACCGCGAAGCCTGTCATCTACGGCACGATGGCTGCGGCCGCGGCCGATGTCCCACGTTGCTTCGCGATGATCACGGGCCTCGGCTATGCGTTCACGGCAACTGAGGCCTCGTTGAAACGCTCAGTCGCGAATCTGGCCGCTCGTGCCCTCTACAAGGTCAGTCTCTCCAAGTCGCAGGGCGTGATTTTCCAGAACCCCGACGACCTCGCGGAATTCGAGCGCCTCAATCTCTTGCCCAAAGGGCTGCCGAGGACGATCGTCAACGGCTCAGGTGTCGATGTCGCGCATTTCTCGCCCGCTCCCTACCCGGATCAGCTCCGCTTCCTGATGGTCGCCCGCTTGGTAGCCGACAAAGGCGTCGAAGAATATATCGCCGCGGCGCGGACGCTTAAGGCGGAGCATCCGGACATCGTGTGCGAACTCGTGGGACCCATCGACGCCAACCCCGCCGCCCTCTCGCCGGGACTGGTCGACCGCGCTGTGGCGGACGGGGTTATCATCTACCGCGGAGAGCTGGCCGATGTGCGCTCCGCGCTTGTGGACGCCAGCGTCTATGTTCTCCCTTCCTATCGCGAAGGAACGCCACGCTCGGTTTTGGAAGCGATGGCCATGGCTCGCCCGGCCATCACGACCGACGCGCCCGGCTGCCGCGAGACGGTGGTCGAGGGACACAATGGCTTCCTGGTGCCGGTCAAGGACGCTGCGGCGCTTGCCGCCGCAATGAAGCGATTTGTGTTTGAGCCGCGCTTGATTGCCGAGCTCGGAGCGAATAGCAGGACACGAGCCGTTGAGAAGTATGAGGCGGGGAAAGTCGCCGATGCTATCATTGCAGCCTGCGGGCTATAAGACGAGCAGCGGTTCCTCATTGCGCCGATGCGCGCTGGCTGGCGCGCGCTCTTGACCACGGGATACCTACGCGATGTGCGGCATTGCCGGAGTTCTGACCAGCGAGGGACGAGCCATCCCGCGGCAAAGCCTTGAGGATATGGCAAAGTGCATTGCCCATCGCGGCCCAGACGCGTCGGGCTTCCACACCGATTTCGAGGCCGGGGTTCATCTCGCCCACCGCCGGCTCGCGATCGTGGACCTGTCGAGCGCCGGCGCGCAGCCGATGACGTCGCATTCGGGGCGCTACACTGTCGTGCTCAATGGCGAGATCTACAATTTTCGCGACATCAGGGCCGAGCTCGACGCGGCCACCACCCCGCCTTGGCGCGGCACCTCTGATACAGAGGTACTGCTCGCCGCTTGCGACGCTTGGGGCGTCGAGCACGCTCTGAAACACCTCGACGGTATGTTCGCCTTCGCGATTTGGGATCGCGAGGAGCGCTGCTTGACGCTCGCCCGCGATCGCATGGGCGAGAAGCCGCTCTTTGTGGGGGTTTGCCCCGACGGGCTAGTCTTTGCCTCCGAACTGCGCAGCATCATGGCCTATCCTGGCTTCGTCGGCGAGCCCGACGACGAGGCGCTCGATCTGTTTCTGGGCCTCAGCTATATCCCCGAGCCGCGTACGCCTTTCCTCAACGTTTGGAAAATAGCACCCGGCTGCTTTGCGCAAGCACGCCCGGGAGATCGCAGCGTTCGTGCGAGGACATATTGGAACGCGGCGGAAGAGGCGCTCGCCGCGCGGGCTGTTTCGCAAGGTGCCTCTGCCGAGGAACTGCTCACCGCGATCGAGGAGAGGCTGGCCGCGGTCGTCGCCAATCAGATGATCGCGGATGTTCCGCTCGGCGCGTTCCTTTCGGGCGGAATCGACTCGTCGCTCATTGTCGCGCTGATGCAGCGCGCCTCCACGAAGCCTGTGCGCACCTTCACGATCGGCTTCAACGACGAGACCTATGACGAGGCGCCGTTCGCGAAGGCCGTGGCCCAGCATCTCGGCACCGAGCATACAGAAGTACGGCTCGACTGGAGTGACGGCCTCGATCTCATCGCGCGGCTCCCTGAGATTTATGACGAGCCTTTCGCGGATTCGTCCCAGCTCCCCACCTGTCTGGTGGCTCACGTGGCGCGCCGCCACGTGACAGTCGCTTTGTCGGGTGATGGCGGCGATGAAATTTTCGGAGGCTACAACCGCCACAGCTTCGCGCGCCGGTATCACAGGCTCTGGTCCTCGATCCCTAAACAACTCAGGCGGCCGATCGGGAGCGCGCTGCAGGGCTTGGCCGAGCCGGACCGTTTCAACGCAATCGAGAAGCGCCTCCCTGGTGTCATTGGGCGCCGGCGTGTCCGCCTGCCCGCCGAGAAGCTCAACAAGCTCGCGGCGGTGCTGCGTTCCCCCGATGCACAGAGTCTCTATCTCGCCCTCGTGCGGCGCGACGAGGGTTTGATCGCAGACGATGTTCTGGCACGTGTTTTCGAAGGCCCGTTCGCCGCGATCCGCGGGCGCGGTCTCGATCTCGCCGAGGAGATGATGCTGCTCGATACGCAGACCTATCTTCCCGGCGACATCCTGGCCAAAGTCGACCGGGCGGCCATGGCGGTGGCGCTGGAAACGCGCGCGCCGTTTCTCGACCACAAGCTGTTCGCGCTCTCCTGGAGCCTGCCGATCTCGGCGCGGATCGAGAAGGGTCGGACGAAAACCGTCCTGCGCCGCCTACTCGCGCGCCATGTGCCCGACCGCTTGATCGAACGCCCCAAAATGGGCTTTGGCGTTCCGATCGACACCTGGATGCGCGGGCCGTTGCGGAACTGGATCGGAGATCAATGCGCGTCCTTCGCCGCCCGCCACCCGCGCCTCGCCCCAAGCGTTCGGGCCGCACTCGAGCGGTTCCACGGGGGGCGCGGCCATCTTCACCACTTCCTTTGGAACGTGGCCATGTACGAGGGCTGGCAGGCCCGCACACGCCGGGGCATGGCGCCGGCCGAACTGGAAACGAGATCATGACCAACGCTCAATCGGACGGGATCGTCTTCGACCGTGCAAATCGCACGCTAACCACGCCGGACCTCAGGTCACGCGTGTTGGTGCGCCTTCTTCAGGGCACGCATAAGATGCTCGCACCCATCGGCCATATCGGCATTTCGCGCGCCCATGGTCTGATCAACAAAATCATGCGACCGACGACGACCACCCTCGTTCAAGAGGGCGCGTTCCAGTTTCGCTTTCCCTCGAACGACTACTACTGGAACCGCCTGTTGGACGCCTCGTGGTCCTACGAGCCTGAGATCGATTTCATTCTAAAACGTTTCGCGGAGACGCCGTTCGTCTTTGTCGATCTCGGTGCGAATTTCGGCTATTGGAGCGCGCGCGTCGGCGCCGGCCTCTACGGCCCGCATCGCGCCATTGCGGTGGAGGCCTCCGAATATTGCTTTTCGATTCTCAAGCGAAACATCGCCGGAACGTCTGTTAGTGCCCATCACCGGGCCATTGACGACACCAGTGGTAGGACGATCCCGTTGTTCGGCAATCGCCACGCCGGCTTCTCCATCGACAACAGCTGGTACGGTGCCTCGGATAATAAGGTCAACGAAGTCGTCTCGATCACCGTCGACGATCTCCTGGCCGCGGAAGGCGTCGATTGCGAACGCGAGCCGGTGATCGTCAAGCTGGACGTAGAGGGTGTGGAGCTGCGCGCGCTCACCGGAGCGGCGCGCACGATCGCCGGACGGTCCGCCTTCATCATCGAGGATGCGGATCGAGATGGCCCGAGCGACGCTGTGCGCCACGCCGTGGATCAGCTCGGAATGAGGATCGTCGCGATCGAGGATGGACGTTTCGTCGAATTGCCGACACACAAGGATCTCGAGCGGGTGAAGGCGAGCCGAAGCCGGATTCAAGCAACCGGGCTTAACCTCGTTGCAACCAAGTCGCCCTTCTGGCTGGACAAGCTGCGGGCGCAGACGGGGGCCCCGGGACCTCGATGAAGACGCTCATCAGCGTCTACGGGATCAACGCGCTCGCGTTTCTCTCCAATCTCGCTGCCGTCTTCGTTTTTCTCGCCTTGGCCGGGCCGGCAGGCTACGGCAGCTATGGTGTCTATATCGTCTTTTTTGCCGTCTACTATCTGTGGGACATCTCGCTGATCAAGACGACGCTCGTCGTCCATGACGATGCGCGGCGGCAGGGAGTCCCCGATCCCACGGCGCACGCGGTTTCCTTTCTGCGCGGCTCGCTCCTGCCCTTCGTAGCTGGGTCGCTCGTCCTCATCGCATCGGGAAATCTGATCTACTCAGTCGATCCGGCCACCGGTATCGGAGGCAGGATCGTGATGCTCATCGTCGCGGGAGAGCATCTCCTTTCTTATCCAGTCAATCGCGTCATCTTCCATTTGACGCTCGAGAAGCGTTTCCGAACCATCTATACGCTGCGGCTTGCGGCCACGCTTTTGCGGCATGCTGCATCGTGGGGCGTTCTGCTTCTTACGGGCTCGGTCTTCTGGGCGATCGTCGCCATACTCCTCAAAGGGCTCGTCGTCGGCGCGGTCTCGCTGTATTGGATCGCCGATCGCTTCCCGACCGTTCGACGGTCGAGGCTGCGGCTTGCGCGCGGCGATCTCGCGATCGTACTCAGCTTCTTCGCCGCGGCGGTCGTCGTCGTCGTGATGCAGGAGCTGCCATCGCTCTTCATTGACCGGACCTACGGGCGCGAAGCGCTCGGCGCCTACCGGATGCTCTATGACATCGTGGCCGCCGTCTGGTTCCTCGCGACGATCTACCCAACCATCCTGTTCAGCTCCCTGCTGGCCGGCAAAGCACAGCGAACACCCGAGGAGACGACGGCGTTCCTAGTTCGTATCGGCGACCGGCTTGCTCTCTTCCACCTCGCCTATTTCCTAGGCGTGTGTGCGCTGATTCTGATCGAGCGATCGTTCCTGTGGGGCAGACTCGAGGCTTCTTACGCCTTCGGGGTCGTGGCGGGCGTCTCTATCCTCGGTTATAGCCGCTTTCTCGTCGAGGTCGCTCAGGCGTATGGACGTGGCCGCCTCGTCCTCGGCGCAACGCTTGCAACCGCCGCCAG
>DAOMQQ010000127.1:0-7820 GCA_035445405.1 Hyphomicrobium sp.
GAGACGCGCATGGGCCGGGCTGGCCGGGGCGGCCGCCAAGGGTTCGTTGCTCATGATCCGGTCCAGAATGTCGGTTTGGCGGGCTCTATAGCATCGTTTGAGGAGGCCGTAACCCTCGCGGCGTTCCCGTCATTCCGCCTCACGTCCCCTCTTGCCTGTCATCCCGGCCAAGCGAGGCGAATGCCGAGCGCCGAGCCGGGACCCAGCGAAAGCTTCTATCGCGAAATATTGCGTCTTCGACGAGTCTTGCGCCGGGTCCCGGCTCTCCGTTCCGCTGCGCTCCACTCCGGCCGGGATGACAGGTGGGGGGTGGTGGCGTGGGCTAGGCGAGCTCGGCCAGGATGCAGCGCAGGACGCCGTAGTCGAAGCGGCCGTAGAGGGCTGCGTGGGCGGGGCCGAGCTTGCCCGTTTCCAGCGTGTCCAGCCGCTCGAATGCGGCGTGGATCTCGTCCATGTCCGCGGGATCGAGATCGAGCACGTCGTCGGCGGCGATGAGGCCTGCCTCGATGGCCTCGGCGAGGTGGGTGTAGATGGTTCCGATTTCGAGGCCACGCTCGGCGGCGATGCGTTCGGCATCGAGACCCTGGAGATGCAACGCGAGCGTTTGATTGACCGTGGCGGACAGGCGGTTGTCGAGTGTGGGGTGCGGCTTGAACTGGGCGATGGTGCCGAGGAAGGCTGCGCCGTAGCGCTCGATCTTGCGGGCGCCGAGGCCGGTGATGCCGTGCAGGCCGTCCTCGTCCGCCGGACGCTTGGCGGCAAGCTCCGCGAGCGTCTTGTCGTGGCAGATGACGTAGGGCGGCAGGCCCGCCTCGGTGGCGAGACGGAGACGGAGCGCGCGCAGCGCATCGTAAAGCGCGCGGTCGGCGCCGGTGACGGTGCTGGCCGCAGCCGACGCACGTTTCTCCCGCGCCTTCTTCTCGCGTGCAGGTGCGAGGCGTAAGCGGAACGTTTCCTCGCCGCGGAGCAGGGGGCGCGCATCCTCCGTGAGTGCGAGCGTGCCGTGGCCTTCGTCGTCGGTCACGAGAAGCCCGCGCGCGACGAGCTGTCGGAAGAGGCTGCGCCAGACGGCGGCGTCGGTGTCGCGGCCGATGCCCCACACGGACAAGCGGTCATGGCTCAAGCGGATGGCGCGCTCGTTCTCCTTGCCCATGAGGACGTCGATCAGATAGCCGACGCCGAAGCGCTGCTCGGTGCGATAGACGGCCGAGAGGGCCATGCGCGCCAATTCCGTGCCGTCGGTGGTCTGAGGCGGATTGAGGCAGTTGTCGCAGTTGCCGCAGGGCTCGGCGCGGGTTTCGCTGAAGTAGGCGAGGATGAGCTGACGGCGGCAGCTCGCGGCCTCGCACAAGCCGACCAGCGCATCGAGCTTCTGGCTTTGCGTGCGCTTGTAGGCGTCCGATCCTTCGCTGGCGTTGATCCAGTGTTTCTGCTGGACGATGTCCTGCATCCCGTAGGCCAGCCACGCGTTGGCGGGTTCGCCGTCGCGGCCGGCGCGGCCGGTCTCCTGATAGTAGGCTTCGAGCGAGCGCGGCAGGTTGAGATGCGCGACGAAGCGGACGTCCGGCTTGTCGATGCCCATGCCGAAGGCGATGGTCGCGACCATGACGATGCCCTCTTCCTTCAGGAAGCGGGCCTGATGGTCGCGGCGGATCTCGGGGGCGAGGCCGGCGTGATAGGCGAGTGCCGTGCGTCCCTTGCGGTTCAGCCAGTCTGCCGTTTCCTCGACGGACTTGCGCGAGAGGCAATAGACGATGCCGGCATCCGCGGGGTGCTCGGCTGAGAGAAACGACCAGAGCCGCTCGCGGGAGCTCATCGAGCCCATCTCTGCAATGGTGTAGCGGATGTTGGGGCGGTCGAAGCTCGCGACGAAGCGGTGCGCATTTTCGAGCTTGAGCTCGCGGGCGATCTCGTCGCGCGTGCGATCGTCGGCGGTGGCGGTGAGCGCGATGCGCGGCGCGCTCGGGAAGCGTTCGGCCAGGACGCGGAGCTGGCGATATTCGGGCCGGAAGTCATGCCCCCATTGGGAGACGCAGTGGGCCTCGTCGATGGCGAAGAGCGCGATGCTGGCGCGTTCGAGCAACGAGAGCGTGCGTTCCTGCACCAGGCGCTCGGGCGCGACGTAGAGAAGGTCGAGATCGCCCGCAAGGAGGTCGCGCTCGATGGCGGCCTGCTCGCGCCAGTCCTGCGAGGAGTTGAGGAAGGCGGCGCGGACGCCCGCTTCGCGCAGCGCGTCCACCTGATCCTGCATGAGCGCGATGAGCGGCGAGACGACGAGGCCGGTGCCCGCGCGGACAAGCGCCGGGATCTGGTAGCAGAGCGACTTGCCGCCGCCGGTCGGCATCAGCGCGAGCACGTCGCCGCCCGCGAGGAGGGTCTCGATGATGCCGGCCTGATGCAGGCGGAAGGCCTTGTAGCCGAACACCTCTTCGAGCACGTGCTGTGCCTCGGCCAAAGGGCCCACGGCGTCTCCAGGGGCGAGGATGTCTTCGGGGCGCCTCAAGGCGGCTCGTGGCATGCTTAAAACCCCGGAGGCGCTCTCGACCGAGCGCCGGGTACGGTTGCTCATGGCACGAGTGTTAGCCCGATTCTCGATGTGCTGGCCGGAGCCGGGCCATGACGCCTGGGGATTTCGGCCCGTGGCAGACCGTCCGCCTAGGCCTTAGATTGAGGGGGCGTCAGGGGCCCCATTTCACCCCGCCCTCCGTGGCGCAACTCGCCTGGAGGGGGGCGGCCCCAATATGCCGAATAAGGCCGCAGGGCTTCTGGCGCACCCGCCTCCCGACCGCGTCGCTCCGACCGTCTCCGAGGGTGGAGTTGCGGTTGCGCCACATCGCTCCGTGAAAGCCTGATCGTGAGGATATGCGACAGTCTTAGTTGGCCGCGATTCCGTCGAATCGCATTAACCGGGGACTGACGATATTGATTTCCTTTGGTTGAATGATTGATCCTCGGGATGGGACAATGCGGCATACCTACTTCGTAAAATCGACTGTTGGGGGCCTCGCCCTTGCGGTGGCGAGCATGTTCGCCGCTCCCAACGCAGCACAAGCGCAGTTGATGATCCCCTGTGATACGGGAACATTTTTGTATTACGGGTGCGAGGAAGCAGCGGGTGGCATTGCGGGCACGGGCGCGCAGCTTCAGTCCATTGGCGAAGGGTTCGTCCAGCAGCAGCTCAGCACGACGGCCGGCGGGTTCGCCACGCCGACGGGCCGTCTGCGGCATACGAGCCACGACGGCTTGCGCGACAAGAACTTCGGCTTCCGCACTCTCGCTTACGACATCGACGAGGGTTCGGTGCTCGGCAACGTGCATTTCGATCTGCCTGGCACGTACTTCGGCGGCAAGGTGCGGATCAACGGTATCGTCGGCTACGGTTGGATGACGCAGGATTCGGTCCCGTTCGCTCCGGGCGTCGTCGGACATAAGACCGATATCGACTCGGTCTTCTACGGCGGCAGCTACATGTGGAGCCAAGGCAACTTCTACACCATGTCCATGATCATCGGCGTCAGCGGCGAGGCCGACGGCCGCGGCGTTGGCGGGCTGGACTATTCCTACGATCTGTCGGGCTACTTCACGAACAGCGTCGTGGGCTACACGTTCCAGCTTCCCGATACGTGGCGCTTTGACCTGCGCGGTGCGCTCGGCCATTACGACGTCAGCACCGATCGCTTCGTGGCTCCGGACCAGCAGGTCATCGCCGCTCCGTTGATCAAGGGGGTCGCTGAGGCCTGGAGCCTGTCGCTGACCGGTACCCTCTTCACCATGCTGGAAGTCGACGGCGGTGGCGTGCTACGCCCGTATATTCTCGGTAGCTATAAGCGCGTCGTGGACGAGGACATCGAGATCAAGGGCGATTTCGTTGCCGAATACGAGCAGGCCAAGGACTATGGCCGTGTCGAGCTCGGTATGGACTATGTGCAGGGCAACCTGACGTACGGCGCTTCCACCTACACGGAGTTCTCGGCCGACGAGAGCACGATTGGCGCGCGTCTCGGCGTCTCGGTGAAGCTCCAGTAGCGGGCAAGCGACCCCAGGGTTAATGCGAGGGCGGATGCGCACGGCGTGTCCGCCCTTTTTCTTTGATTAATTCATGTCCTGCCTGTGCAGGTGTCTCCCAGGGAACAGACCCGCCTAAGGGCTTGTGGCTCATATGGGATCAGCCTGCTTGGGTCCGCGGAGGCAGCTCTTGCCGCCGATGCTCCGGCGCGTTCGCCCCCTCTGGTCACCATTCGTCCGTTGGGGTACATTATGGGGATACTTTCGGAGGTTCCGATGTCGACGCATTCCATTAAGTCGAGAGCCTATTTCAGCTCCAGCGTTGTTTGCACCGGCTTGGCCGCTTTCGGCCTCGCGTTTTTCACGCCCGGGATCTCCGGTGCGGCGCATGCCGACAATGCACCGTCCGTCCAGCAGATCATCGACGCCCTGAAGCCGCGCAAGACGCGAGGCCTCTCCGTGAAGCCGACGCAAGCCGAGGTGGAGCGGGCGCAGGTCATCGACGACTTGAGGACCAAAGCCGCAACGCGCGCGCTCTCTGTGCCGGAGCGGACGCAGCTCGCCGAAGCGGCAAGCGACAAGCCGATGCTCGATCTCGTGATCTACTTCGGGTTCAACTCCGCCGAAATCTCGCCGCGCTCGCGCACCTCGCTTCAGGCGCTGGGCAAGGCGCTCGAGGACGATTCGCTCAAGGATGCCGCGATCATGGTTGCGGGGCATACGGACGCGACGGGACGCTCCGAATACAATCAGAGCCTTTCCGAGCGGCGCGCCCAGGCCGTGCGCAAATATCTGAGCGACAATTTCAATCTGACGGATAGCAACTTCACCGTCGTGGGGTACGGCTTCGAGCGCCTGAAGGACCCTGCGTCGCCGAAATCCGGCGTCAACCGGCGGGTGCAGATCGTCAACCTGACGGACGGCAAGACGGCGTCGGCCTCTCAACCGTAAGCGGCCGCCGCATGCTTCGGGGGAGCGCGGCTCCTCCGGGGCCGAGATCGTAGAACGTGAGCCTCGAAAGGAGTGTGCCTCATGCGCCTGAGCACCCGATGCCTTTCCCTTCTTGCGGTGGCCCTGCTGCTGCCGGTGGCCGCCGTGCTTGCGCCGGCCGACGCTGCGCCTCAGCGCAGGCTCGCCCTCATCATCGGCAACTCCAGCTACCAGAACGTGGCGGAGCTGACCAACCCTGCGAACGACGCGAGCGACATCGCCGAGAAACTCCGTCATCTCTCCTTCGACGTGATGCTCGGCACGGATCTCACGCGCGATCAGATGCACGAGGCGTTCGAGTCCTTCTCGGAGCAGCTCAAGCCGGGCGACGTGGGGCTCTTCTTCTACGCCGGCCACGGCATCTCGCTCTCGGGCGAGAACTTTCTCATTCCGGTCGATATGCCGGGAGAGATCCAGGTCGAGAACGAGGAGAAGAGCCGCGAGGCGCTCGATGCGCACCTTGTCAACATCTCGACGATGATCGAGCCGTTGCAGAAGGCGAAGCTCGGCATGGTGTTCCTGGATGCGTGCCGCAATACGCCCTCGCAGGAAGAGCTGGGCCTGCAGATCGTCGCGCAGGACGGTGCGACGCGAAAGGTGCGCTCGCTCGCCTTTCACCGTGGAATGACGAAGCTCAACGTGCAATCGTCGAGCGGTGCGTCGGGTATTTTCCGCGCGTATGCAACCCAGCCCAACAACGTTTCCGATGACGGTGGCGGCCGCAACAGCCCGTTCACAAAGGCGCTGCTTCGCCATCTCGGGACGCCGGGCGTGGACGTTCACCAGATGATGGTGAAGGTTCGCCGCGATGTGGTGGCGGAGACCTCCGGCCGGCAGATCCCGTGGGAAGAGAGCGCATTGACGGATGCGTACTACTTCATGCCGTCCGCGCCGGGCATGGCCGCGCCGCTTTTGCCGACGCACCGGCAGGACGGGCGTGCGGCGCCCAGCAAGGGAAGCAAGAAGGCGCAGACGCCGCGCAAGAACAGCGGGAGTGCCAGCCGCGGCGGGAAGCCGCCGAAGACCGCGCGGCGGAGCGGTCCGCCGCCGGGCCTCGGTGCGGGCGTCGGCATGGGCTTCTAGAGCGTGATCATTTTCGATTGAATCGGGATCACGCTCTATCTCTTTGGTGAGACCGATGGTTCACGCTTCAGGCTGATAGGGCCTGAAGCGATCATGGTCTAAAGCGCGGCTCCGCGCAGCGGTGGGCCTGGAAACAAGAAGGGCGCAGCCCTGGCTGGTTGCGCCTTTTTTTCCTCGTGCGGGTCTCCGGTGGCGTGTCTCGGAGCCGAGATGCCGCCGGGGGGTGCGCGAGGCTCGACTATAGTGGCGCGCCGAGCCGGCGGAGGCCATCCCTGCTGCTGGTGTAGCCCGCATCGAGCTGAAGCGCCTTGCGATAATCGCGGATCGCCTCGGGCGTTCTGCCGAGCTCCTCCAGGATGTGGCCGCGGGTGTCCCAGATATAGGCTTTCGATCCGTCGAGTTGGACGGCGCGATTGGCATCCTGCAGTGCGCGGTCGGCGTCGCCGGCCTTGTAATAGATCCATGCGCGATTGTTCAGCGCTTCGGCGGACTGAGGTTTGAGCCTCAACGCCTCGTCGAGATCGGTGACGGCTTCGGGATAGTCGCCCTGATCATAGTGCGCGATGGCGCGGTGTTGATATGTGTCGGTGTCCGGCTTCAGCTCGATTGAGCGCGTATAGTGCGTGATGGCCTGGGCCGGATCGCCCTTGTCCCGCAAGGCGCGGGCATACTTGTAGTGGATGGTCGCCTGATCGTCGGGCGTGAAGCCTGCTGTATCGATCAGTCCCTTGCACGCTTCGACCACCACGTCGGTGTTCGTGCTCTCCTGGCAATCTTTCCACTGGCGGGTCAGGACGTAGCGGGAGGCGAGCGGGTTGAGAGGCGTGCGCGCGGCTTCCGCGTTGCCGTCGAGCGTTGCGATGGCGTCCCTGACGTTCCGCTCTATGGTCGCGGCCTGGTCTTCCTCTTTTGCGGGGGGCGCCTGTGCAGGCGTTTCGGCGGGTGCGACGGGCTTTGGCTCGACCTCTTCCACAGCGACGCTTTGAGAGCTGACCGGCAAAGACGCTTCGGGCGTTCCGCTGTCGGCCGTGGCCGTATCCGGCGAAGCGTCGGCAGGTGCCGGCTCGGCGGCGACGAGCCCCACGCTCTCCAGCACCGAGCGGGGCGTGTATTCGTAGGCATAGGCTCCGACCACGGCGAGGCCGAGCACGGCGAGCCCGCCGGTCACGAGCCGGGAATGACGCTCCGACGGCGTGCGGGCCGGCACCGCGGGCGAGGCGTCGTCGTCCGCTTCGCTCCCGTTGGTGGGCTGCGGCTCGTCGAGGGCAAGCGTGTAGGCGTGGATCCGTTCGGGAATGTTCTTCAGCGTCTGCGGGCCGGCATCGGCGAACGTGAGGCCCATCTTGCTGGCCACGGCCTCGTGCACCGAGCGTGAGACGCAGATGCCGCCCGGCGGCGCGACCGATTCCAGGCGGGCGGCGACGTTGACGCCGTCGCCCAGGAGGTCGCCGTTCTCCCGCTCGACCACATCGCCGATGGTGATGCCGATGCGGAAATTCATGTGCCGGCTCGGCGGGTAGGCGAGGTTGCGTGCGCGCAGGCTTTCCTGGACGTCGACCGCCGCGCGGACTGCTTCGACCGCGCTTTCGAACTCGGCCAGGATCGCATCGCCCGCGGTGTTGAAGATGCGTCCGCCGCCCCGCTCCACGAACTCGGTGAAGACCGTGCGGTAGGTTTCGAAACGCCGCAGCGTCTCTTCTTCGTCCTCGGCGATCAGCCGGCTGTAGCCGGCAATGTCTGCC
>DAOMQQ010000128.1:0-7806 GCA_035445405.1 Hyphomicrobium sp.
CCGCCCATGGCCATGTAGCCGCCGAGCATGCAGCCGAGCGTGATAATCAGACCGAGGATAATCGTCACCGGCTAAACCCCGCGTTAAGCCCTGTTAACGTATTTCTAGCCGGGGCCTCCTTGCGCGAGCCTGATCAAAGCCTTGGAAGCCCGGCTACCGGCCCGCGTTTTGGCGGTAGGCCCCAAGTCAGCCTGAGACAAGGCGGACCCACGAGACTGGCAACCCGAGACACGCGAGGCCCGAGCCGTGCTCACCACATCGGACAGCTACCGACTGATTTCCCAGAACCTCACGAGGTCGCTCACGACCCTCGCGAAGGAGCCCCAAGTCGCGCGCGAATCGAAAAACTATCTGGAAAAGATCGGCGACATCAAAAGCGTCGACGATTTCATGAAGAACGACCGGGTCTATCGGTACGCTATGAAAGCGTTCGGCCTCGAGGACATGGCCTACGCGAAGGCATTCGTGCGGAAAGTCCTCACCGAAGGCGTCTCCGACCCCAAGGCTTTCGCCAACACGCTGACGGATGTCCGCTTCAAGGACCTAGCGGCGACCTTCAACTTTGCCGCGAAGGGCGAAACGGCGACCGAGGGTCACGACGCCCACCAGGGTACCGTCGACCGCTACGTCCGCCTGTCTCTGGAGCAGCGCTCCGGCGAGCAGAATGAAGGGGTGCGCCTCGCCCTCTACTTCGCCCGCAAGGCCCCGAGCCTCACGAGCGCGATGGGTCTTCTCGCTGACCGGGCGCTGTTCAAGGTTGCGCAGACAGCTTTGGGCTTTCCCCCCGAGACGGCCCTGATGGACGTCGATAAGCAGGCCGACATGTATGCAAAACGCATCAACGTCGCCGACTTCAAGGATCCGAAGAAACTCGAAACCTTCATCACCCGCTTCACGACCATGTGGGAGATGAGCAACCGCGCACCGCAGCAGTTGTCCGCCAACCTTGCCCCCTTCGTCGCAGGCGGTGCCCCTATCGGCATCTCGAGCGACGTGCTCGCCAGCATACAAACCCTGAAGCTCGGAGGACGTTAATGCAGCCTAGCCTCTACGTGTCGTTGTCTGGCCAGATGGCGCTCATGCGCCGCCTGGAGACGGTCGCCCACAACGTGGCGAACGTCACCACGGCCGGCTTTCGCGCGGAAGAGGTTAAATTCGAGCAGCTCATCTCGGACAAAACGGATGCCCCGACGGCGTTCGTCTCGCCGGGCAACACGTATCTGGCGCGCGAAGCAGGCCCCGTCAGCCGCACCGACAACCCGCTCGATGTCGCAGTCAGCGGCGACGCGTGGCTCGCGTTTCAAGGTCCGACCGGCATCGTCTATACGCGTGACGGCCGCATGACCATGACGCCGGAAGGCGCACTCACGACCCTGACCGGCTACCCGCTTCTCGACGTCGGCGGCGCACCGATCCAGCTCAATCCCGCAGCCGGCGCCCCCGTCATCGCGCGCGACGGCATGATGACCCAGAATGGCAACCAGATGGGTGCCCTCGGCCTCTTCACGATCCCGGAGGATGCCAATCTCACCCGCCAGGAGAATTCCGGCGTCGTCCCCGACCGTGCCGCCCAACCGGCGCTCGACTTCAATCGCGTGGGCATCCTTCAAGGCTTCACGGAGCAGTCAAACGTCAATCCCGTGTCCGAGATCTCGCGCCTGATTCAGATCCAGCGCTCGTTCGATTCCATCAACAACGCCATCGCCCAATCCGAGCAGACGCTGAGCCAGGCCGTCCGCACCCTCGGCGAAACGAGCTGACGTAAGGTCGACGCGATGGCCGCGCCACACATTCGGGTTCATCCATGACGGACACCGCGACATCGCGCGGCCCGGACGCATCCGCCGCCCGAGGCCGAGATCCGACCGCGCTCGACCGCCTGGAAGAGCAGGTCGCCCACGCCGCCTCGTCACTCACGCTCGTCCGCGTCGGAGGCGTCGTTACCCAGGTCACGCCTGCCTACGTGCAGGTTTCGGGTCTCTCGCGCCGCCTCAAGCTCGGCGACCGCTTGAGCTTCGAAACGGGCCCCGCGCTTCAGCTCGGCGAGGTCGTCCGCATCGACGGGAGCGGCGCCACCATCAAGCCCTTCGACGTCAACCTCAAGATCGGTCCCGGCGAAATCGCCTGGCAGCACAGCGACCAGAGCCTGAAGCCCGACATCTCGTGGAAAGGCCGCGTGGTGAACGCGCTCGGCGCGCCCATCGATGCGCTCGGCCCCCTCGCGGAAGGCACCCGCGCCTATCCCTTCGACGCCGAGCCTCCGTCTGCGTTGAACCGTGACCGCGTCCGCACCCCGCTCCGCTCCGGTGTCCGCGTCATCGACCTCTTCACGCCGCTGTGCGCAGGCCAGCGCATCGGCATCTTCGCCGGCTCCGGCGTCGGCAAATCGACGCTGCTCTCGATGCTCGCGAGATCTCAGGGCTTCGACACCGTCGTGCTCGCCCTCGTCGGCGAGCGCGGCCGCGAGGTGCGCGAGTTCCTGGAGGACGCCCTCGCCCAGAACCGCGCCCGCGCCGTCACCGTCGTCTCGACCAGCGACGAAAGCCCGATGATGCGGCGCCTGGCGCCTAAGACCGCCCTCGCCGTAGCGGAATTCTTCCGCGACCGCGGCGAGAGCGTGCTGCTGATCGTCGATTCCGTGACGCGGTTCGCCCACGCCACGCGTGAGGTCGCCCTTGCCGCAGGCGAAGCGCCGGTGGCGCGCGGCTACACGCCGTCCGTCTTCAGCGAGCTGCCCAAGCTGCTCGAACGTGCAGGACCCGGCCTCGAAGGCACCGGCTCCATCACCGGCGTGTTCTCGGTGCTCGTCGATGGCGACGATCATAACGATCCCATCGCCGACAGCATCCGCGGCACCCTAGACGGCCACATCGTGCTCGACCGAAAGATCGCCGACCAGGGCCGCTACCCGGCCGTCAACGTGCTGACGAGCGTTTCGCGCCTCGCCAATGCGGTCTGGTCGGAAGAGCAGCGAAAGCTCGTGATGATGCTCCGCGCCATGATCGCGCATTTCGAAGACACGCGCGACTTGCGTCTGATGGGCGGCTATCAGAAAGGCGCAGACCCCGAGCTCGACAAGGCCATCGACATCGTGCCCAAGCTCTACGAGAGCATGAAACAGACGATGTTCGATCCGCAAAGCGTCGATCCCTTCCAGGAGATCGCGCGCGCGCTTTCCGAGCCGAAGGAAGATCCGACGAACGCCGGCCAGGCCGCGCCGCCGCCAGGCTAATCACGGGACGCGCACCTTACGTGCGCGAGCGCCCGCGCATCTCGTTCTTCGGGATGTAGGAGAGCTGATCGATCAGCACGTCCTGCACGATCGGCAGGCCGAACCGGCCGTTCACGTTGTCCGCAAGCGCCTTCGCGAGAGCCGGCAGATCCTGCTTCTTCATGTTCTGGAAGTTGATCTGCTCGCCGGCGTAGATGGTCTTGAACGCCTCGTCGAGCACGTAGATCTCGGGATCGATCGCAAGCTTGCGCATCGCCACCGCATCGACCGTGAACACGAACTGCGCCACCATGTAGCCCTGAATCGCGCCGTTTCCGATGATCGGCACGTTGATGGCCTTTGTGCGATACTCTTCGAGCTTGACCTCGGCCTCGGCGCCTGCGGCGGTCTGGGCATTCTTCTGCCATTCCAGCACGCCGAACACGGCGCCGAGCGTCACGATGGACGCCCACAAGCCTGTGGCCAGAAGCTTGATCATAGCGGCCTGTAGGCGGCAGAGATCGCCTGCGTATAGGTCCCGTCGGATTCGGACTGTTGGATGGCATCGGCCATCGAGGCCGAAATCTCGCGCACGGCTTCAAGGTGGAGCTTGAGCACCGCCTGATTGACCAGGAGCTTCTCCTTGAGAGCGCCGATCCGCGCCGCGATCTCCGGCGTCGCTTCCACGCCCGACATGTTGCGCATCCAGCGCGTCAGCTCCAGAAGCGCCTGGCTCTTGCGATCGTTGAAGGCTTTGAGGTCGATGGTTTCGCGTTGCTTGAGCGCCGTCGTTTCCTGATCGACGATCTCTTCGAGCCGCTGGAGCGAGATTTCGAGCATCGAGACCGGCGCGGAGCCGCCCGCGCCAGCGGGCAGGCCCGGCATGGGGTTGGACGGAAGCGGCGGCGATGCCTGGCCCGCCGGGGGATAGCTCGGTGCAAAATAGGAAGGACGCTGCAGCATGGGTTTTACGCTCCGGACTTGGGCTCATCGTGAGGCGACTCGAACGCCGCCGCATCGAGGGTGGAAAGGTGGTTCAACACGTCGAGAGATACGGATGCCGGATTGCGCGTCGGTGCCGCCCCGCCGGCCCGCACGAGATCCGCGATCCCGAGTTCCCCGCGCTCCGCGACCTGCTCGGCCATCTTCTCGGCCATCATGGATCGCCAGAAATCTCCGGCAATCCCCGACCCGAAAACACCTTCGGCGTTCTTCGGCAGCATTTCCTGAATGAACGTCTGCAGCACGAACGACTCGAACTTCTGCGCCGCATCCGGCTGGCTGCGCACGCGCCCTGCACGCGCTTCGAGCGCCGTTTCGACGCTCCTCGCCGTGTCGGCAAGGGGACGGATCGTCAGGTCTGCGCTCACCAACAAGCCTCCCGGGCGCGCGAGATGTCAGCCCCGAGCATGACTCAGCGGTCTTGCTTGGAGCTTGCGCCGCTCTGCGCAAATCCGGCTTCCAGAAGCTGTTCGAGCTCCAGCCGCTCGTCGTTGCGTTTCAGCTCCTCGCCAAGCTCGGCGGAAAGCCGTTCCGAGTTGCTGAGACGCGCGCTGTGCTCGCTCAGCACACGCAACTGCGCCTCGACCAGCGGCGCGAGACGCGCTTCCTCGAGCCTCAGCGCCTGCACCCGCCGCACGGTCATGTCGAGGAAAAGCCCATGCAGGGCATCGTCGCTCGAAAGAGAGTTCGTGAGGTCACGCTGCTCCTCCTGGCACTGGAGCACCTTCTGCTGGAGGCGCACATATTTGAGCTCCTCGAGCGCATGAAGCTGCTTCTGGACCTTGAGAACACGCTTGAGGTTCTTGACCCGATCCCGCATCTGCCCTCACCCGTTCGTTAAAAAGGCCTGGAACCCCGAAAGGAACAGGGTCAACGCCTCGCTGATCGTGAAGAAGAGAATGAGAAGCCCGCCCGCCACCATGAACGGCATGGTGATGAAGTAGACGGGGATCATCGGCGTCATCTTGTTGAGGATACCCGAGAGAAAATTGACGATGAGCGAAAAGACCAGGAACGGCGCCGTCAGCTGCACGATCAGGAAAAACGAATCCGACGCCGCGTCCGTGATCTTGCCGAGCGCGAATCTCGGGTCGAACAACTCCGTGACGGGAATGATCGAATAGGACGCGATCAGCGCCCGCAGCACCTCCATGTGCAATCCCATGGCGAACAGAAGCACGGTGGCCGTGAGAGTCAGAATGTTGGCTACTGCCGGCGCCGGTTCGCTTTCGTCCACCGCGTTGTCCGGCATGCCGCCGAAACCCGAGAGCATGGCCGCGGCCGTCCCCATGAACTGGAGCGCCAGGAAGAAGATCCGCGTCATCATGCCGATGGTCGCGCCGATCAGCGTCTCGGACGCGATGAGCTGAAGCATCTGCGGTGGCGCGGCGTTCGCGAGATCGCCTTCGAACACCGGAACGATCAGCGGGGCGAGCACCAGCGTGGCGGACACGGCGATGTAAAGCCGCACCTGGAACGGAACACGCGAGCTGCCGAAGCCCGGCATGAGCATGAGACAGCCCGCGATCCGGCAGAACACCACGAACGTCAGAAGAACCGCTCCTGACGTGATCGTCATCACGAAATGGTGCCCATCGATTTGACCTGCACACCCCGCGCGATTTCGAGGTGCGACAGCACCGGCAGCGTGGGGAACAGGCGTTCCGTCACCATGCGCACATAGGGCCGCGCATCCGGCGCCGACACCAGAACGAATTGATGCCCCTGGTCCAGATGTCCGCGGATGACCTTCGAGGCTTCGGCGCCGAACTGCTCGATCAGCCTCGGATCGATGTCGAATTCCACGACCTCGCCCTTGGCATCGCGTTTGAGGCTCTGATGGAACGCGAGATCCCACCGATTTCCGAGGCGCAGAACCTTGAGAACGCCGTTGTCCGCCAGATCGCCGCAAATCTGTTGCGCCATCCGCATCCGCACATGCTCGGTGAGCTGCTCGGCACGCCGGACGTGCGGCGCCACTTCCGCGATGCTCTCGAGGATGAGATGCAGGTTGCGGATCGAAATCCGCTCGGAAAGAAGCAGCTTGAGCACCGCCTGCAGCCCGGAATAGGAGAGCTGAGACGGAATGATCTCTTCCACGAGCCGCTTGTACTCGGGCTCCAGACGATCGATGAGCGCGCGCATATCCTTGTAGGAGAGAAGCTGCGACAGGTTCCCCCGGATCACCTCGCGCAGATGCGTCAGCATCACCGACATTGGATCGACCGGGTTGAAGCCTTCGCGCTTCACCGTGTTGGCGAACATCTCCGACACCCACATCGCCTTCATGCCGAATGCGGGTTCGCGCGCCTCGTCGCCCGGAACGTCCGGCACCGGTCCGTCACCGGTGATGACGAGCACGTCGCCGATCCTGAGCTCCTCCGACGCCACGACCGTCCCGTGGATCTTGATTTGGTAGGTCTTGCCCGGGATCGAGATGTCGTCGGAAATCCGGATCTCCGGAACGACGAAACCATACTGCTTGGCGAACGCGCGGCGCATGCGACCGGCCCGGTGGGCCAGCTCCCCCTGCGAGGCCAGCAATGTCGACGAGAGCTGCTTGCCGAGCGCGATCTCGACCTCGGCCGTCTTGAGCTGCTCCTTGACCGACTGGCGCGCTTCCTCGAGCGAGAGCCGTTCGGCCTCCTGCTGGATCGCGTCTTCCTTGGCCTTTTCCTCCGCGAGCTTCTTCGGAATGGAGATAGAAATGAAGATCAGAACGCCCGCGATGATGGCGAACGGAAGGAACGGAAGTCCCGGCGCCGCAGCCAGCGCGAGCAGGGTCGCGCCGGCGACGCCGAGGGCGCGCGGATAGTTGCCGAGCTGCGTAAACACCGTCGACTCGGCCGAGCCGCGCGTCCCGCCCTTGGAGACGAGCAGGCCCGCCGCCAGAGAGATGATGAGAGCCGGGATCTGCGTCACGAGGCCGTCGCCAACCGACAACCGCACGAACGCGTCGGTCGCAGCGCTCAGCGTCATGTCATGGCGCGTCACGCCGATGATGATCCCGCCGAACACCGTCACGGCCGTGATGATGAGGCCCGCGATCGCGTCGCCGCGCACGAACTTCGAAGCACCGTCCATCGCGCCGAAGAAGGAGCTCTCTTCCTCCAGCTCCCGGCGCCGGCGCATGGCCTCCTTCTCGTCGATGTTGCCGGCCGAAAGATCGGCGTCGATCGCCATCTGTTTGCCGGGAATGGCGTCGAGCGTAAACCTCGCGCCCACCTCCGCGATGCGGCTCGCACCTTTCGTGATGACGAGAAAGTTCACGGTGATCAGGATCACGAACACCACGACACCGATGACGAAATCGCCCGCCATCACGAAGTTGGCGAAGCCCGCAATCACATGCCCCGCCGCCATCGGGCCGTCCGCGCCCTCCGACAGGATGAGACGCGTCGTCGCCACGCTGAGCGAAAGCCGTAGCATGGTCGCGATCAGCAGCACGGTCGGAAAGGCCGAGAATTCGAGCGGCCGTTGAATCCACAGCGACACCATCAGAATGAGCACGGCGAACGCGATGGAGAACGCCAGCCCCACGTCGACCAGAACGGGCGGCAACGGCAGAAAAAGCACCGTCAGAATCGTGACGA
>DAOMQQ010000129.1:0-7802 GCA_035445405.1 Hyphomicrobium sp.
GGCTTCATCACCGGCGCCTGCCTCGACGTCAACGGCGGCCACTACATCGCGCTCTAGACCATGATCGCTTCAGGCCCCATCAGCCTGAAGCGTGAATCATCGGTCTCACCAAAGAGATAGAGCGTGATCCCGATTCAATCGAAAATGATCACGCTCTAAAACGCGCACGCGTTTAAAAAAAGAAAAGGCCGCGGAGACCAATCTCCGCGGCCTTTTTCATTTCCTGTAGAGCGCCGACGCGTGCAGGTGTCTGGATCCCTCCACCAAAACGAAAAGCCGACAGCCTCGATGAGGCCGTCGGCTATCGTCGACTTACACCCATGGAGCGAGCGGGATTTACCCGCGCAGACGCGAGCGCACGATGCGCGGAAATTCGTCTTCCGGCTCCGGCGCGTTCGTGGCCCCGCGGCCATCCTGAGGCCCGACCGGCCAACGATCGTTCCCCTGCGGGGGCGGAGGCGCACCGTAACCTTGCGGCTGCGCAGGCCGCGCAGGAGCGTGTTGCGGCGCCTGATGCTGAGGCTGAGGCTGCGATTGCGGCTGCGCATGTTGCTGCTGCTGCGTTGCCCGCGACGGCGGAGCTCCGCCGAACCACGCATCGATCAGATCGATCTCGTCCGCCGAGAGGTTCAGCCCTTGCGAGCGGCAGCGCGCGACCACGAAATTGCGGAAGCGGCTGGCGAACAGATTCGCGGTCGCGCCCTGCTCGAACCACGGATCGGCCTCGCTCACCACTTCGAGCACGAAGCGGATGTCGTCGCGGCGCACTTCGAGCCCCATCTCGCGGGCACGCTGCGCGATGTTGACGAGGGTCTGCTGCCCCGAAAGGTTGTTGGCGGTAATCTCTTCCGCCATCACCTCGAACAACACGCGATATTCCGGCGGCGAGAGCGGCGGCGCCTGGCAGGCCTCGTGGATCCGCGCGATGGACTGCTGAATCTGAGACGCCTGATCGGCCGACGCGTGCTGCGGCGCCGACGGGCGCGCACCATAGCCCCCCGCAGGCCCCGGCTGCTGCTGGGGAGCGCGCGGCTCGGCCAGCGGCTGACGCGGAGCCGGCGCGGACGCACCGATCTGCGGACGCTCGGGCGGCGCGAAGAAACCGGACGCTCCAAACGAAGACGCCTGAGGCTCCGGCTGACGCGGCGCAGGCTGCGCTTCGGCACGGCGCTCGACCCGCTCCGGCATCTCCTTCGTATACGCATCGCGTGCGGGAAGATCGCGCGGTGCCGGCGCATAGCGCGGCTCGAAACGATCGTCCACGCGCGGCGCACGCTGCTGCGGCTCGGGCTGCAGTTCGAACCTCGGCTCGGGCCGGCTCTCCGGCGCAAACGACGGACGGGGCTCCGGCCTGCGCGCCTGCGGGGCATCCATGACGGCCTCGAAACGGGAATCGACGGCATCCGGCCGCCGTTCGCGCTGCACCGGCCGCGGCTCGGTCCGGATCTCGGGCCGTGCCTCGATCTCGCGCGCGACATGGCGCGTCGGCTCGTAGGCGAAATAGGGCGGCGTTTCCGTCAAGCGGACGCCCTCGGGCAGCCAGCGCATCAGAAGATCGCGGAACGTGCCCGCGCCGCCCCAGCCGGAGCCGACCGTCTTCTCGTGTCCGAGCACGCGCACGGCACGATCCGCCAGCGCCTCCAGCGGCACCGGCTGCTGCGCAGAGCGCACCGCGCCCGCCACCTCGGCGACAATCGTCTTGCGCATCGCCTCGAGCTCGGCCGAGGTCGGCACCGCGTTGAGCTCGCCGCCGTTCCGCGCCTCGCCGTCCGCTCCGATGCGGCCTTCGAGCAGCAGCGAAATGAGATCCGCCTCGCGAACCTCGCCGTCGGCGATCGCCGTGTACGGCTGCGCCGTATGATCGTTGGCGAACACCACGGTTCCGCGCGCATGGGCCCGCAAGCGATGCAGCACCGGCGTGAAGTCCGCGTCGCCCGACAGCAGAATGAACTCGTCGAAGCGCGTCTCGTGGGTCAGCATGTCGCGAACGTCCATCACCATCCGGATGTCCGCGGAATTCTTGAGCTGCGCCGTCAGCGGGGGGCAATCGACCACTTCGAAGCCTGCGCGCAGGAAGTGATGGCGCACGAACGGAAACGAGTTCATGTCAGTCGAGTTGTCGGTCGCATTCCGGCGCGGCACGGGATTGCCGTAGCAGCGGCTCATGACGATCCGCCGTTGCGCACCGATCCCGGCGCCATGCGTCGGCGTGATCAGACGCCCGCTTTCGATCTCGCGCAGCCAAAGGCCGGCGTCCTTCGCGAAGCGCCGCGCCGCCTCCTCGCTCTTACGTTTGAGAGAGAGATAAATATTGTCGTAGTCGACGAAAACCGTACTGAGAACAGTGCCGGTGGACCCCGCCTTCATGAATGCAACCCCCGCTGCGCGCGTACTTTTTCTCAATTGATTCGCACTCTTTACGAGTCGGGTTTGAGCGGCAAGCGCACGCCGGTCGCGGTCCCCAAAAATCGCTTGAATAGCCACAGGAACAACAACTTACCCACAGCGCTGCGGTGCAATGAGCGGTGGAAAACTCCGCCCACCCCTCAGGGAGGCCCCAATCGGGACGGAACGCTGCTCTCAGCCAGGCGTGAATCCATCGGGCGCCATCTCGAAACCGCAGAACGTGAACCCCGGCGCAACCGTGCATCCGACGAGCGTCCACGCCCCGAGCGACCGCGCCTGCTGCCAGTGCCCGGCGGGCACGATTCCTTGCGGCCGTTCACCCTGCAGGACTGCTGGCCCGAGCAGCGCCTCTTCCGGGGCGCCGTCCGGCGGCGCGATGGAGAGCATCAGCGGCGCGCCCGCATACCAATGCCACACCTCGACGGCGTCGACGCGATGCCAGCGCGAGACCTCGCCGGCCTTGAGCAGAAAGTAGATCGCAGTCGAATGCGCCCGCCCGCCGTCGCGTGCCTCGTCGCGAAACGTCTCGCGGAAGTATCCGCCTTCCGGATGCGGCGCGAGTTGAAGCGCGGCAATGATCTCGTCTGCGGTCATACGGGATGAGGTCCTGGATGTGCGCGAGGCGTGCCGCGCGGACGGCCGTCAAGCGTGGTTCTTGCGCTCGCGCAACTCGGCGAACACCTTCCAATCCGGCGCCAGCGGCAGGCCCACCCGCTCCCGGATGGTCCGCTGGTCGGTGCGCAGAAACACGTTCGTCTCGAGTTCGAGACCGACGCGCGTCGGCAACGTCGCCCGCCCCTCGGCACGCAGACGCTCCGCCTCATCGAGCCGTGCTTTCAGCGCCGGATTGTCGGGCTCGATGGAAAGCCCGAAGCGTCCGTTGGCAACCGTATACTCATGGCCGCAGTAGAGCGTGGTGTCGGGAGGAAGGACAGCGATCTTCTTGAGCGATCCCCACATCATCTCCGCCGTGCCTTCGAGCACGCGCCCGCACCCCAAGGCAAACAGCGTGTCTCCGACGAAGGCGACCTTCGCCTCCGGGAACCAGTAGGACACGTGTCCGATCGTGTGCCCCGGCGTATCGATCACAACCGCTTGAAGCGTGCCGAAAGCCAGCGCATCGGGCTCCGCAACCTCCTGGTCGAGCCCCGGAATACGCTGCGCCTCCGCGCGGGGGCCGATCACCGTGCATCCCGTCTGAGCCTTGAGCGCCGGAATGCCGGCCGTATGATCGGCGTGGTGATGCGTCACGAGGATATGCGTGAGCTGCCAGCCCTTCTCGGCGAGCGCGCGCTGCACGGTATCCGCGTCGGGGGCATCGACGGCAAGTGTAACGCCGCCGTCCCGGTCATGAACCAGAACGCCGAAATTATCCTTGAGACACGGAAACAGGTGGATGTCAGGTTGGGTCATGGCGCCGTGCGCGGCCGCTCCGATGCACGCCGCTTGGAAGAAAAGCTAGCGGCACGGCCTTGTCATTTCAATGCCGGACGGGCGAAAAGAAACGGGACACACTGGATCACGCGTAGAGACCGATGCATCTCGACGTCGCCACCCTGAGGGATTTTTACGCGAGCCCGCTGGGCAAGATCGCGCGACGCCTGCTGGCCCGGCGCATTCGCGCGCTCTGGCCCAAGGCATCGGGTGAGACGGTAGCCTGCCTCGGTTTCGGAACGCCATTCCTCGGCATGTATCGCAGTGAGGCCGAAAACGTCGCCGCGTTCATGCCCGCGAGCCAGGGCGCGCTGATCTGGCCTTCGGCAAGCCCTGTCCTCTCGACCCTGGTCGAAGACCACTGCCTCCCTATTCGCGACAACGCGATCGACCGCCTGCTCGTGGTCCACGGGCTCGAAGTCGCCGAGCGCGAACGGCCGCTGCTGCGGGAGCTCTGGCGCGTCCTCGCCCCGGAAGGCCGCATCATCCTTGTGGTTCCGAACCGGCGCGGCCTCTGGGCCCACGTCGACACCACGCCGTTCGGATACGGCCGGCCCTACAGCCGTCCGCAGCTCGATGCGCTGCTGTCGGACTCCCTCTTCACCCCGCTCGGATGGGGCACCGCGCTGCACGTTCCGCCGTTCGATCGCAGCATCCTGATCCGATCCGCAAACGCCTGGGAGCGCGCGGGATCGCGAGTTTTCTCCGGTCTCGGCGGCGTGCTCGTCGTCGAAGCGCGCAAGGAAACCGTCGCGCCGGCCGGCGGCACGCGCGCCTGCATCAAGGCCCTCCGCGATCTGGTCCCGATTCGCTGATCGCCCTCCGCCGCCGCTCTGTTGTAACGCAGAGGGCCGTTGGAGTAGGTTGGCGCGCCATTTCCCGGAGACATCGCACCCATGGCCGACACCGACGACGCAGCGCCTGAACCGGCGTGGGGCACATTCGAACCCAAAGGTGTTGCGGCGCTGTGCATCGGCGCGATCAAGTCCGGCTTGGTGCACGGCGCCATGCGCCGCCCGTTCCGGCGCCTCATGCAAAACCACAGCCCCGCCTACGACATCGTGGTGGACGGCCTCAAGCTGCGCTGCCGGGTCGGCGAAAACTTTACCGAGCAGATGCTGGTGGAGCGCGGCCTCCACAAGGACGCTCCGGGAATCGAGCGGATCGAAAGCGTGCTCGAGCCGGGCGACGTGTTCGTCGACATCGGCGCCAACTGCGGACTTTTCACGCTGGTCGCCGCGCGCGCCGTGGGGCCATCCGGGCGTATTCTGGCCATCGAGCCCTCCCCGAAAATGGTTCGCCGCATTCGCTTCAACGTCGCGGCGAACGGCATCGCGAACGTCGCCGTCGTGCAGGCCGCCGTCGGCGCGGAAGACGGCAACGCCACGCTCTACGGCGGCGACCACCCCGGCCTCGCGAGCCTTTGCGCCACTGTCGGCGGATCGGCGACGGAGGTGGCGATGGCGCCGCTCCTCGCCCTCGTCCAGCGCGCGAACCTCGACCGGATCGACGTGCTCAAGATCGACATCGAAGGATACGAGGATCGCGCCCTCGTTCCGTTTCTCCGCACAGCCGGGCACGCCCTGTGGCCGCGGCTGATCCTGATCGAAAAGGATCACGCCGCGCGATGGGAAACGGACTGCCTCGCGGCCCTCCGCGATGCGGGCTATCGCGACGTATGGACGGACGGCAGCGACCTGTTGCTGGAACGGCCGCGCGAGATCGCGCCTATGCCGGACGCCGCTTCAGCTTGAAGACCGCCTTTTCGCCGAGCAGGTTCTGCAGCGAGATCGACTTCTTGATCGGCAGCCGCCGGCCCTGGCTGTTGAACGCCACCGCCTCTTCCACCTCCGCATCGACCAGCGCGACGAGATCGACGAAATCCTTGATCGTGCAGAGATGCGCGTCCGCCGTCGAGAACCAGGGCTCCGGCAGATTGGGCGTCATCGGCATGCGGCCCGTGAAGAGAAGCTGCGTCCGCACGCGCCAATGCCCGAAGTTGGGGAACGAGACGATGGCCCGCCGCCCGATCCTGAGCAGGTTCGTGAGCACGGTCTTGGGATCGCGCGTCGCCTGGATCGTGAGTGAGAGAATGGCGTAGTCGAATGCCTGATCGGGATAGTCGGCAAGATCCTGATCCGCATCGCCTTGAATCACGGCAAGCCCGCTCTGCACGCAAAGGTTCACCTTCTCGCGTGAAAGCTCGACCCCGCGTCCGTCGACGCCCTTCTCCTCGGCCAGCAGCTTCAAGAGCGCGCCGTCGCCGCAACCCACGTCGAGCACGCGCGAACCCGGCTCCACCATCTCCGCTATGAGAGCGTGATCGGCCCGCTGCTGGCCCGTAAACGGAACCGCCTTCTCCATCAGCGCGCCTCCGGGGCCTTGGCAAGCCCGCGCTTGGCCGCGGCAGCCGAGAGGAACCCGCGCGCCGTCGCATGGAATTCCGGCTCGTCGAGCAGAAATGCGTCGTGGCCTTTGTCGCTTTCGATCTCGACGAAGCTCACGTTCGCGGCAACCGCGTTGAGCGCCTTCACGATCGCCTTGCTGTCGCGCGTCGGATAGAGCCAGTCGCTGGTGAAGGAGACGACGCAGATCTCCGCCGTCGTGCCAGCGAATGCGTTGGCAAGCTTGCCGCCATGCGCGCCTTCGAGATCGAAGTAGTCCATCGCCCGCGTAATGTAGAGGTAGCTGTTCGCATCGAAGCGATCGACGAACGTGGAGCCCTGGTGACGCAGGTAGCTTTCGATCTTGAAATCGGCATCGAACGAGAACGAGCGCGCCGTCCGGTCCTGCAGATTGCGCCCGAACTTGCCCTGCAACGCCTTCTCCGAAAGATAGGTGATGTGCGCCGCCATCCGCGCGACCGCGAGGCCGTTCTTCGGCACCACCCCGGCCTCGTAGTAGTTGCCGCCGCACCAGGCGGGATCGGCCATCACGGCTTGCCGCCCGACCTCGTGGAAGGCGATGTTCTGCGCCGAATGCCACGGCGCCGTCGCGATCGGAATGGCGGTCGCAACGCGATGCTTCTGGCGCGTCACCCACTCCAGCACCTGCATGCCGCCCATGGAGCCGCCGATCACCGAGAACAGCACGTCGATGCCGAGATGGTCCACGAGGCGCACCTGCGCATCCACCATGTCGCCGATGGTGATGACGGGGAAATCCACGCCGTAGGGCTTGCCGGTCTTCGGGTTGAGGGACGCGGGCCCCGTCGAGCCCATGCAGCCGCCGAGGATGTTCGGACAGATCACGAAGAAACGATCAGTATCGACCGGCTTGCCCGGGCCGACCAGGGTCTCCCACCACCCGGATTTGCCCGTGATGGGATGAACGTTCGCGACGTGCTGGTCGCCCGTCAGCGCATGGCAGATCAGGATCGCGTTGGATTTGTCGGCGTTGAGCGTGCCGTAGGTCTGGTAGGCAATGGAGAGCGGCGCGATGAGCTGCCCGGATTCGAGGCGCAGCGGCGCATCCTCTGGAAAGACGATGAGCGAACTCGAAGGGCTATGAACCTCGAACAGCCGCTGCCCTGCCTTGGGTTGGGCCGACGGACTGTCGCCTCGCCCAGGTTCAGCAGAAAATGTGGCCATACCTTGCGCACTCCCGACCCCGCCCGTGCCGCGGGTGCTGGAAAAAACCGGCTTCGTCGCCCTGCCGAGGGAGGCGGCCGAGCCCAACCGATCTGTCCGGATGTGCGACGGCCCATTTAGCGACTTGTTTAACGTGGCTGCAAGCCGGCCGGCCAAATCACCACGATCGAAATCGAGCCTTGAATATCGGACGTTTCCGGCCAGGGTCAAGGGTCGGCGAAGCGAGGGAACGCGCCTGCCGCCTCCGGCATTAACGTCACATCAATCCTATTGCGTCGATTCTGCCGCCAGCCGAAGCGAAGGCTCGGGACACCACGGGAGGGTCCGAAAGACACACCGGACACTGAAAGCACGCCCCCCTGATCGACATGC
>DAOMQQ010000130.1:0-6493 GCA_035445405.1 Hyphomicrobium sp.
CATGAAACCCCCGGTCATGAAAAATTCCTCTCGTCGTTTTCGCCCTGCCGCGCCTTGGCGCGTCCACAGGACATTGACCCCTTCACCAC
The DNA here is from genome assembly GCA_035445405.1 of Hyphomicrobium sp. Lineage (GTDB taxonomy): Bacteria > Pseudomonadota > Alphaproteobacteria > Rhizobiales > Hyphomicrobiaceae > Hyphomicrobium_C. The sequence goes on from DAOMQQ010000130.1 coordinate 90, forward strand.
TCAGCAGAGCCGAACAGACGCGAGACTTACCGACTGCTCCGACCACCGTGGTCGCCTGGAGATAAACCCATGAATACTCCGGCCGTAAACGCCAAAAGCCATTATGACAGATTTGATACTGTTACTCGTGATGTGTCGGCCACGAGCATTGGATCGGAACGTCGCACTTCTGAAATTACGCGTCAGTTTTATGACATTATGATTTGGTGTTTTTGTTCTAATTTTACTCGGTTATTTGGAGATCCTTCGCCGTGCGCTCCCTGTTGCAGCGCAGCAGCCGGTATGCGAGCCTTCGGAAAAAACGAGGCGACCTTGAACACCCACTTCCCAGCCGCCGTAGTCGGCGGAGGCCCCGCCGGATTGGCCGCCGCGCTCGCACTCGGCGCGGCGGGATGCGATGTGCTGCTGGCAGCCCCCCCGCATCTCGCGCATGGCGGCGCCCCGGACAACCGGACCGCCGCGCTCTTTTCCGGCTCCATCGAGCTTCTCAAGAACCTCGACGCGTGGGAGACGATCGCGCCGGCAAGCGCGCCCATCGCAGGCATCCGCATCATCGACGATACCGGCGGCCTGCTCCGCGCTCCGGAGCTGGTGTTCAGCGCTGCCGAGGTGGAGCTCGACGCCTTCGGGTGGAACGTGCCCAACAGTGCGCTCGTCTCTGGCCTGATCCGGGCCGCGGAACGCAACGGCAGCCGCGTTCGTCTGCATTCCACGGCCGGGATCGCCAGAATCGACGTCGAGGAGGGTGCGGCAAAACTCACGACGCGGGAGGGCGAGACCTTTACCGCCGGGCTCGTCGTGGGGGCCGACGGCCGAGGCTCCCTTTGCCGCCAGGCGGCCGGGATCGGCACGCGCAGCTGGACCTATTCCCAGTCCGCCATCGCCACGTCCTTCCAGCACAGCCGGCCGCATCGCGACCTTTCTTCCGAGTTTCACCGGCCCGCAGGCCCCTTCACGACTGTTCCGCTCAAGGGGCTCGCTTCGAGCCTCGTGTGGGTCGAGCGGCCGGAGGAGGCCCAGCGCCTCGCCGCGCTCGACGATGCTGCGTTCCGAGAGATCCTGGAAGAGCGCCTGATGGGCCTCCTCGGCTCGGTCGGCGAGATCAAATCGCGGGCCGTGTTCCCGCTTTCGGGGCTTACGGCCGAGGTCTTCGGCCGGAATCGCGTGGCGCTCGTGGGCGAAGCCGGGCACGTCATCCCTCCGATCGGAGCGCAGGGGCTCAATCTCGGCCTTCGAGACGCGGCGACGCTTGCCGATTGCGTGGCCGACGCCCGCGCCGCGGGGCAGGATATCGGCAGCGGCCCCGTGCTCGACGCCTACAGCGCACGCCGCCGCGTCGACGTCACCTCCCGCATCGCAACCGTCGATGTTCTGAACCGCTCGCTGATCTCCACCCTTGGGCCCGTTCATCTGGCGCGGGGGCTCGGTCTCGTCGCCCTCAAGACGCTCGGGCCGCTTCGGCGGATCGCCGTTCGCGAGGGCCTTGCCCCGGCGAGCGCAGGTGCGGACCTTCTCCATGCGAACGGCGCGCAGCGTCTCGCAGAACGCGCCAGCGGCACGGCCCGTCATTCCGCCGCTTGACGCGCCTCCCCTCGCCTTGGCATGTCCGGTATCCACGCGCACGCCGTCCGCTCGTTCGGATGCGCCCCAACCCTGGCTCGTGCCCGAGCCGCTGCCCCGGACCCTGATGAGCACACCCCACGTCAGCCCCCTGCGCGACCTTCAATTCCGCCTCGAATACGGCGCGCTTCGCGCCATTGTCGGGCTCGTCCGGCTTTTCCCGCTCGAGGTCGCGGCGAGCGTGTCGGCTAAGGCCTGGCGGCGGCTGGCGCCGCTCATCAATCCCAAGCGCCACAAACGCGCCCTCGCCAACCTCGCAATCGCGTTTCCGGAAAAGACGGAAGCCGAACGCCTCGCGCTCTGCATGGCCCACTGGGAGAACCTCGGCCGCGTGATGGCGGAGACCATGCAGATCGACCGGCTGATCAAAGATCCCGGCCGCATCACCATCGTCTCCGACCGCCTGTTCGGCCGTTACAAGAACAAGCTGGGACCCGCGATCGGGGTCTCGCTGCACATGGGGAACTGGGAACTCTCCGTGTGGCCGTTCGTGGAGGCGGATGCCAATCCGGCCGCGGTCTATCGCTCGGTGAACAATCCCTACGTCGACCGCTATCTCCGCGACCAGCGCCGCGATCTCTATCCGGGCGGCCTGTTCGGTCGCGGCCGGGTCGAGGGCGACCACGGGGACGATCAGAAGACGGCGCGGATCCTCACGGATTTCGTCCGCCGCGGAGGACGGCTCGGTCTCGTTTGCGATCTCTACGACAACAACGGCATCCCGGTGCCCTTTTTCGGCAAGGACGCCAAGACGCAGGCGATCGGCGCCATGATCGCGCGGCGCGTCGGCAGCCGCATCTGGCTGTCGCGCTGCAAGCGAGTCGGCACGTCGAGCCGCTTCGAGATCGAGATCATGGAACTGCGCGTCCCGCGTACGAAGAACATCGGCGAGGACGTGCGCTGGATCATGACCGAAATGCAGAAGCAGTTCGAGCTGTGGGTGCGCGACGCGCCCGAACAGTGGATGTGGTCGAACCGCCGCTGGAGCTGATTTCGCTCACGGGTCTCCATTCGCGCGCCCCATGCCGGCCTCGATCGCGACCCTCAAGTTCCGCGCCGCCTCCGGCCGTTAACCTTTCGGTAACCCTTTCGCGTAAGATTTCATTAACGCACCGATTTCCATAGCTTTGTCGATGGCCGATCCCACCTTCATCACCGACCGGACGACCTCTTCGCTCAACGACGCCCTGAACGACACGGGGCGCGTGGCGTTCTGCGGCCCCTATGTCCTGTCCGCCATCACGGGGTATCCGATCAGCAAGGTCGAGGCGGCGGTCAACGCCTACCGGAAGCTGCCGCCCGATCTGCAATACAGGGTGAAGGGCACCTATGCCGACGAGGTGGAAGCCGCGCTCGCCGTCTACGGCTACGAGATGACGCTCAAGGAAACCTTCATGCACCTTGAGCGCAAGAAGCGGCCGTCCGTGTGGACATGGATGCAGAAGCCGCGCAGCGCGTGGGCCCATTACATCCTCGCCATTCACAAGGGCAAGGAAGGCCACTGGATCCTGATCAAGGGCGTCAAGATGTGCGACACGTTCACGGAGGGGCGCTGGACGTTCGTCTGCGACGGCCCGCACCGCGGCGCGCGCATCATGGAAGTGTTCGAGGTGCGGCGCTCCTTCGAGCTCTAGGCGACCGCCGTTTCTGCGCTGGCCGGTCGGCTGGCGGCTTGCTTTCGATCTCACCGACGTGCTGACATTGATCGTCACCGCCCACGGCGACATCGGCCGCGCGCTCGAGGCCTGGGATGCGGCCGACGACCCGGCCGCCACCATCCACATGGCGGCGCTGCGCGAGCGCCTGACCTTCAAAGACGGCTGTATGCGGCTGTGTTCGGCCTATCTCGAACGCGACCATACCGAGGAGGCCGCGCGCATCGGCGCATTTCTGATCCGGCCCGAAGTCAACAGGCGGATCGAGACGGCCTTCTTCGCCGTCGAAGATCCGAGGTTGCAGCAGATCCTCTCCGATGCCCTTATCTTCAACTGACGACGTTCCATCATCCCACGAGGGAGGTTCGCATATGAGCTTCATCCGACTTGGACGTGTGATCCGCTCGGCCGCCATCACGGTGGTGTCGGCGCTTTCGGCGCAAGCCGCCCTCGCAGGCGGCAGCAATCCGGAGGTGATCCTCGACGAAATCTTCGGGCAGGTCGAAGCGACATGCGGGGGCAACGGGCAAGGCGCGCCATACGACATCTATGTCATTGCCGAGACCTACTTCACGCCCGCGCTGGCGAAGGGTTTCGCCACGGCGATGGAAGCGGGCGACCTTGGCTTCGACATTCTGGTCGACGGGCAGGACTGCGAAATCCGGGATATCGGCCTTGAGGTCGTGGACTCCGGCGACACGCTGGCGACCGGGCGCGCGCGCTTCAAGAACATGGGCGAGGATCGGATCATCGACCTCAAGATGACGAGGACGGGCGAGACCTGGAAGGTCTCGGACGTCGTCTATCAGCATCGTCCTTTCGCGCTCAGCGAGGAGCTAGAATAAACGGCCAGGCGCTCACGCCCCCGGCATGCTCGCCGCCCGGTATGCACTTGGCGCGATACCCGCGCGGAGGGGAACTCCAACCGCAACGTCGATCATCTCGTCTACGAGATCCTGGACGACGGGCTCAACACGGTCGCCACCTTCGGTCTTTCCGGAGTTCAAGGCGCTGTGCGATGCGCAGCAACCGCAAGCCTCTACGCTCGTCGAAGCCTGGCGTCCGCATCCCGCCAAAGAGAAACGGCCCCACACGTGTGCGAGGCCGTTTGCAATGATCCGTATCGGAGCCGAAGCAGAACTTATGCGTTCTCGTCGGCTTCCTTCTGCGCTTCGTGGCGCGCACGATCCTCGGCGCCCTTCACCGACTCGTCGCGGTCGACAAGCTCGATCACGGCGCGCGGCGCGCTATCGCCATAGCGGAAGCCCGCCTTCAGAACGCGCGAGTAGCCACCGGCGCGATCCTTGTAACGGGGGCCGAGCACGTCGAAGAGCTTCTTGGCCTGCTCCTCGTCGCGCAGACGGGCGGCGGCGAGGCGGCGAGAGTTCAGGTCACCACGCTTTGCGAGCGTGATGTACTTGTCGATCACGCGCTTCAGGTCTTTCGCCTTCGGCAGCGTGGTCACGATCTGCTCATGCTTGATGAGGGCAGCCGCCATGTTGGAGAACATGGCCTGGCGGTGGGAGCTGTCGCGGTTGAACTTCCGCCCCAACTTCTTGTGTCGCATATCTCTATCTCTTTCTCTTAGGTTGTTACGGGGAGGTTCTTCGGCCTCACCTCGTTCGTGGGCGAAGGGCAGCAGACTTTCCGCCTGCTGCCCTCACCAAAACTTATTGCATTCAGACCAATGATTCACGCTTCAGGCTGATAGGGCCTGAAGCGATCATGGTCTCGTAAGCCAGACCGATGATTCACGCTTCAGGCTGATAGGGCCTGAAGCGATCATGGTCTCGTAAGCCAGACCGATGATTCACGCTTCAGGCTGATAGGGCCTGAAGCGATCATGGTCTAGTACTGGTCCTCGAAGCGCTTGGCCAGCTCTTCGATGTTGTCAGGCGGCCAGTTCGGCACTTCCATGCCGAGGTGCAGACCCATGCCGGCGAGCACTTCCTTGATCTCGTTGAGCGACTTGCGCCCGAAGTTCGGCGTGCGCAGCATCTCGGCTTCCGTCTTCTGGATCAGGTCGCCGATGTAGACGATGTTGTCGTTCTTCAGGCAGTTCGCCGAACGGACCGAAAGCTCGAGCTCGTCCACCTTCTTCAAGAGCGCGGCGTTGAAGGCGAGCTCCGGATGGCTGCGCTCCTCGACGGCCTTCTTCGGCTCCTCGAAGTTGATGAAGACGGCAAGCTGGTCCTGCAGGATGCGGGCGGCGAGCGCGACCGCGTCCTCGGCCTTCACCGAGCCGTCGGTCTCGACCGTCATGGTCAGCTTGTCATAGTCGAGGATCTGGCCTTCGCGCGTGTTCTCGACCTTATAGGAGACCTTGGTCACGGGCGTGTAGAGGCTGTCGACGGGGATCAGGCCGATCGGCGCGTCGTCCGGGCGGTTGCGCTCGGCGGGGACGTAGCCCTTGCCCATGTCGGCGGTGAACTCCATGCGGATCTGCGCGCCCTGGTCGAGGTGGCAGATGACATGGTCGGGGTTCAGGATCTCGACCTCGGAGCCGGTCTCGATATCGCCGGCGCGGACGGGGCCCGGGCCATCCTTCTTGAGAACCATGCGCTTCACGCCGTCCGAATGGACGCGCAGCGCGATTTCCTTGATGTTCAAGACGATGCTCGTCACGTCCTCGCGGACGCCCGGGATCGACGAGAACTCGTGGAGCACGCCGTCGATCTGCACGGTCTTGATGGCCGCGCCCTGGAGCGAGGAGAGGAGCACGCGGCGCAGCGCGTTGCCCAGCGTCATGCCGAAGCCGCGCTCGAGCGGTTCGGCAACCAGGGTCGCGGTGCGGGTGCGGTCGCGGCCCGAGGTGATCTCGAGCTTCGACGGCTTGATCAAATCTTGCCAGTTCTTCTGGAGTACGTTCGACACGGGGGTTCCTCGTAGCGGTTCTGGGTGCCGCCTCGCCCAAGCGCGGCACGCTTCTTCCAACAGAGGATGGGCCCGGGCCCGGGACGGGAGCGTGGCGGCCGCTGTTCGACCCGTCCGGAAAAGCCTCAGGCCCGCTTCGCCTTAAACGCGGCGGCGCTTGCGCGGACGGCAGCCGTTGTGGGGGATCGGCGTCACGTCGCGGATGGAGGTGATCTGGAAGCCGACGGCCTGCAGCGCGCGCAGGGCCGACTCGCG
>DAOMQQ010000130.1:6593-7755 GCA_035445405.1 Hyphomicrobium sp.
GTGATGTTCTTCTTTTCCCGGCGCCGAATCTTGGTCCGTGCCTGCTCTTTCGCCATGGTAATCTCAACTCCCAGGCCCCGCGGGGCCAATTCCTGTTCGCCGTCTCGGGACGGCCGAAGCGGGGCGAACCGGCAAAGTGGCCGCAAACGCCCCTATGCTGGTTACGCCTTCTTCTTGCCGGCAATCGGCTTCGCCGGGCCCTTGCGGGTCCGTGCGTTGGTGTGGGTGCGCTGACCGTGCACGGGCAGGCCCTTACGGTGACGCAGGCCGCGGTAGCAGCCAAGGTCCATCAACCGCTTGATATTCATAGAAACTTCGCGACGAAGGTCGCCTTCGACCACGTAGTCGCGGTCGATCGTTTCACGGATCTGAAGCACTTCGGCGTCGGTGAGCTGGTTCACGCGGCGCTCGGCCGGAATGCCGACCCGGCTGCAGATCTCGCCGGCGAATTTCGGACCGATCCCATGGATATACTGGAGCGCGATCACCACGCGCTTCCCCGTGGGGATGTTCACACCTGCTATGCGCGCCACATCTCTCTCCTGGAGGCTAGCTCATCGGCCGCAGAGAAGCGGCGACATGTCGTTGTTATTAAACGAAAAAATGCGAAAAGACCTGATCCGGGCGAAGATCGCCGCACGGAACAGTCCTTCCGCTTCATCGTCCTGAAAGCGCGGTGTTGTAGCTTGGTCATAAACCTTCGTCAACCTGCGCCTTAGCTCTGAGACATCTTTTCTCCGCCCTCGAGGAGGGCGTCGATTTGCTGGGCTACCTCGGGAATCGAGGCCATGCCGTCCACCTGGCGCAGCTTCCCCTGAGCGAAATAGTAGCCGATCAGGGGAGCCGTCTCCCGGTAGTAAGCCCAAAGGCGCGTTTTCAGCGCCTCAGCATTGTCGTCGGCACGCACCGTGCCGCCTGCCGCCACGGTCTCGCGCGCACGGTTCTCGATGCGCGACAGGAGGGCCGTGTCGTCCACCTTGAGCTCGATCACGCGATCGAGGCCCATGTGGCGAGAAATCAGAAGCTGATCCAGCGCTTCCGCCTGTTTCAGCGTGCGCGGGAAGCCGTCCAGGATGAAGCCGTTCGCGCAGTCCGGCTGACCGATGCGCTCGGCGATGATGCCGATCACGATCTCGTCCGAGACGAGGCCGCCGCTTTTCAT
>DAOMQQ010000131.1:0-7606 GCA_035445405.1 Hyphomicrobium sp.
TGATCAAGCTCGCCGACGACATGCTGGAGACGATGTACGACGCCCCCGGCGTCGGCCTTGCTGCGGTGCAGGTGGGCGTCCTCAAGCGCCTCGTCGTGCTCGATGTTTCGGACGGCGACGCGAGAAATCCCCTGGTGCTGATCAACCCGGAGATCCTGACGCTCGGCAGCGAAACCCGCCTGCACGAGGAAGGTTGCCTGTCGATCCCGGACACCCATATCGACATCGAGCGGCCCTCGACCCTCACCGTCGGCTACATCGACCGCGAAGGAAAGCCGCAGGAGCTGAAGGCCGACGGCCTGCTCGCCACGGCCATCCAGCACGAGATCGATCACCTGAACGGCAAGCTGATCATCGATTTCCTCTCCCGCCTGAAGCGCGATATCGTCGTGCGCAAATTCAAGAAGCTGGCGCGCGGCGACGCCCCCGCCTAACGGCTTTCGGTCCCCGATATCGCAGCGCACCGCTTCTGCTCTTTTTGCTCCGGCCCCGCCAGGAAACCCGTCCATGGCTCTCAAGCTCGTCTTCATGGGAACGCCGGACTTTTCGGTCCCTGCCCTCGCCGCCATCGCGGCCGCAGGCCACAAGATCCGCGCCGTCTATTCCCAGCCGCCTCGTCCTGCCGGGCGCGGCATGGCCGAGCGGCCGTCTCCCGTCCACGCCAAAGCCGATGCGCTCGGCATTCCCGTACGCACACCGCTGTCGCTGAAAGACGCGCACGAGCACCGAGCTTTCCAGGCACTCGAAGCCGACGCCGCCGTCGTCATCGCCTACGGGCTGATCCTGCCGCGGGCTGTGCTCGCCGCCCCCCGGTTCGGCTGCTTCAACGTGCACGCCTCGGCGCTGCCCCGTTGGCGCGGCGCGGCACCGATCCACCGCGCCATCATGGCCGGCGATCCGGAAACTGCCGTCATGGTCATGCGGATGGAGGAAGGCCTCGATACGGGCCCCGTCTGCATGACCGATCCTGTCGCCATCGAACCGAACATCACGACGGGCGAACTGCACGATACGCTCGCGCACCGCGGCGCCGATCTCATCGTCAAGGCACTCGCAGCGTTGGAAGCGGGCCACCTTGACTGCACGCCCCAGCCGGACGACGGCGTCACCTACGCCGCCAAGATCGACAAGGCCGAGAGCCGCATCGACTTCACACGCCCCGCAAGCGAGGTCCATAACCACGTGCGCGGCCTGTCGCCGTTCCCCGGCGCATGGTTCGAAGCCGCCCCGCCCGGCGGCGCGCCGGAACGCATCAAGGTGCTCCGAACGGAGCGGATCGAAGGCAGCGGCCCACCCGGCGAAGCCCTCGACGACCGCCTCGCCATCGCCTGCGGCTCGGGCGCCGTGCGCCTCGTCGAAGTCCAGCGCGCGGGCAAGCGCGCCATGACGGGCGGCGACTTCCTGCGCGGCTTTACCATTCCGCGCGGCACGCGCCTCCAGCCCTGAACCGCGCGCCACGCGCCGGTTAAACATGGCGCGCGAACGCTGTACGGATACGCCGCCCGGTCTCGTAGAGTTCTCCGCATCTTGCGCCAGCATAGCCCGTTCCAGCATGGCCCATTGGAGACACTCATGATCCGCTTCCTTTCGGCGTCGGCCGCCCTTCTTCTCCTGATCGCCGGCGCAACCGCCCAGGCCCGCGACGGACACACCACCCGCGTCGTTCGGGGCGACGTCTACGGCGCCACCGTCACCCTCGAGGAAGGCGTACGCGTCTACCGTCCGCTTCCCTCCGACCGCCACGTGATCGTGAAGCCCGAAGGCGGCGGCGACGTCGAAATTGAAATCCGAGAGTACAATTTGTCCCCGGGTGGAATTCGTCGCTGAGCAGCCCGCACATCGTCGCGTGCCGAACTCGCCTGAAGGCTCTGGACCATCGGCGCTCGAAGCCCTATCAGCCTGACGCGGAAGCCACCGGCTCCTGATGCGTCGCAGAGCACGGCCCGATATCGTGCTCTCGCCTCAGGGCCGCAAGAAGAGCGCGTTCACGGCATGCCCCGCTATCGCCTGACCATCGAATACGACGGGACGCCTTTCGTCGGCTGGCAGGTCCAGTCCGAGGGCGTGTCCGTGCAGGGCGTTCTCGAAGCGGCCATTCTCAAGATGACCGGCGCCACCGTGCGCATCCGCGGCGCGGGGCGCACCGATGCCGGCGTCCACGCGCTCGGCCAGGTCATCCATTTCGATCTCGAGAAAGAGTGGCCCGCCGAAAAGCTCCGCGACGGCCTCAACTTCCACCTGAAGCCGCAGCCCGTCTCAATCATCGACAGCCGCATCGTGCCGGACACGTTCGATGCCCGCTTCTCCGCCACGGCCCGGCATTACCTCTATCGCATCCTCGCAAGGCGCGGCCCTCCGGCATTGCTCCGCAACCGCGTCTGGTGGGTGCCCCGCGCCCTCGACGCGGACGCCATGCGAGACGCCGCCAGCGTCCTCGTCGGCCGCCACGACTTCACGACCTTCCGCGCCGCGCAGTGTCAGGCCGCATCACCCTTGCGCACGCTCGACCGCCTCGATGTCGAGCGCGCGGGCGAGGAAATCCATATCTACGCCTCTGCTCGGGCATTCCTGCACAATCAGGTGCGCTCGATGGTCGGAAGCCTCAAGCTCGTGGGCGACGGGAAATGGACGGCCGCCGATCTGCGCCACGCCCTCGAAGCGCGCGACCGCACGGCCTGCGGGGCCGTCGCGCCGGCCTCCGGCCTCTATCTCACGGCCGTCGATTATCCTGCGGACTTTGAAAAGACGGAAAGCTGAGCTCGGCGCGCCTCATCCCCAAGCGGCTCACCACGCGTTGAACAGCCGCCGGACGACCCGCACATAGAGATGCCCCGGCACCCAGCCACGCGGCCACACCGCGAACTTGGCGTTCGGCTGATAGCGCAGGCGCGGCCAGAAGCTCGTCGAGGCCCGCCAGATGCTGCGCGCCACGACCTCGGGCTCCGCCCCGCTCTCCTCCCACGCACGGAGGTTGGGCGCCACCGCCGCGACGAAGCTGTCGTAGGCCGTCAATTCCGGCTTCGTCGCAAGCTCGCGTCGCTCGAAGAACTCCGTCTTGACCATGCCGGGTTCGATGATCTTCACCTTGATGTTCTGGTGACGAAGCTCGAGCCATAGCGCCTCGGAAAAGCCGTCCAGCGCCCACTTCGTCGCGCAATAGGCCGAGTAGAGAGGCAGCGTCATGCGCCCCCCGGCCGAGCCGACGTTGACGATGCGGCCCTGCTTTCGCGCGCGCATATGCGGCAGCACTGCGCGCGTCACGTTCATGATGCCGAACAGATTGGTCTCGAACTGGCGGCGGATCTGCGCGTCGGTCTGCGCTTCGAACGGCCCCATCAAGCCATAGCCCGCGTTGTTGACCACCACATCGATGGCGCCGAAATCGGCGATGACCCGAGCAACCGCCATGTCGACCGACGCCTGGTCCGTCACGTCCAGCGGATAGAGACGGATGTGGTCCGATACGAACGCGAGGTCGCTTTCCTCCGGCCGGCGCATGGTCGCCGCGACCCGCCAGCCGCGCTCCGCGAACAGCTTCGCGGTTGCCCGTCCGATCCCGACGGAAGCACCTGTGATGAGAACGGTCTTGTTGGTGCTCACGCTCACATTCTCCTGCGCGCGGCATACCGGCCACACGTTCGAAACTCGCTTTTCGGGATTTAGGGTGAGATCAATCGTCGATAACGGAAAGGAACTCCTGCCGCGTCAAGGCATTGTCACGGAAAATGCCAAGCATCCGGCTGGTCACCATATCGGTGCCCGGCTTGTGCACGCCGCGCGTCGTCATGCAGTGGTGCTCGGCCTTGATCACGACGGCGACGCCCTGCGGCTTCAACACGTCGTCGATGATGTTGGCGATCTGGGAGGTCATCTTCTCCTGGATCTGAAGCCGCTTGGCGAACGCATCCACCACGCGCGCGAGCTTCGAGATGCCGACCACGCGCCCGTTCGGGATATAGCCGACCCAGGCCCGGCCGACGATCGGCGCCAGATGGTGCTCGCAATGGCTCTCGAAGCGAATGCCGCGCAGAACGATCATCTCGTCGTAGCCTTCGGTCTCCTCGAAGGTCTTCTGCAGGATCGCTTCCGGATCGTCGTTGTAGCCACGAAAATACTCTTGGAACGCCTTGGCCACGCGCTTCGGCGTCTCGATGAGACCGTCACGGGTCGGATCGTCGCCCGCCCAGCGCAACAGCGTGCGCACGGCCGCCTCGGCCTCCTCACGCGTCGGCACGGAGAGTTCGGAAGAGTCTGGTTTGATGATTTTATTGCTCATGGCTCGGCGCGCATGCCTCGTAGGACGTGATGACTTTGACCGACCTCTCATACGGACTGGAGACCGCTGCGGATCAGGCGAGCCCGGCGCGGGCATCCCTAACATAGGCGCCGGAGGGGAAAAGAGAAGAAAATCCCGATACGCCTTTGAATGGGCGAAACCTATGATTAATCGAAGAGTTGCGGCACTCCGCCGCAAACTTGCGCGGCGCCGGACTGGGGTCCGTACTCAATATTAGATGGGACATTGATGAGCCAAGATAAACCAAGGGCCAGGAAAAGCGCGTCACGCCGAAGGCGTGCCTCCGGCACGACGCGCGATGCCTATGCATCGGGCAAGCGGTTTGACGCCGTCATTGGCTTGTCTTGCCTCACCCCGCGGGGCGCGGCCTTTCGCGCTTCCGGTTCGCCGCGATAGGTTGCAAACCATAGAGGTTTGCCGCGCTTTCGCTCCTGCCGGGTCATGTCGGAGACATGCTCCCAGCATGACACGAAAGTCCTCGCATCAATGCCCATCGAATATTGAGTACGGACCCTACCGCCATATGCAAGGGCCCTCCCGACCAACGCGCGAGCACCGTATGACGCCCCATGCCAGAACCTGTGTCGCAGCCGCTTTGGTTGCCGTCACGAGCCCAGCCTTCGCCGACGGGATGCTGTCCGAGTTCGCCTATCCCCATCCGGTGAAGGAGCACGCCTTCACGTCCCAGGGCCAGGCGCTCGTCATGGCCTACATGGACGTGGCGCCCACTGCCGCCGCCAACGGCAAAACCGCGGTGTTGTTCCACGGCAAGAATTTCTGTGGGGCCACATGGGAAGGCACGATCGCGCCGCTTGCAGCCGCAGGCTATCGCGTCGTGGTGCCGGACCAGATCGGCTTTTGCAAATCGACGAAGCCCGAAACCTATCAGATGAGCTTCCACCAGCTCGCCGCCAACACCCGCGCCCTGCTCGAAAGCGCAGCCGTCGAAAAGCCCGTCCTGATCGGGCATTCCATGGGCGGCATGGTGGCCACCCGCTTTGCCCTGAGCTTCCCCGCCGACACCGGAGCCCTCGTGCTCGTCAACCCGATCGGCCTCGAGGACTGGAGCGCGAAGGGCGTGCCGCCACGCACGATCGACCAGTTGCTCGAAGGCGAACGCAAGACCACGGCCGAGAGCATCAGGACCTACCAGCAAAAGGTCTACTTCGGCGGCGATTGGCGTCCCGCGTACGACCGTTGGGTCGACATGCTCGCCTCCACCTATCGCGGCGACGGCAGCGAGCTTGCGATGCTCTCGCAAGCCCGCGCATCCGACATGGTCTTTTCGCAGCCCGTGGTGCATGAGTTCCCGCGCCTCGCGGTCCCGACCGTGCTCATGATCGGCGAGCGCGATACGACCGCCATCGGCCGCGACCGCGCCCCGCCCGAGATCGCCGAGACGCTCGGCAACTATCCCGCCCTCGCCCGCGAGGCGGAAGAGCGCATTCCGGGCAGCCGTCTCATCGCCTTCCCCGATTTGGGCCACTCGCCCCAGGTCGAGGACACGACCCGCTTCAACGCCAGCCTTCTGGACGCGCTCGCCGCCCTTCCCTGAGAAAGTCCATCACGATGACGAAACACATCTCGCCTCCGGAAGCCCTCATCTACGCCATGGTGACGGTCTCCGCCGCCGACCGCGCGATCACGACGGACGAGCTGAACCGCATCGGCTCCATCGTCCGCGAGCTGCCGCCATTCAGGACCTATACTGACGACTGGCTGGCCGACGCAGCCCAGGAATGCGGCAAGCTGCTCCGCAAGCCGGACGGCGTCGAAAGCGTGCTTGCTCTCGTCAAGACGATATTGACACCCGAATTGTACGAGACCGCTTACGTGCTCTGCGCGGAGATCGCCGCGTCCGATCTCGCCGTGCATCACGACGAGGAAAAGTTCCTGGCCCTGCTTGCCGCCAAGCTGGAGCTGGACGAGCTCGTCTGCGCCGCCTTGCGCCGCGCCGCCCGCGCGCGTCATCATCAGCTCTGAGCAAGCTCGCCGGTAAAACGCACGGTCTCCTGCACCGCCTCGGCAAGATTGCCGTCGAGCGTCGCGCCCGAGCTTCGACGCGGCGCGAGATCGTGATCGCCGTCTCGCGCCCAGTGCACGCGGATCGCATCCGATAGCCCATATCCCGCAACCTCGCTTGGCCCGCCGAAGGGATCGCGCTCGCCCTGCACGATCAGCGACGGACAGGTCAGATCGACGAGATGCGCCGTCCGGAGCTTGTCCGGCTGCTTCGGCGGATGGAACGGATAACCGAGGCACACGAGCCCCGCGACGCGCCCGCGATCGAACGCACATTGTGCAGCAAGGCTCGCGACGCGCCCGCCGAGAGATTTTCCGCCGATGAAAAGCCGCCCTGAGAGGCCGAGCGTCTCCGCCCTGTCGATGGCCGCCTCGTACTCCGCCACGAGCGCCTCCGCCTTGGGCGGCGGACGGCGGCTTCCCGATCTCTGGCGGGCCGCCATGTAGTCGAAATCGAAACGAAGAACGCGAATGCCCCCGCTCGCCAACAGTGCGGAAACCGCTTCCATCCACGCGCTCGTCGCCGGCGCACCGGCTCCCGGCGCAAGGAGAAGCGTCGCGTTCGCATCTGTCGGCTCGGTGATGAGGAACGTCATCGCGTATGCACCCGTTGGACGCAGAACATTACAATTTCCGCGGGATTTACAAAGAGGGTCGCAATTTCGCCCAGCCCACGGGTAGGATGCAGCCGAACGATTTGCAGCGGGGTTTTATGACTCTCACCCGACGCACAGCAAGACGTGCCGTAGTTTGGCTTGCCATGCCACTCGCCGTGACCGCCGCGTCTGTCAGCATAGAGATCATGCCCGCCGTTGCGGAGACGGTGCAGACGGCGAGCGTGGCCATTCCCCTACCCGCGAAAAAGCCGCCCGTTCCGGCCAGCGCCGCCAACTACCGGATGAAAAAAAAGGCGCCGACGGCAAAGCAGCTCTTCGGCACCGTGAAAACCGGCGCACCCATCGCCGCCCGCGCCGTCGGCTTCTACGCGAAAGGCTGCCTCGCGGGCGCCAAGGCGCTCGCCGTCGACGGTCCCGGCTGGCAGGTCATGCGCCTCTCGCGCAACCGCAACTGGGGACACCCGAAGCTCATCTCCCTCGTCGAGCGCCTGGCGCGCGAGACGACGGAAACCGGCGAATGGCCCGGCCTGCTCGTCGGCGACATTTCGCAACCCCGCGGCGGGCCGATGGTCTCCGGTCACTCCAGCCATCAGGTGGGCCTCGATGCCGACGTCTGGCTCACGCCGATGCCCGACCGCACGCTCACCAAGCGCGAGCGCGAGGACATGTC
>DAOMQQ010000132.1:0-7556 GCA_035445405.1 Hyphomicrobium sp.
CTCGTCAAGCTGTTCAAGAACGGCGAGCCCTACAAGATGTCGAAGCGGGCGGGAACGTTCGTGACGCTGCGCGACGTGGTGGACGAAGTGGGCTCCGATGCCGTGCGCTTCATGATGCTTTATCGCAAAGAGCTCGAGCAACTCGACTTCGACTTCGCCAAGGTGACCGAGCAATCGAAGGACAACCCGGTCTTCTACGTGCAGTACGCCCACGCGCGGGCCGCGTCGGTGCTCCGCAATGCACGCGAGGTGTTCTCAGGTCTCGATACGACGCGCGAGGGCATTGCGGGTGCGAACCTGGCGCTGCTGACCGATCCCGGCGAGCTCGACCTCATCCGTCGGTGTGCGCACTATCCGAGCCTGATCTCTGGGGCCGCGCGCGCGCACGAGCCGCATCGGCTCGCGTTCTATCTCTATGATTTGGCTTCGGCTTTTCATTCGCATTGGACACGTGGCAATGATTTGCCACAATTACGCGTTATTCAGCAGGATGATCGCGCTTTGACAGCGGCCCGGTGTGCGCTCGTTGCGTCGTTGCAGCTCGTGTTATCCTCAGGCCTTGCGGTGCTTGGTGTCGGAGCGCCTGAGGCGATGCGTTAGAGTCTCGATTCGAAAGCCCGATACTCGATCGCTCGGTTTCCCTGGGCGCCAGTTGCAAGGCAGCGAGAAGCGGGTGGGCTAGCGCGGCATGTGTCGCGAAGTTCGCGATCTGGCAAGACCCGCGACGATTGCGGTGTCGCCACCGCGAAAATCGTGGGGCCAGTCGCCCGGTGGATCGAGGCGGGACGCCCAGGACGTAGACATCGCGTCGCTGGATTGATCGCGCCACTGGATCGGGTGGTCGGGGATGTGCGACGGGGGTTCCGAGCGATGACACGGTACAACAATCCTTTGCCACATACCCAGGCGCCGCCCGCTCAGGGCCGGCCGGCCGGGTCTGGCCATCCGCACCAGCCCCATCCGGGGCATGGGCACTCTCAGCCTCACGTGGAGCCCGAGCTTTCGGGCTGGCCGCAGCCCGCGGCGTTTCGCCAAACCCCGCTTCAAGCCGCTCCTCCGCAGCATCGGCAGGCGCAGCCTGGGTATCCGGATCTCGGCTATCCGGAGCAGGACGCCGCCGCGCCGCAGGATCCGTTCGCTGCGCTCCGGCCGGATGGCTACGGCACGCCGCAACAGCCGCAGGGAAACCCGGCCGATCCGTACGGCCTTGCGGGCTATGCTTCGCCGCAGCCGGCCCCGCAGGGGTACGCACCTCCGCGGCAGGCTCCGGCTTCGCAGGGGCCCGCTGCGCAGCGGTCTCAGTCGCACCACGCCCAGTACGATCCCTTCGCCCCGCCGGGCGAGGGCTATGCGCCGCATGCTCAGCCGGGCGGATATTCTCAGCCGGCATTCGGAAACGCGGCCTCGCTGCAGGTCAACGGCTATGGCGCGCATGCCCGCGACGCGCACGGCGGAGCCGGGCAGGGATACGCCCAGCCGCCATCGTCTCCCGGTTCGTCGCCGCAGGGGTATGCCGGCTACGCGTCGCCAGGGCAGGGCGGCGGGTTCGGCGCGGCCGACTCCCATCTCTCGCCGCAGCCACTGGCAGATCAATGGGGCATGGAGCCTGACCACGCTCACGCCCATGCCGCCGCCCATAGCCTGGCGCTCGATGCGCACGACTATCAGTCGCAGGGCGGCTACGGCGATGCGGCAGACCAGGGCCAGCATGCGCATTGGGGTGCCGAGTCCTACGGCGAGGTGCCGCACGACGAGGCCCAGTTGGCGCACGGCCATTATCAGGGACAGCAGCAGGGCACGTTCGATCAGAGCTATGCCGACGACGACGCCATGTACGAGGACGAGCCTCGGCGCGCCGGCTGGAAGAAAGCCGCGGTGCTGGTCGCGTGCACGGTCTTGCTCGGTGGAGGTCTGGTCTACGGCGTTTCGGGGCTTTTCGGGCCCGGCAGCGGCGAGGCACCGCCGCTCGTGAAGGGTGCGGAGGGGCCGTCGAAGGTCAAGCCGTCGGAACCGGGCGGCAAGCGGTTCGACCATGCGGATAGCAAGATCATGGGCCGCCTGGGTGAAGGGGCGGCCACGGCCGATCCGTCCGGCGTGCGCAAGGTGCCGGTCGTGTCCGTCGGCCGCGACGGACAGATCCAGCCGCCGTCCAGCGAGCGGGGAACGCAGGCTATCGTCGCAGTTCCGGGGCTCACGGTGATCGACGGTCTTGGCGGGCCTCCGGGTCCGGGCGGGGCGGCGTCGCCGTCTGCTGGCCAGGCGCCCGCAGGCGCACCGCCGTCTCCCGATCGCCGTGCGGCGGCCGCCGCGCCGCCTCAGGTGGAAATGGTGACGGGCTCCAGCAAGGCGCCGCCCGCGGAACAGCGTCCGGCGGCAGAGAAAAATGCGGCGCCCGCGAAAGCGCCGTCCGCACCCAGGGCCGACGCGCCGAAGAAGATGGCCGCGGCGGATCCGTCGCCGGCGCCGAGCGCACCGCGCTCGTCGGGGGCAGGCTACGTCGCCGTGCTGGCTTCGGTGCCGGCGTCCGCGAGCAGCCGTATCGACGCGCTGACGCAGTTTGCCGACATGCAGCAGAAGTACGGAGCCATTCTCAGCAGCAAGACGCCGGACATTCAGGAAGCCAATCTCGGGGCCAAGGGCACCTATCACCGCCTCCTCGTCGGGCCGCCCGGATCCCGGGATTCGGCGAACTCGGTCTGCAACCAGCTCAAGGCGCAGGGCTACAACGGCTGCTGGATCACGGCGTACTGACGCTTTTTTTGGCTGACACAAGCTGAGGGACGCTTCGAACCAAGGTGCGTGCTGCTCTGTGGATGGCCGGCGCAGTCTGTGCGGAGCAAGGCTCCGCCAAGACGCTCCCGGGCGCTTCGCGCATTTTTCAAAAGCTATCGTTCGTACCACCAAGTCACTAAATGTGGGGGTCTGGCGCCCCTCGGCGCCGGCGTCGCGCAGCACAGGCTCTCTCTCAGAAGATCTTCATCGGAATCCAAGCCATGACGCTGGCCTTCATCACCGGACTTGCGGGCACGACGCTCAGCGCGGAAGAGGCCCGCTTTCTCAAGGCGACCGCGCCGGCCGGGATCATCCTGTTCTCGCGGAACTGCGTCGAGCCCGAGCAGATCCGCCGTCTCGTCGGCGCGGCGCGGGAAGCTTCCGGCCAGGGCGACGATTTTCTGGTGCTGATCGATCAGGAGGGCGGGCGTGTGCAGCGTCTCCGCCCGCCGCTCGGACGGGCGCTGCCGCCCGCGGACGCGTATGCCTGTCTCTATTGCGACGATGAGGGCGGGGCTGCCGATGCGGCGTTCCTCTCGGCGCGTCTCCTGGCGGACGATCTGAAAGCTCTCGGCATCAACACCAATTGCGCGCCCGTGCTCGATGTGCCGGTGCCCGGCGCGCACGACATCATCGGCGACCGCGCCTACGGGCAGTCCCCCGATCAGGTCGCCCGCCTCGGCCGTGCGGTGGCGGAAGGGTTCATGGCGGGCGGCGTGCTGCCGGTCATCAAGCACATCCCCGGTCACGGGCGCGCGACGGCAGACAGCCATCTCGCGCTGCCCGTCGTGGACGCCCCGCGCGACGTGCTGGACGCCACCGACTTCGCGCCGTTCAAGGCGTTGGCCGACATGCCGGCGGCAATGACGGCGCACGTCGTTTTCACGGCCGTCGACGGCGAGGCGCCGGCCAGCACCTCACGCCGGGTGACGGAGGACGTGATCCGGGGCGCGATCGGTTTCGACGGCCTGCTCATGAGCGACGACCTCAGCATGAAGGCGCTGGCCGGGCCCCTCGGCGCGCGGGCCGAAGCCGTGCTGGCCGCGGGGTCGGATCTGGCGCTCCACTGCAGCGGGGATTTCGCCGAAATGGAGGCCGTGGCTGCGGCCGTTCCGGCGCTTTCCGGCGATGCGCTGCGGCGATTCCGCGCCGCGCTCGAAATATTCGGCCGTTCGGAGGATTACGATTCGGAGCGCGCCCAGGCGGGGCTTGCGCGGGCCTTGGGAACCACGGGACGGGCTCCTGAATCAGTGTAATGTCCGGACGGGATTGCGGCGGCGCCGATTCCCGGGCGGCCGCCTTGGCCCTGCCAGGCCTCCGCTGAACCACGATGTCAGGACCACATGATTATCGGGAGCACGATGATCGAAGACGCGGGACAGATGGACGAAGCGCCGGGCTGGGAAAGCCCTGACGGCGAGCTTCAGCCTGCCGCATCGGAAGCGCTTATCGTGGATGTCGCGGGGTTCGAGGGGCCGCTCGATCTGCTGCTCGCGCTCGCGCGCACGCACAAGATCGACATCTCGCAGATCTCGATCCTGGCGCTCGTGGATCAGTATCTCGCCTATATCGCGGAAGCCCAGCGGCTCAAGCTCGAGATCGCGGCCGACTATCTCGTGATGGCGGCGTGGCTGACGTTCCTCAAGTCGCGCATGATCCTGCCGCGCGAGCCGTCCACCGACGAGACGCCGTCGGCCGAGGAGATGGCGCAGCGGCTTGCATTCCGGCTGATGCGGCTCGAAGCGATGCGCCGCGCCATCGCGGAGCTCATGACGAAGAAGCGCCTCGGGCAGGACGTGTTCCAGCGCGGAATGCCGGAAGAGCGCTCCAAGGTCACCGATGTCCGCTGGACGGCCGAGATCTACGATCTTCTCAAAGCTTATTCCGAACTCCGGCGGCGCACCGCGAAGGTGGTGCATGTGGTCAAGGCGCGCCGCGTGTGGTCGATCGAGAGGGCGCGTCGCCAGCTCGAAGCCCTCGTCGGCGAGACGGTCAGCAGCGAAGACTGGGTTCAGCTTGAAATGTGTCTCAGGACCTATCTCACGCCGCAGACGGTCGCCGAGGACGAGGACAAGACGGCGCTCGCAAGCTCGTTCGGCGCGACGCTCGAAATGGCGCGCGAAGGCTTGATCGAGCTTCGCCAGGACGCTCCTTTCGAGCCGATTTACATGCGCAAGCGCGAAGCGGGCGCGGCGTGGGAGCGGCTGGATCAGCGGCATGGCGGCGCGACGCCGTAGCCGGTTCGTAAAGACATCGTGCGCGATCGGAGCGGACGGTCATCCCCGGCTCCGACGGCGCAACGGGAAAGGTAAGGCGACATGGCTCCGCCGAGGCTGAGACTGGTGACGAGCGAAGGGGCCCTCAATGCGCCCGAGGCGCAGGAAGCGATTGAGCTTGCGCGCGCGCTGGGCGAAGAGTTGGAGGGCGGCGAGCCGGAGTCCTCCCAGCCGTCCGCCGAGGGTGAGGGCGAGGTTCACATCGAGGACGTGCGGATCGTCGAGGCGTTGCTGTTCGCATCCCCCGTGCCGCTCGACGATGCGTGGCTGGCAGGACATCTGCGCCACGGCAGCGCCATCGCAGACGTGATTGCGGAGATCAAGGCCGCCTACGCGCCGCGCGGCGTGAACCTCGTGCGCGTCGCCGGCAAATGGGTGCTGCGCACGGCGGAGGATCTCGGATACCTGCTCGAACGCTATGCGGTTGAGGAGCGGCGTCTTTCGCGTGCAGCGCTCGAAACGCTCTCCATCGTCGCCTATCACCAGCCGGTGACGCGCGCCGAGATCGAGGACATCCGCGGCGTCACCACGTCCGCCGGCACCCTCGACATCCTGATGGAGGCGGGCTGGATCCGTCCGCGCGGGCGCCGGCGCGCGCCGGGCAAGCCGCTGACCTACGGCACCACCGACAGCTTCCTCGCGCACTTCGGGCTCGACAGCGTCAAGGATCTGCCGGGCCTCTCCGACCTCAAGGCGCAGGGCTTGCTCGACGGGCACCTGCCGCCGGGCTTCGCCATTCCCGATCCCACATCGGTTGCGTCTCTGATGCCGGACGAGCTGCCGCTCGAAGAGGCCGGCGAAGACGAGAGCGCGGCGGAGGACGAGGCGTCGGGCGACGAGACCGAAACGTCCGACATGGACGATGTCGCAACGTCCGAGACGGACGATCTCGCGACAGCCGACGATGACGATACGGGCGAGGCCGAACAGGATCGCGACTTGCCCGGCGACGACAGCGACGCTAAACCGGACTAGCCTCGTCTACTTAAGCCACGCCGCTCCCTCGGTTGCGGGCTTCCGATGAGGCTGGATCGGGTGGCGTGTGGCGAACTGGCTGTTCAATAAATCCTCGAAAGAAGCGGTTTCGAACGTGCTCGCGGACGGCGGGCGCGTGCGGGCGGGTGCGACGTTTGCGGCCGAGGTCAGGTTCGAGGACGTCTCGAAACGCTATGGAGAGCGGGCGGCGCTCGATCGCCTCTCGCTCGACATCGCGCCGGGAGAGGTCGTGTGCCTGCTCGGGCCCTCCGGCTGCGGCAAGACCACGCTGCTGCGGGTCGCGGCCGGGATCGAGCGTCCGGACAGCGGGCGGGTTCTCATCAATGGGCGCGAGGTTGCGGGGCCGGAGCGGTTCGTGCAGCCCGAGGCGCGCGGCGTCGGCCTGATGTTTCAGGACTTCGCGCTCTTTCCTCATCTCACCATTCTCGAAAACGTCGCGTTCGGCCTCAAGGCGCTGCCGCGGGCGGATGCGCGGCGCGAGGCGCTCGCCGTGCTCGCACGCGTCGGGCTCGAGCGGTATGCCGACCAGTATCCGCATATTCTTTCCGGCGGGCAGCAGCAGCGCGTGGCGCTCGCGCGTGCCATCGTTCCTCGCCCGGCCGTGATGCTCATGGACGAACCGTTCTCCGGGCTCGATGTACAACTCCGCGAATCCATGCAGCAGGAGACGCTGGCGCTGCTTCGCGAGACGCGCGCAACGACGATGATCGTAACGCACGATCCGGAGGAGGCGATGCGTCTCGGCGACCGGATTGCGGTCATGCGTGCCGGGCGGCTGGTGCAGGTGGGCGGCGCCGAGGATCTCTATCGCCGTCCGGCGGAGCTGTTCGTTGCGCGGCTTTTTTCTGAGATCAACGAGCTCGGCGTGACGGTCGCGGGTGGACGGGCGCTGACGCCTTTCGGTTCCGTTGCGGTGCCGGGGCTTGCCGACGGCGGGCAGGCGACGCTCTGCATCCGGGAGCGGTCGGTCGGCCTCGCCCCGGCCGGCACGAACGGAGGCGGAGAGCCTTCGGGGCTGGCGGGGCGCGTTCGCGACGCGAGGTTCCTTGGAGACGCGATGCGGCTCGAAGTCGTCGTCGAAGGGTTCGAAGCGCCTCTGAATGTCCGCACACGGGTCGGTCACGATATCGCACGGGGGAGCGAGGTGCGGCTTCACATCGACCCGAGCGAGGTGCTCGTCTTTCCGGCGCGTAACGGCAAAGACGCTTGAATATCAAATAATTGATGGCTAGATGCCGAGGCAGGCGCGCGCTTGCGAGCAGGGGGCAATTCTGCGATAGTGCCCGCCGAAACATGCGGCCTCTTGCGCCGCGGCCGTGCCCCGGGCCGAGACTTGCTTTCGGATAAGAGGCACGACAAAACAACGGGCTAGTGTCTTTCGGCATCTCGATGAAAGACGAAAGATACTAGAGGAGGTATCCCCATGGGGTTGAGTGCGACCCATCTCTTGATCCTTTTGCTCGTCGTCGTTCTCCTGTTCGGCCGTAACAAGATTTCGGACCTGATGGGCGA
>DAOMQQ010000133.1:0-7499 GCA_035445405.1 Hyphomicrobium sp.
TCGAGAGATAATCGCGGCAGGGATGCGCGGCCGTCATGGAAGAGACAGTGCTGACCGATCTTGAAACGCATGTGGTAGCGACGCTCGGCGATGCCGTCAGCGAGCGATGGATTGCCGTGGGCGAGCTGACGCTCGTGGTGGACGGAGCTCGCATCGCGGACGTGCTCACGACCTTGCGGGACGATCCGCGGTGCCGTTTCGAAGTTCTGATCGACATTTGCGGCGTGGACTGGCCGGCGCGCGAGCGGCGCTTCGATGTCGTCTATCACCTGCTGTCGCCGCGCCTCAACCAGCGGATCCGGGTCAAGGTCGAGACCGACGAGGAGACGGCGGTGCCGTCGGTGATCGGCGTGTTTCCGGCGGCGAACTGGTATGAGCGCGAGGCGTACGACATGTACGGCATCCTGTTCACCGGCCATCCCGATCTGCGCCGCCTGCTCACCGATTACGGCTTCCAGGGCCATCCGCTGCGGAAGGATTTCCCGCTCACCGGCTATGTCGAGGTGCGCTACGACGACGATGCGAAGCGTGTCGTGTACGAGCCCGTGAAGCTGGTGCAGGAGTTCCGCCGCTTCGATTTCGAGAGCCCGTGGGAAGGACCCGACTACGCGCTGCCGGGCGACGAGAAGGCCAGCCGGGCATGAAGGCGACGCTCGAAGCGGGCGCGACGGCGCAGCTCACGTTCACGGTGACGGCGGAGAAGACGGTGCCGCATCTCTATGCCGAATCCGCCGATTTTCGCGCCATGCCGGGCGTGTTCGCGACCGGGTTCATGGTGGGGCTGATGGAGTGGGCGTGCCTCGAAGTCTTGAAGCCGCATCTCGAAGACGGCGAGGGCTCGCTCGGCATTCACGTCGACGTTTCCCATGCGGCGGCGACGGTGCCCGGCCAGGTGGTGACGGTGGATGCAACCTGTACAGGCGTCACGGGCCGGCGGGTGGCGTTCGAGGTCACGGCGCACGATGGCGTCGAGGTGATCGGCAAGGGCCGGCACGAGCGCATGGTGGTGCCGTGGGCGCGCTTCGTCGCGCGTGTGAACGAGAAGGCGCAGCGCGCCGGGGTGGACGCGATCGCGCCACCTGCCGCTGCGGCTGCAGCTTCAGGCGTTTGAGGAGGAGCGACATGGCGACGGAAGGCGGTACGCTCAGCGGTCGATGCCTTTGCGGCGCCGTCCGCTTTTCGTTCGATCCTAAAAAGCGCGAGGTCGGCGTCTGCCATTGCAGCATGTGTCGGCGCTGGGCTTCGGGCCCATTTTTCGCCCACGACCACGAGGGCCCGGTTCGCTTCGAGGGCGCCGAAAACATCGGTGTCTACAAGTCGTCGGACTGGGGCGAGCGCGCGTTCTGCACGACGTGCGGCACGTCGCTCTACTGGCGGCTTTCGGGCGCCGAGCATTACGCGCTTTCGGCCGGCGCGTTCGACGATCAATCGGACCTGGCCTTCGTCGCCGAGATCTTCGTCGACGAAAAACCGGCCTATTACGACTTCGCAAACGAGACGAACAAGATGACCGGCGCCGAGGTGATGGCGGCCTTTGCGGCCGGCAAGGAGACGGGGCAGGGCTGACCATGGCAGAGACCGAAATCCGTCCATTCAACATCAACTTCGGGCCGCAGCATCCGGCTGCGCACGGCGTGTTGCGCCTCGTGCTGGAGCTCGACGGCGAGGTGGTGGAGCGTGTCGATCCGCACATCGGGCTTTTGCATCGCGGCACCGAGAAGCTGATCGAAGCGAAGACCTATCTGCAGGCGATCGGCTATTTCGACCGCCTCGACTACGTGGCGCCGATGAACCAGGAGCACGCGTTCTGCCTCGCGGCGGAGCGGCTCCTCGGCCTCGAAGTGCCGCGGCGCGGGCAGCTCATCCGCGTGCTCTTTTCCGAGATCGGACGGCATCTCTCGCATCTCCTCAACGTCACCACGCAGGCGATGGACGTCGGTGCGCTGACGCCGCCGCTGTGGGGCTTCGAAGAGCGCGAGAAGCTGATGGTGTTCTACGAGCGCGCATCGGGCAGCCGCATGCACGCGAAGTATTTCCGCATCGGCGGCGTGCATCAGGATCTGCCGCGCCAGCTCATCGACGACATTTACGCGTGGTGCGATCCGTTCCTGAAGGTGCTCGACGACATCGAGGGGCTGCTCACCGAGAACCGCATCTTCAAGCAGCGGAACGTCGACATCGGCGTCGTGAGCCTCGACGACGCGTTCGCCTGGGGCTTCTCGGGCGTGATGGTGCGTGGCTCGGGGGCTGCGTGGGATTTGCGCAAGTCGCAGCCTTACGAGTGCTACAGCGAGCTCGACTTCGATGTTCCGATCGGCAAGAACGGCGACTGCTACGACCGTTACCTGATCCGCATGCTCGAGATGCGCGAGAGCGTGAAGATCATGAAGCAGGTTTGCGAGAAGCTCACGAGCGCTGAGGGGGCAGGGCCCGTTTCGGCGCCCAACCCGCGCGTGGTTCCGCCGAAGCGGGGCGAGATGAAGCGCTCCATGGAAGCGCTCATCAATCACTTCAAGCTCTACACGGAAGGCTTCCACGTGCCGGCCGGGGAAGTGTACGCGGCGGTCGAAGCGCCGAAGGGCGAGTTCGGCGTCTATCTCGTGGCCGACGGCTCGAACAAGCCCTATCGCTGCAAGATCCGGGCGCCCGGCTTCCCGCATCTCGCGGCGATGGACTTCCTCAACAAGGGGCACATGCTGGCGGACGTCTCCGCGATCATCGGCTCGCTCGACATCGTGTTCGGGGAAATCGATAGGTAGTTTTTTTCGCTCACGGGCGCTGTTCGGATCGCCGTTGGCGATCCGGCGCCCTCCGCGGGGGGCGGCGCTCGCGCCGGGCCGCCTTGCGGCCTGAGCCCTTCGGGCTTCGGCGCAATTGCTGTGAGCTGTCGGATTATCTATCGAACCGCCGTCGGTGAAGCCCGCGAGTTTTTTCTAGAGCCGTTCCGATTTTTGGTGGAACCGCGGAACGGCTCTAAGTTTTTGCTTTATCGTGCTTCTTATCGGAAACTTCGCACTGCATGGCTCCGCCATGACCCGGTTCCCACTTTTCCGGAAGCACTCTAAGGCTCGTAGCCTTCGAAGATCGGCGCGTCGGCGTGGCGTGCGGCAAGCGCGCGGTCGGTTTCGGAGCGCACGGTCCAGGTGAGAACGGGGCGGTTGCGCCAACGCGCAAAGCGTGTCGCCAATGTCGGAAGCGCGCCCACTTCGTACGCGTAGAAATCCGGCGGGGCGGCGCGATCTTCGAGAAGGTTTCTCAAACAGAATGTGCGCCAGCCCGAGAGCTCGGGCCACCAGGGCGTGCCGTCGGCATCGCGGTAGCGGCCTGAGACGATCCCGCGCGGGATAGCGGGCGCGAGGCGGGCGAGAGCCGCCATCACGGCCGGGTCGAACGACATAAGCGCGATCGGGCCTTCGTGATCCAAGGCGAGGCGCGCGATCTCGTGCAGGAATGCGGGATGCGGCGGACGCCAGTTGCTCTTGATCTCGACGACGAGCGGCACGCGCGGCTCGCAGAATTCCAGAAACGCGGCGAAGGTTGGAATGCCGATGCTGTCCGATCCCTTGAAGCGGACGTGTTCGAGATCGCCCGGCGCGAGGTGAGCAATCGCGCCGTTCCGTTCCGTCAGCCGGTCGAGCGTGTCGTCGTGGAAGACGACGGGAAGGCCGCCGGCCGCTTCCACGAGATCGCACTCGATTGCGTAGCCCTTGGCGATGGCAGCTTCGAACGCCGCCGCCGTGTTCTCGATCACGCCCTTCGCCGCATCGTGCAGGCCGCGGTGGGCGATGGGGCGGAGGAAGACGGGATCGAGCATGGCGTCTTCCTCCAGGCCCGTCAGTCGGCGATGCGGATGATCGCGTCGATCTCGACCGCCGAGTTGAGCGGCAGGCTGGAGACGCCGACGGCTGCGCGCGTGTGGCGGCCGGCGTCGCCCAGAACCTCGACCATGAGATCGGATGCGCCGTTGATGACCGCCGGGTGGTCGGTGAAGTCAGGCGTGGAATTGACGAAGCCGGTGAGGCGGACGATCTGGGCCACGCGTTCCAGGCTGCCGAGGGCGGCTTTGGCCTGGGCGAGCACGTTGAGGGCGGAGTGGCGCGCGGCGGCCTGGCCGGCGGCCACGTCGAGATCGCGGCCGAGCGCGCCGGTGGCGAGCGTTCCGTCGGCGGCCTTCGAGACCTGGCCGGAGATGAACAGCAGGTTGCCGACGACCGTGTAGGGCACGTAGTTGGCGACCGGGGCGGGGGCGGCGGGCAGGATGTAGCCGAGCGAGGCCAGGCGGTCCTCAACAGTGCCGGTCATGGCGGGGATCTCCGGTGTTGGTGGCGGGCGGATGGCCGCAGAATGGTCAGGGTCCCCTGCATACTCGATGGAGCGGACTTTGCAACGCCGCTCCCGTGCCTTAGATTCGGGGGAGGATGGTGGCGGGGCAGGAGCCGGCATGTCGTCCGGCTTCTCTTCCCGCTATTTCAACAGGATGACCGAGAATGCGAGATCGTGCGCCGAAGCTTTCGAGGGGCGCTTCCAAGGGGGCGATGCGGGCCTTGCTGGCCCTGTTCGCGGCGCTGCTCTGGCAGGTGCCCTGGATGGGGTACGCGCAGGCAACCGGCGCGGGGACGGGCGGCCCCGGTGTCAGCAAAGCAGGCGCCTCGTCGAAGGCCCGGGTGGCCAAGGAGGTCGTGTTCGCGCCGCATCGGGCGGTCTACGACCTGACGCTCGACACCGTCTCGTCGGCGTCGGGCGTGGTGTCGGTCGAAGGGCGGATCGTCTACGAGCTGTCCGGCAATCGGTGCGAGGGCCACGCGCAGAGCATGCGCTTCGTCACGCAGACGCTGAACCAGCAGGGCGAGGTGCAGACGACGGATCTCAGAACGTCGAGCTGGGAGGACGTGCCGGCGCGCCGCTTGCGCTTCTCCACAAGTACCTACCAGAACGAAGTGCAGGCGGAGCAGACCCAGGGCGAAGCGACGCGGCCGCGCGCGTCGGGCGCGGTGAGCGTCGATCTGGCCAAGCCGACCGAGCGCGAGTTCGAGCTTTCCGAGGACATCTATTTTCCGATCCAGCATTCGACGGCAATCATCCAGGCCGCGCGGGAGGGCCGGTTCATGCTGTCCGCAAACCTCTTCGACGGATCGGAGACGGGCGACAAAATCTATGTGACGTCGACGGCCATCGGACGGCAGGTCAAGGACGGGCAGGGCACGCCGATCGCGCTGGCGAAGGGCGGCGATGCGCTCGACGACATTCCCTCGTGGCCGGTGCTCGTGAGCTACTACGCGCCCGACTCGGGCAAGGCGGATGCCGTGCCGCTCTACGAGATGAGCTACCGCTTTCATGAGAACGGCGTGACGAGCAGCCTCCGGATCAATCACGGCGAATTCGCCATTCGCGGCGAGCTCAAGGAGCTGACGTACTTCGAGCCCTCGCCGTGCAAGGGCGTGACGCCGTAGGGGGCTTATTTTTTTCGTACGCAAGTTGCGGGAAGCTTCGGATAAGGGGCAGGAGGGCGCCGGTGGATGGCCGGCGCAGTCCATGTGGAGCATCGCCACTCTTCTTCTGCATGGCTCCGCCACTCTTCTCCTGCATGGCTCCGCCATGACCGCCGGGTCGCGTCCAAGCGGAGCTTGGCTTCGCCGAGACGCTCCCGGGCGCTGACGCGCCGGTTTTGTTGCGATAGGAGCTTCTCCTGGGTCCCGGCTCTGCGCTCGGCATTCGCCTCGCTTGGCCGGGATGACAGGCGTGTGGGAGAGCCACGCTACGCGTTCCAGAGCCAGGCGGCACCGCGCACGCCGCTTGCGTCGCCCCACTTCGGCGGGCGGATGACGATTGCGGGAACGTCGGAGAAGACGTAGGGCGCAGCGAGGCCGGGCAGGACATCGTAGAGGTGCGGCAACTTCGAGAGGCCGCCGCCGAGAACGACGATCTCGGGGTCCACGATATTGATGACGTGGGCGAGCCCGCGGGCGAGACGCGAGGCGTGGCGGTCGAGGCTCGTGCGCGCGTCGGGCTCGCCAAGCGCTGCGCGGGCGACGATCTCGTGGCCGGAGACGAGTTCCCCGGTGCGGCGCTTGTAATCGCCGGAGAGGCCCGTGCCAGACGCCCACATTTCCATGCATCCTACGCGTCCGCACCAGCAGGTTGGGCCCGGGTGCTCGTCTGCCTCGGCCCAGGGCAGGGGATTGTGGCCCCATTCTCCGCCGATGCCGCGCGCGCCTTCGAGGACGCGGCCGTCGAACACGAGGCCACCGCCGCATCCCGTACCGATGATGATGCCGAACACGGAGCGGGCGCCAGCGCCGGCGCCGTCCGTCGCCTCGGAGAGAGCGAAACAGTTGGCATCGTTCGCCATGCGAACCGGCTGGCCAAGCGCCTGTTCGAGATCCTGGCGCAGCGGCCGACCGTTGAGCCACGTCGAGTTGGCATTGCGGACCAAGCCCGTCGAGGGAGAGAGCGATCCCGGCATGCCGATGCCGATGGTCACGGCGGCGCCCGCCTGCTTTTCGAGATCCCGGATCAGGCTGGTGAGGGCGGCCAGCGTGTCGTCGTAGTTGCCCTGCGGGGCCAGGATACGCTGGCGCGCGGCTTCCGAGCCGTCGGGGGCGAGCACGCAGCCCTCGATCTTGGTACCGCCGAGATCGATGCCGAGGCGGAGCGCGCCGTCATTCATAGACGGTCTCGCTGCCGAGGGTGCGGGCCAGCACCTCCCTGGCGGGGAGGAGCGTCTCGGGCCGGATGCCGCGGGAGGCGGCAAATACGAGGAGAAGGGATTCGTCGCCGAGCAGGTGATCGAGGACGGCGAGGAGGGTTTCGGGGGCGTCGGCGGCGCTTCTGAGCCGGTCCGGGCCGATGCCGGTCAGCGCGAGGAAACGGCCGAGACGAGGGGCATCCTCGGCAAGGAATGCGAGGGCTGAAAGGCCCACGGTCTGGGCGTCTTCCACGCCCGTTTTCGGCTCGCGTTTCGCCATCTTCCACGATGTCCTTTTTGTTCGTCGCGGCAGACATTTAGCCCGCTATTTCGTAACGCGGCAAAGCTTTCAACAGTTGCTTAAGCTAACACGGGCATACTCGCTCTCTCAGACCCCCAGAATCGGTGCAGGTAGTGGCGGGGCAGCGCAAAAGACACTCGGCGATGACGTATCAAGCGACGACCACGGCCGTCGAGGGCCAGACGCAGGGTGAGGTGAGCCCCCGCGCCGGGAAAACCGTGCTCATCGTGGAAGACAACGAGCTCAACATGAAGCTCTTCCACGATCTGCTCGATGCCTACGGCTATCTGACCGTCCAGACCAGAAACGGGCTCGATGCGCTCACGCTCGCCCGCGTTCATCGGCCGGACCTGATCCTCATGGACATTCAATTGCCGGAGGTTTCGGGGCTGGAAGTGACGAAGTGGCTCAAGGAGGACGAGGAGCTGCGCGACATTCCCGTCGTCGCGGTGACGGCGTTCGCGATGAAGGGAGACGAGGAGCGCATCCGGTCGGGCGGATGCGAGGCCTATG
>DAOMQQ010000134.1:0-7445 GCA_035445405.1 Hyphomicrobium sp.
CGATGGAAGAGGATATGCTCGACTTCGCATTCGACGTGCGCAAGGAGAGCCGGCTTTCCTGCCAGATCAAGATCACCGACGCGCTCGACGGCATCACGTTTCGCGTTCCGGAAAAGCAGTTCTGAGACCATGCGGGCGCCGGCGATCTGACGGCGCGCATCGAGCTAAGGAGACGCGCCCATGGCGTTGGATCAGCCCGGCCTCGACACGGAGGCCGTTGATGCGGTGACCGAGACCGACGCGGTCGTGATCGGTGCGGGTCCCGTCGGTCTCTTCGCCGTGTTCGAGCTCGGGCTCGTCGACATCAAGACGGTCGTGATCGACATTCTCGACAAGCCGGGCGGGCAGTGCTCCGAGCTTTATCCCGAGAAGCCGATCTACGACATTCCGGCGCTGCCGACCGTCACCGGCCAGGAGCTTACCGACCGGCTGATGGAGCAGATCAAGCCGTTCGGCGCGACGTTCTTCTTCGGCGAGCAGGTGAACGAGCTTCAGCGCGGCGAAGACGGACGCTTCCACCTCAAGACGGATGCGGGCCGCGAGATCCGCGCGAAAGTCGTCGTGGTGGCGGCAGGCGGCGGGTCGTTCACGCCGAAGCGTCCGCCACTCGCGGGCATCGAGGCCTTCGAAGGCACATCGGTCTTCTATTCCGTGCGCCGGATGGAGACGTTCAGAGGCCGCGACGTGCTGATCGTCGGCGGCGGCGACTCGGCGCTCGACTGGACGCTGTCGCTCGCGCCCATCGCGAACTCGCTCACGCTTCTGCATCGGCGCGACGAGTTCCGCGCAGCGCCGCACTCGGTCGAAAAGATGCGCGCGCTCGTCGCCGACGGCACGGTGCGCCTCATGATCGGGCAGATGACGGCGCTGCACGGCGAGGGCGACACGCTTTCGGGCGTGACGATCAAGACCGCAGACGGCGAGGAGCGGATCACCGCGAATGCGATGCTGCCGTTCTTCGGGCTCACGATGAAGCTTGGCCCCGTCGCGAGCTGGGGGCTGAACCTCAACGAGAACCTCGTGCTGGTCGATACCGAGAAGTTCGAGACCAGCGAGCCGGGCATCTTCGCCATCGGCGACATCAACTGGTATCCGGGCAAGCTGAAGCTGATCCTTTCCGGCTTTCACGAGGCGGCGCTGATGGCGCAGCAGGCGCACAAGTATGTGCACCCCGACAAGAAGCTCACCTTCCAGTACACGACCTCGTCGACGAACCTGCAGAAGAAGCTCGGCGTGAAGTAGCGCGCGTGCGCGAGGCCCACACTGTGTCATCCCGGAACGGCGAAGGCGGTCATGCCGGAGCCTTATCCGGGACCCAGCGCAAGAAGTCGTCGGAGACGCGATATTTTGCGATAGCAGTTTTTCCTGGGTCCCGGCTCTGCGTTTCGCTTCGCTCAACTTGGCCGGGATGACAGGCGCGTTAACGCCCCGCAGGCGAGCGTTCGTAGACGAGCGCGAGCTTCGCGAACTCGCGCACCGTGAGCCGCTCTGCCCTGAGATCCGGCGCGATGCCGGCCGCTTCGAGGAGCGCGTCGGGATCCGTCACCAGCGTTTTCAACGAGACGCGCAGCATCTTGCGCCGCTGGCCGAACGCGGCCGCCGTGACGCGGCCGAGGGCTTTGACCGAGCACGCCGGCTGGAGCTCCGCGCGCGGCGTGAACACGACAACGGCGGACGAGATTTTCGGCGGGGGCGTGAAGGCTTCGGGAGGAAGCGTCAGCGCGATATGCGCATGCGCGCGCCACTGCGAGATGACGGACAGGCGGCCGTAGGCCTTGCTGCCGGGCTCCGCCACGATGCGCTCGGCGACCTCCTTCTGGAACATCAGCACCATGCGGTCCCACCACGGCGGCCACGGCTCGGTTTCGAGCCAGCCGATGAGCAGCGTCGTCGCCGCGCCATAGGGCAGGTTGGCGGCGACGATGACCTTCTCGCGCGGGTTCGCGATCAGCGCTTGCCAGTCGGCTTCGAGCGCGTCGCCTTCGTGTACGACGAGGCGTCCGGGGTAGCGCGCAGCGACTTGTGCAAGAGCCGGCAGGCAACGGGCGTCGCGCTCGACGGCGACGACGCGGCCCGCGCCTTCCATCAGCAATGCGCGCGTGAGGCCACCGGGGCCGGGGCCGACCTCGACGACGGTGCGCCCGTCGATCGCGCCGCCCGCGCGCGCAATCCGGCGCGTGAGGTTGAGGTCGAGAATGAAGTTCTGTCCGAGGCTCTTCTTGGCCGCAAGCTCGTGCTCGCGGATGACGTCGCGCAACGGCGGAAGACCGTCGGGGCTCGCTCCAGGCCGGGATGAGGCGGCGTCGCTCGACATCGTCAAGACCCGTCACCGCGTGCGGCGCACTCGCGGCGCGTTGCGATGGCGTCCGCGTATTTCAGCGCTTCGATCAGGCTCGTCGCACGCGCTTCCCCCGTGCCGGCGATGGCGAACGCCGTGCCATGGTCGGGCGACGTGCGGACGAACGGCAAGCCCAGCGTGACGTTGACGCCGGTGTCGAACGCAAGCGTCTTGATCGGGATCAGCGCCTGATCGTGATACATCGCGAGGACGGCATCGTAGGTTTCTCGTGCAGCCGCGTGGAACAGCGTGTCGGCCGGATGGGGCCCGGTCACGGCCAACCCCTCCCGCGCAAGCGCGGCGATGGCGGGCGCCACGATGCGCTCGTCCTCGTCGCCCATGGTCCCTTGCTCGCCGGCATGGGGATTGAGGCCGGTGATCGCGATGCGCGGCTTCGCGATGCCGAAATCCACACGCAACGCCCGATGCAGAATGCGCGCCGTCTCCTCGATCGCCTCTTTCGAAATTGCGGCGGGAACGCTCGCGAGCGGGATGTGGATCGTGAGCGGCACGACGCGAAGCTCACGCGAGGCGAGCAGCATTACCGGCTTCACGCTCTCGACGCCGAAGCGGGTTTCCGCAAGCGCCCCCAGAAACTCGGTGTGACCGGGATGCGGAAAGCCGTGCGCCTTGAGCACGGCTTTGGAAATGGGATTGGTCACGACGGCGCGTGCGCGGCCGTCGCGGACGGCGTCGACCGCCGCCTCGATCGCGCCGATTACGGCGGGTGCGTTCGCCGGGTCCGGCGTGCGCGCGACGACGGGGGCCGGGCAGGCGACGGAGAACACCGGAAAGCGCGTCGCGAAGATATCGGGGACAGTCGCCAGATCCGATACGATCTCGATCGGAAGGTCGCCCAGTCCGAGCGCGCCCGCGCGCGCCGCGAGCGGGGCCGCGTCGCCAAAAAAAACGAAGGGCGGAAGAGCCTCGTTGGCGCGCCGATGCCAAGCCATGAGCGCGATGTCGAGGCCGATGCCGGCAGGATCGCCCATGCTGAGCGCGAGCGGCCGCGTCCGATCGGATGCACCTGCCCGGGCGGGCGCGCGCGTCGTCATCAGCGGATCTCGATGGCCGCGTCTTGCTGCAGGTCCTTCAGATGCCGCTGGGCGAGGACATCGAACTCTTTCTGGCGCAATTCGTTCTGCGCGGTCTCGCGCGTGGATTCGCCGCCCGTTTTGCGGCCGCACAGCGCCCAAAGCTCGATCCCGGCGCTGCCGACGCTCGATGGAAGCAGATCGCCGTCACCCGCATTGAGCAGCAGGGTGCGCGTCGGCTCGGGAATGGTCGAGGGCTTGCGGATGCCGAGGTCTTCGTACTTGGCGTCGGACGCGGCGGCGGCAAGGCCGGGCATGGATTCGCAGCCCGTGTAACGCGCCGCCAGCAGGTCCGCTTCCGAGATGCGCCGGGCGATCACGGCCTGATCGACCTGGGCGGGCAGAGGAAGCGTAATGCGCCGGACCTGCAACTCGAGATCGGCCTGAGCCATCGGCGTGTTGGCGACGAAGCGGTCCACGTCGCGCTCGGTGATGGCGACCATGCTGCCGAACCGGCGGCGGACGACCTCACGCCAGGACATTTCGGCACGGAAGCGAGCTTTCATCGTCTCGATGTCGACGCCCATGCCCTTCATGTGCTTGCCGAACTGCTCGAGGTTCATGTTGTTGCGCTCGGCGATCCCGGAGACGATGCGATCGACGTCCTCATCTTCGGCGATGGCGTTCTGGCGGCGTGCTTCCTGGAGCTTGAGCTTTTCCTCGATCAGCTCTTCCTGCGCCTGCCCGCGCGAGCGGGAGACGGCTCCGGCACGCGCCTCGCGCTGGATCTCGGCCATCATGTTGCTCTGCAGCTGCTTGATGAACTTCTCCTGCAGCGCGCGGGCCTGCTCCTGAGACTGGACGTTGTTCTTCTTCAAGAAGTCCTGGAACCGCTTGTTCGTGTTCGGATCTTGGACAATGCGCTTCCAGCGGGCTTCGGCCTTGGCCTTCATGTCGTCGGCGCTTCGGCCGGCACCCTGAAGCGCGAGAAAGGCCGCGCGCTGTTCGATCTCGTAAGCTGTGATCGGCTCGTCGTTGACGAGAACGGCAATTCCCTGCGCCCCCTTGGAGCGTGGAGCTCGGCCCGGGGCCTGCTGAGGCTCGGCGGCCTCGACATTGGCCGTGAGGGTTCCGGCGGCGTCCTGGGCCTGCGTCCCGCCCGGTGCAGCGGCCCAGAGGGCGAGCGCGACGCCCGCTCCGAGGCAGAGCCGGACGGATGAAAAGGGGGCGGCACGGAATAGGTCGGTCATCTTCGCTGTCTCGCCGGCACTCTCAGGGCCTTGACTCATTTGGGAGGATAAAGCCCGGACGACACCTTCGCAAAGGGCGGAACCTTTATCCACACCAACCATGGCGGTGCCAAGGCGCATGGCGCCCGCACACGGTGAGAGGGTGGTCATGGTAAAAGCGGCGGGCTCGAGAAGAGCACTCTGGGGTCGGGCCCGAAAACCAGCCGATCCTTATTACGGCCGGTAGGCAGTAGCGTCCTCGCCGCCCATGAAATCGACGACGTTGGTCTGGTAGTTGAAGCCGCCGAGGTGCTTCAGCTCGAAGCGCAGCATGACGACCTGATCGGGCCGGATGTCACGATAGACGTCCTCGATGAACGTCTCGCTGTAGGTGGCGCTCAGCATGAAGCATTCGTCGAGGTAGGCGAGAGTGATCGAATCGTAGAGGCGGGCGCCGCGCTCGAGGTCGTAGCGCATCGAGCCCGACAGCGACCAGCGATCGGTAAGCCGGAGGGTCGCATAGGCCGAGATGTCCTGCTCGGTCAGGAAGGTGTTTGTCGGACCGATCGTTTCGTCGAGCAGGTTGGTGTTGGTGTACGTGTACGACGTGCCGAGCGCCAGCGGACCGTAGGTGAACGTAGCAGCCAGCTCCTGACGGCGGAGCGTGAGATCGTCCTCGTCGAAGCGCGACTGGGCGATCACGCGGAAGATATCGGTCGGCGCGAGGTAGAAGCCGAGCACATAGTCGGAGCTTTTGGTTTCGAGGCCACTGCGGCTTCCGAACGCTATGCTGTCCTCGTCGTAGGCGTTCTCGCCCGAGAGATGGAAGCTCTGACCGGCGAGCACGCGGGCATAGCCCACGGGGCCCTGGAACGTGTACTGCACGCCGACGTTGGCGCGGGTGCCCGTCTCGAAGCGGTCGTAGCCCGAGAACTTGTTGGTGTCGAACAGGTTCGTGTCGTCGAAGACGAGGCTCTTGGCATCCTCGTTGGGCAGGCCTTCCTGCTTGGCGCTCGCATTGTGGGTGACGATCTGGCCGATCGGCTCGATCACGTGCGAGGTGCTCCCGACGTTGGCAACCCACGGATACGACACGGTCGCGCCGCCCGTTGCCAAGCCACGCAGGAACGTGTCGTCGAGGTTCATGCCCGGATTAAGGGGATCCGGGAAATCGGTGTAGTTGACCTGGTAGATGTCGCCGCGCAACTCGCCGAAGGGCGTGTAGGTGATGCCGACCGCGTCGGTGAAGCGGCGGCGCCATTTGACCTCGGTCACGAAGCGATTCATGTCCTGAGAAATCGAATTTGTGCCGACCGAGACATCCGAGCGGGACAGGCTCAAGGCGTGCGACTTCCAGGACAGCTCGCCACCGAGCACGGGATCGCGGAAGACGTAGTTGTGGTCGATCACCGGGTGGACGAGAGAATCCGCTCCGTCGTTGCTGTAGAGCAGGCTCTCGAAATGATAGAGCTTGGCGCTGAAGTAGTTCCGGTCCGAGATGCCTTCGAGCCAGATGTCGTTGACGCGATCGGTCAGCAAGAGGCTGTCGAGCTTGTAGAAACGACGGAAGTTGTCGTCGCTCTCGAAGGTGGCGTTCCAGCCGTAGCTCCACCAGCTCGATAGCGAGAAGCGGCCGCGTGTCTCGATGCTGCCGCGCCAGCCGTCGAGATCCTGGGCATTGGGGTTGCCGCTCGGCAGCTTGGTCCAATCCTGGTCGATGGCGGCGAAGGTGATCGAGTATTCGCCGTTCGCGAGCTTCTGGCGCCAGTCGCCCTGCCACAGCACGCCCTGGTCGCTCATGTAACGGGGGCGGAACGTGAAATCGTAGTGGGGCGAAAGGGCGAAGTAATACGGCAGCTCGACGAAGATGCCGAGTTCGTCGGAATTGCGGTAGCTCGGCATCAGGAAGCCGCTCTTGCGCTTCACCGACGGATCGGGGTGCTCGAAGTAGGGCAGATAAGCGATCGTCGTCCCGAGCACTTTGAACTCGGCGTCCTGATAGCGGATCGTGGCAGCCTGCTGGTCGTGAATGATGCGCCGCGCGCCGACGCACCACAGCGGCGGAACGTTGCCGTCGCTCTTACACGCCGTGAAGGTCGCTTCGGAGAATTCGGTGACGTTGCCCTCGCGCCGTTCGCCGCGGGCTGCGGTAATGCGGGAATC
Organism: Hyphomicrobium sp.; assembly: GCA_035445405.1. Lineage (GTDB taxonomy): Bacteria > Pseudomonadota > Alphaproteobacteria > Rhizobiales > Hyphomicrobiaceae > Hyphomicrobium_C. Next base: position 6,765 of record DAOMQQ010000134.1, read on the forward strand.
GTCACGCGTCACCACCGACAGCGACTGTACGAAGCCGTCGCGGAAGTCGTCGGTCAGCGTATAGGCATCCGCGCGGATGACGTTGCCGTTGGCTTCCTTGAGCTCGACGTTGCCGGAGGCGGTCAGCGTGTTGGCGCCCTGGTCGTAGATGACCTGGTCGGCCGTCAAGATGTTCTTATTGTAGTAGATTTCGACGTTGCCGCGCGCGATCACACGGTTGCCCGACGTGTCGTAGATGAGCTCGTCGCCCTGCAGGTACAGCGGCAGCGTCTCGTCGAGCTTCTGGGGCGTGCCGAACATGCCGCCGGGCTGCTGAGGGAAAGCCGAGGGGGCGCTCCCGCCGGTATCCCGGGTTTCCTCGCTATAGCCTTGGGCAAGAGCGGAGGGCGCGGCGGCAATGAGCGGAAGGGCTGCGGCTGTACAGAGCAGAGCGCCTGCGGCAAGCGCACGCAAAACCCCGCATCCTCCACCAGCACGGCGAGAATACGTGGGCAAAATCTTCATGCATGTCGGCAGCAGCTCGTGCGCAACACGCATCACTCAGCCGTCCTCCTGGTGCAAAAGCACCGTTACCGAAACCAGAATGACCAGCAGCACAGGAATCCACACCGCCGCCCAGATCGGAGCGAGGCCAGCCGTCCCGATTTGCCTTGATATTTCAGCAAAAAGGAAAAACCCGAA
>DAOMQQ010000135.1:0-7434 GCA_035445405.1 Hyphomicrobium sp.
CACATGGGCGTGATGGATTTCAAGGGCGCGCGCCATCTCGGGCTCGTGGTCGAAGCCTCGCGCATGCGCCCGGAAGCGACGGCGGACGCCATGCTGTTCGACATCTACAATCCCTGGGCCAAGATCGTGGAGCTGTCGTCCACGCATCCGCTTACGGGAAAGCGCATCAAGGCGCTTTCGGTGATCGCCAAGGAGAAGGGGCAGACGTTTGCCGATATCGACGTCGTGACGGCGGCCAAGCGGGCGCGGGTGAACCCGGCCGCGCTCTGGAGCAAGTGCCTGCGGGAGCTTGGGATCGTCGCGCTGCCGACGCTCGCGTTCATCGGTGTCGGGCTCATCGGTCTCGCAAGCGCGTCGCCCCTCTTCGCGGTGCTCGCGTTCCCCGCCGCGGCCGCCGTCTGGGCCGCTTTGATTCCGGTCGTTTATCCGTTCCCTGCGCCGGACGACACGGACGTCGTCTCGCTCATGGGAGACGTCGCCGCCTCGCCGGTCGTCGGCCGTCCGGTGCGGCTCTCGGGCGAAGTGATCGGACGAGCGGATGCGGGCTCGGTCATCGGCGAAGACACGATCTTCGCCGATCCGACGGGGCGCATGACGGTCGATTTCCGATCTTTGCTCGGGCCGCTCGGCGACATGTGGGCCGGATGGCGGCGGGTCGCGCGGCACATCGGCCAGAAGGGCGAGGTCGTGGGCTGGTTCCGCCGCGGCATGGGCGGGCACGTGATCCTGAGCGAACTCAACACCACGGCCGGGCGGCTCAAGGCCTATCCCTACCTGGCGGGCGTCTCGACGATGCTGATCGTGTTCGCGGTCGTTCTCGCCATCGCGGGCCTCGTCGCCCTTTCCGGCGCTTAGAGCCGTTCCGATTTTGGTGGAATCGCGGAGCGGCTCTAAGCTTTCGCTTTATCGTGCTTCTTATTGGAAAACCGGTTCCTACTTTTCCGGAAGCACTCTAGGCGCTGATTGGCAGCGGCATCTAAAGCGGGACCAGCCTCAGCGCGAGGTGCAGGAGCGCATCGACGCCGCGCCACATGAACCCGCCCTCGTCCACGTCGGTCTCGGCGTAGAGCGGGGTCTCGCTCACAGCGACGGGCTCGGGGTTGCCGGGCACCGTGCTGGTGACGCGGAACATGGCGATCTGCTCCCCCTTGCGGATCGGCGGCTTCAGCGGCCCGTCATAGACGATCTCGCCGCGGATGCGCTGATCGAGCGGGAATTTGGGCAGGATGACCTCAAGGTCTCCCTGGCCCGACAACGGAACGTAGAAGTTCTCGCCGCCCCAGACGCGCGCATAGCCCACGGCCTCGCCGGCATCGAAGAGCTTGGCGCGCGATACGCTCTTGGCGCCCCATTCCAGCATACGGCGTGCCTCGCTGCGCCTGTCGCGCTCGCTTTCGAGGCCCATGATCACGCCGATCAGCCGGCGCCCCTCCGTGACGGAGGAGACGACAAGGCCATAGCCTGCGGCGCTGGTGTGGCCGGTCTTCAACCCATCGACGCCGAGGTTTTCCTCGGCCAGCAGCGGATTGCGGTTGTAAAACTTGTGCCTGCGGTAGTCGAACTGGCGCTGGCTGAAGACCTTGTAGTGCTCGGGATATTCGCGGATCAGGTGGCGGGCGAGAATGGCGATTTCGCGCGCGGTCATCAGATGCTCGGGATCGGTGAGGCCGGTCGGATTGCGGAACGTCGATTTCCTGAGCCCGATGCGGGCCGCCTCCTCCGCCATCAGTTTGAGGAAGCCTTCGACGGAGCCGCCGATCCCCTCCGCCACCGTGATCGCGGCATCGTTGCCGGACTGCACGGCAATGCCCTGGATCAGCTCGCGGATCGGCGTCTTGCTGTTGATGGGGATGAACATGGCGGCCGTGCGCGAGGGTGCGCCGCCGGTCCGCCAGGCATGCTCGCTGGTCGTGAACTCGTCGTCGAGCGTGAAGTTGCCTTCCTTGAGCTCCCGGAACAGCACGGCGAGCGTCATGAGCTTGCTCATGCTCGCGGGGGGCACGAGCTGATCGGCAGCCTTCTGGTAGATGATCGAGCCCGAGTCGTAGTCCATCAGGATCGCGTTGCGGGCCTTGGTGGAGAAGCCCGCCTGCTGCGCCATCGCGCTCGCGGCGAAAGCCGGAAACGCTCCAACGACGAGCGCAAAAATCGTCAGCAAGCGTCTGGCAGGGCGTCTCATCGGGCAGGCAACCTCGTCGCGGCGGGACGGCGTTACCTAAGAGCCGGCAGCAAGGCGAGTCAACGTCGTGCGTGTCCCTCCAGGACCGCATCAGTCGCTCTTCACGTTGGTCGAGGTCGTCCAGTCGGCCGCGTGCATGGAGATAGTGCCCTCGTTGAACGCACGTGCGTCGTAGAACGGCAGCGTGCGCTCGAAGGTCACAGAGACCGCGTCCTTCGCATCCTCGATGCCGAGCACGCCGCGGTCCTCCGCCTGCCGCACGGTGAGCGTGAAGGTGTAGGGACCGGGCTCGCGGATGATCTGCTCGGGCTTTTCGTCGTCACCGCGTGTGTAGAACAGCACCTGCTCGGTGCGGCTCGTGCGGCCGGCGAGCGGCAGGGGCGCGAAGCTCGCGTAGGCCCGCGTCCTCGTGCGCTCCATCGACCAGACGCCGAGCTCGGCGGCATAGAAGTGCTTCGTCTGCTTCGTCCGCGGATCGGTGACCGCGAGATCGAGATCCAGCACGGTGCCCGTCCGCGCGCCTTCGTTGGACAACGTGACGGGGATCGAGATCATCTCGAAGTTCGTGTTTTGATACGGTGCAGCATAGGAAATGACGCGGGGCACAAAAACCTGCACGTCGGCCGTCTTGAGCGAGCTTTCCCACAGGCTATAGCCCGAAAAGAGAACCGCTACGGCCGACAGAATGGTCGCTCCGAGACCGCCGTTCGAGACATGACGGGCCGCGTCGGTCGTGATTTCCGTGGCGTCGCGCGTGGCGTCACCCGCTCTGAAGATCTTCATACTGTTTCCCCGTTCCCCAAGCTCCCGCGCACACGCAAATGTCCGTTCAATTCCGGCGAAGGTGTGGCCCGGCCGGCGGCCTGGCTCGTTCCCGGTGGTTAAGGAAGGTGGGTAGGCTGATCCAACCCCTTGGAGTGGGACGATCCGCGGCGGGTTCGCGGCATTGCCTAAAGGCGCCGCGCAATCGTATACCGTGCGCCCTATAAACATGCATGGCCTCGCATGTCCTCCGACCGGCGATCCGGCACGGACGACGCAAGCAACGCGGCCGCTTCCCGGGGGACAATGCTCATGCAGAACAACAAGGTCATGACGGCCGACGAGGCCATCGCGCGGATCAAGGACGACGACGTCATCGCGACGACGGGCTTCGTCCAGAGCTGCATCCCCGAGATGCTGCATGCCGCGCTCGAGAAGCGCTACGTCGAGACCCACGCGCCGCGTGACCTCACGCTCATCATGTGCGCGGGCGCGGGCGACAGCAAAGGTCTCGGCACGGGCCGCCTGCACCACGAGGGCCTCCTCAAGCGCGTCATCGCCGCCAACTTCGGCCGCATGCCGAAGGTTGCCGAGGCCGCGCAGGACAACAAGATCCAGGGCTACAACCTGCCCCAGGGCGTGATCTCGAAGCTTTACCGGAGCTGCGCCTCCGGCAGCCCGGGCCTCTTCACCAAGGTGGGCCTGCACACCTACGTCGATCCGCGTTTCGGCGGCGGCAAGGTCAACACGGTCACGCGCGAAGATCTCGTCAAGCTGGTCGAGGTGGAAGGCCAGGAGTGGCTCTTCTACAAGGCGACGCCGATCAACGTCGCCCTCATCCGCGCCACCAGCGCCGACCCGCTCGGCAACCTCAGCATGGAAAAGGAGTGCCTGACGCTCGACGTGCTGGCGCAGGCGATGGCCGCGCACAACAACGGCGGCGTCGTCATCGCGCAGGTCGAGCGTCTGGTCGCCGACGGCTCGATCAAGCCGAAGGACGTGAAGGTTCCCGGCATCCTCGTCGATTGCGTCGTCGTGGCAGATCCGCCCGAGATGCACCGTATGAATTACGGCGTCCTCTACGATCCGGCGCTCGCAGGCGAAGTGCGCGTGACCGTCGACAACCTGCCGACGATGAAGCTCGACGAGCGCAAGATCATCGCGCGCCGCGCGTCGTTCGAGCTGCCGCTCAACGGCGTGATCAACCTCGGCGTCGGCGCGCCGGACGGCGTCGCGAACGTCGCCAACGAAGAAAAAGTGACGCCCTATCTCGTCATGACCACGGAAGCGGGCGCCATCGGCGGCGTGCTGGCGGGCGGATCGAGCTTCGGCTCGTCGGCCAATGCGCATTCGATCATCGACCAGAACCAGATGTTCGACTTCTACCACGGCGGCGGCTTGGACCTTACCTGCCTCGGCATGGCGGAGTGCGACAGCCTCGGCAATGTCAACACGTCGAAGTTCGGCGGGCGCCTCAACGGCTGCGGCGGCTTCATCGACATCTCGCAGAACGCGCGCGCGGTGGTGTTCGCGGGCACGTTCACGGCGGGCGGTCTCAAGGTTGCGGTCGAGGACGGCAACCTCAAGATCGTGCAGGAGGGCCGCGCGCGGAAGTTCGTCAACCACGTGGAGCAGGTGACCTTCTCGGGACAGTACGCGGCCGACAAGGGCCAGCCGGTACTCTACGTCACCGAGCGCTGCGTGTTCCAGCTCACCGACCACGGTCTCGAGCTGATCGAGGTGGCGCCCGGCATCGACATCGAGCGGGACATCCTCGCGCACATGGCGTTCAAGCCGCACATCCATAGCCCGATCACCATGAGCCCGGCGCTCTTCGCCGAGGGGCCGATGGGCTTGCTCGCCGACCTCATGAACGAGGGCCTCAAAGACCGCATCAGCTACGACGCGAGCCGCAACCTGCTCTCGATCAACCTCTCGGCCTGGTCCGCGCGCAAGGCGGCCGACGTGGCGGATCTCAAGCGCATCATTTCGGAGGCGTGCACGACGGCGGGCCGGCGCGTCAACGCGGTCGTCAACCAGGACGGCTGCCGCATCGCGGAAGACCTCTACGACCAGTACGCCGACATGGTCGCCTACGTGAACAAGCATCATTACGAGCGCATGGCGCGCTACGCGACGAGCACCATCACGCGCACGAAGCTGCAGGAGGCGCTGCGCCGCCGCGGCCTCGAAACGCGAGTGTACGAGAGCGCCGCGGACGCCTACGCCTCGCTGGGGCTCACAGACGCGTAGCGGGAGCGCCCGTTCAAGACGCGAACAGGTCGAAGCCGGCGAAGCGCAACAGCTCGTAGCCAACCCACAGGATGATGAAGACCGCGAAAGTCGTGGCCGTCGTCTCGGCGTACGCGCGCGTCAGCAGTGGCTCCCGGCCATGGATGCTGACCGCGATCGCCGGGGCCATGACGGCGGCCACCGCCGGCAGCAACCAAGGTGTGGGAAGCGTGGTGACGGTGACGAAGGCCGCCAGGTAGGCCAGGAAGTATGCCGCGACGTGCCGCAGGACGGGCGGACACCCCGATGGAATTCCGAGAAACCAGATCCTGAAGCTCACCGCCGCGACGGTGACGACTGCGGCAGCGAGCGTCCACCCCAACGTCAGTTGCCATTGATCCATCGACTTTGCGCCTCCGGGCACGTGCCCCTTGCACGGCAGCTTAGCGGCGAACATCGACGTCGCAATAGTATGTTCGCGGAGCGATACTTCTAGAGCGTGATCATTTTCGATTGAACCGGAATCACGCTCTATATCTTTGGTGAGACCGATGATTCACGCTTCAGGCTGATAGGGCCTGAAGCGATCATGGTCTAAAGCCCGGTGAAGCGGTCGTCAGACGATCTGAGATTCGGCGTCGAGGCTGCCGAGCGCATCTTTCAGAATCGTAAGCGCGCGCGCGAGTTGCGCCTGGCTGCGCGCAGCCCCCAGCGCGAGGCGAATGGCGTTCGGCGGGGCCGGATCCGTCGCGAAGGCGTCCGCCGTGACGACCGCAAGACCGCGTCCGCTCAAATGCGCAACGAAACGCGATGCGGGCCAACGGTCCGGCAAGGCGAGCCAGACGTGAAGGCCGCCTGGGTGCGCCGCAGCGGCGTGCCCCTGGAGGGCGTCACGCGCCAGCGCCTGACGTGCGGCCGCTTCGGCGCGAATAGCGGCGATGAGGTCCCGAGCCGTGCCGTCTCGCATCCACTTGGACGCGACCGCCGCCATGAGGGGAGACGGCATCTGCACGATGGCGCGCAGGAGCGCTGCGCAGCGCGCCGCGGCCACGGCTTCCGGGGCCACGACGAGGGATGTGCGCAGCCCCGGCGCGATGGCCTTCGACAGGCTTGCCGCGAAATAGCTGCGCTCCGGCACGAGCGCAGCAATCGGGGGCAGGCCGGGCGCGAGGAAGGTGTAGGGATCGTCCTCGATCAGGATGAGGGCGCGCTTGCGCACGACGGCCGCAATGCGCTCGCGCCGATCGGCACTCATGGTCGCCGTCGTCGGGTTGTGCATCGTCGGCGTCAGATAGACGACCGTGGCGCTTCCGCCGCGCGCGGCGCGGTCGAGCGCGGCGGGGATCATCCCCTCCTCGTCCATCTCGATACCGATCAACGCGATGCCGAGCGCTGCGGCAGCGGCCTTGAAGCCCGGATAGGTGAGTTTTTCGGTGAGAACCGCGTCCCCCGGCGTGGCGTGTGCGAGCAGGAGCGCAAAGAGCGCGGGCTGTGTGCCCGGCGAGAGCACGAGGCGGTCGGGCGCGAGACCCGCCGCGAACTCCGGGGTCATGCCGCCAAGCCACTCTGCCGCGGTCTTCCGCTCGGCACCGGTGCCGCCGGGCTGCTGATAGGTGAGATAGGGCGCGAAACCGCTCTCGGCGCGCACCTCGGCCAGCGCGCGCGCAAGGCGCCCGTCGAGATCGGCTTCCGCCGGCTGCGGCGGCAGGTTCATGGAAAGATCGATGCCCGGCATGGCGGAGGCCCTGAGGCCGCCGGCCGGCTGCGGCTTGACGAACGTACCCCGTCCGACGGTCGCGTCGGTGAGGCCTTGCCGGCGCGCCTCGGCATAGGCGCGCGTCACCGTCGTGAGGTCGACGCCGAGCCTGCCGGCCAGCGCGCGGTGCGTCGGCAGAGTTTGCCCAGCCCGGAGACGTCCCTCCTCAATGGCTTCCGCCAGCGCGTTGACGATGCGCTGAAACATCGGCCCCTGTCGGCTGGGAATTGTATGTATCCAATCCATACAAATAGGTCATATCGCGCATCGTGAATCCATACAATATGATTTATGCCTATCGGCACAATATGCAAAAAGCCCAAACGCAGGAGGATCCCAATGTCCCAGCTCCACCACGAGCCCACGGTCTCCCAGGCTCTCTTCAACGGCGTGCGGTGCACCTGCCCGAATTGCGGCGAAGGGAAGCTCTTCCGGCGCTTCCTGAAGGTTACGGAGACGTGCTCCGTCTGCGGCGAGGCGCTGCATCACCATCGCGCCGACGACA
>DAOMQQ010000136.1:0-7403 GCA_035445405.1 Hyphomicrobium sp.
ACATCGGCTGGATCAGAAACAGCAGGAAGGCCGAAAGGAACGTGGTGGCCGTGAAGATCCCCAAGGTGCCCCAAGTGCGGTAGGCCGTTGCCCCCCCCCGGGCGATGGGCTCAATTTCGGAAGGTGTCGTCACTGTTTCCCCTATACCTCGCCGCTTTCCCGCTGAGGGCCGCCGGTACGGACGTCGCCGCCGCCGGGACCATAAACGGGATGGGGCGTCCTGTCAGGGGTTGCACACAAGAACGTTGCATCGGCCGGCGAGGCACGGTTAACCCCCTCCGGTCACGTGCCACGTGACGACCCCGCATCGGGCGGCCTCGTATCGCAACGGCACCGCCCACGATATTGGCAACTCTGAATCGAGTCCGAGGTTGGCCCCATGAGCGATCCGTCTCCCACTCCTCCGCGCGGCATCACGACGGACAGCGCCGAAACGTTCGCGGGGCTCGTCGCACCCGGGCGGCTGATCGGCATCGACGCAGGCACCAAGACGCTCGGCCTTGCGCTGAGCGACACCCGGCGCAGCATCGCCTCCGCGCTCGAGACGATCCGGCGGACGAAATTCACCGCGGACGCAAAGCGCTTGCTCGATCTCACGCAAGAGCACGGCGTGGTCGGCTTCGTGCTCGGGCTGCCGGCCAACATGGACGGCAGCGAAGGGCCGCGCGCGCAGGCCTCGCGCGCATTCGCCCGCAACATGAACGGATTGTCGCCGCTTCCCGTTCTGCTGTGGGACGAGCGGCTCACCACGCTCGAAGCCGAACGGATGCTGATCGCGGCGGATGCGAGCCGGAAACGGCGGGCGGACGTGATCGACAAACTCGCGGCGACGCTCATTCTGCAAGGCGCGATGGACCGGCTGCGCAGACTTTCGGACCCGGCTTGACCGGCGAGGAACACAGTCCCGATGCGCATTGCGGCTCGAACCGTCCTCCACCCCTTTGTGGAGTTCACAGCCTAGTCAAACTGGGGTCGCACGCATGCCGTAATGATCGGGGAGCTTCAGCTCAGACCGAGGGCGGGCCTTCACCGACCGTCTGCGGGTGGATGCCTTCTCGATGCGTATCAAAGCCAAAGCCATCGACCCCGTCCACGGTGCCTGTTCCCGATCGGAGGCGCAGGCTCTCGACGGCATCATCGCACGCTTTCCGTCCCCGAAACGCGCTGCGATACGGCGGCTCGCACTGACGTCTCCCCGCGTTGCAGATCTCGCCGTCACCTTTCCGGCCGCGCTCCACGCGCTCGCAAGCCGGCGCGGCGCGCCCAAGCGGCGCACGGAGGCGCTCGCGCTGGTTCATGCCGGCGCGCAACTGCGCGACGTTGCTGCTGCGCTCGATCTGCCGCTTTGGCTACGGCGCCTTCCGCCCGAAGCGTTCTCGGGACCGCTCGGCACGTTCCCTCGCTCCGACATCTTCGCGCGCCGCATCGTCAATCATCTCCCGACGGCGTCGGATCATTGCGCCTTCTGGCTCCAATCCGTCCTCTTCGGCGCACAGGCCGCAGACGAAACTTTCGCACTCTGGCTTGCCCAGCAACGCGTGTTTCTGGAGCCCGGCAATCCGGAAGACCTGTTCGCCGTCACGGCCGCCTATGCCGCGATCTCCACAGGCCCCCCGTCGCGCGCAAAAACGCTGATCGTCGTGCCGTGGCGGCCGGAGATGGCGCTGGACACGGCCGTATGCGCGGCCAAGAGCTGGTTCAACCGGATGCGGCTCGTCATGCAGCTCGGCGAAGGCGCGCTGACGGATCCCTGGCTCGGGGCCGGAGAAGCGCGCGGCTACGATTTCGTTCCGCTTCTCGACGAGGGCGCCATTCTTGCCGAGGCCGCAGCCATGCAGAATTGCGCCGATCAATACGCAGACCGTCTCGCGCGGGATAAATGCAGGCTGTTCTCGATCCGCCGCCGCGGCGTCCGGATTGCGACCCTCGAAATCGGGCCCCATCCGAGAGAAGCGGGCGTGCTCGCCATCGCCCAGCTCAAGGCGCGCCACAACCTGCCGACAACGGCCGAGGTGTGGCAGGCGGCGCACACGTGGCTCGGCACCCAGAAAAGCATCAAGCGCGCGACCATCGGTGCGACACCCGATCGTCCGCTCTACAGCGACGTCTGGAAACGTCTACTCGCGGATTACCGCTCACGAAAAGACGGCGCGCCGTGGCTTCCGGAGCACGCGAGCAAAGACACGCTGGCGGCGATCGAAAACGGGATCGGGGAGCTTGCGCGCCGGGCCGGAATCACGTCCTGGCTGTTCACGTGAGACTGGTGACGTGAGACTGGCCGTTCACGGCCCAACGCACGGCACTCGGATCGGGCTATCGAAGGATGTGAGGGCATACCGCACACGTGACGTCACGTCGCGCCATCGAGCCTGCGAACAGTTGTCGCTTGCGTGAAATCGCGCACGCGACCTGTGTCATATGGGTGCGCGCGGCGCTTCTGCCAAGCGGACACACTTCGACGGTGGCCGACGGTTTGGGCAGCGCCACTCCGTTCATGCGCACGTGTCGGTTCCACCATGATTTTTCATGCCATGATGCAACCAACGTGTTCTGACATTCGTTGTAGGAAATCGTACCCGCGCAGGGAACAATTTCAGGCTAGAGACTTTCAAACATCGTACGACGTGCACGATTGATCCTGCCGCACGCAGGACTATCTCTACGGGGAGCACACGACCACTCAGAGGGGAGGGGTCCACTCCAACGGCGTCGCATATTTGCAACCCCAGCAAGAGGATAGGCGCAATCATGAAACATGAAGCCTCAGGCGACCGCATTTCCTCGGCTCTGCATCTGTTGCATAGGGCCGGACAATGCGCCGATGAACTGTTCGCGTTGAGGGTGGGAGAAGCCGGTCTTACCCCGCGGCAGTTCGCCGTGATGACGGCCATCGCCAACAGCGAGGAGCCGAGCCAGACGACGCTGGTCGAGCGCACGGGCATCGATCGCTCGACGATGGCCGACATCGTCCGCCGCCTCACGGCGCGCGGGCTGGTTCAGCGTCGCCGCACGCGTCGCGATGCGCGCCGCTATGCCGTCCGCCTCACCGACAAGGGCGAAGGCGCGTTGCGGCAGGCCGAGCCCGCGGCGCGCTCCACCGACGAACGCATCCTGTCCGCCCTCGCGCCGACGCAGCGGGACGCGTTCCTGCGGTCGCTGTCGAAGATCGTGTCCGCCGTCGAGCCGGACAACAATCCGCGGAACGGCCGGAGCTAACGCCCGCCCGACGCCCGCTGGGAAACCGATTGGGTTGTGCACAAGCGCCTGTGCGCAACCCTTTCTGCTTCGTGGGCCTTTCTGCATCGTGGGCATCTTCCATCCGATTTTACGCCCACCAATCCCGCCCTCGTTCGCCCGATCCCCGGTTGCCGGACACCGCGCGGGCCGCTAGTTTCGCGCGGTTCATCCAGGATCGAGGCCGCCACACACCATGCTCGACACGCTCGCGGCTTACGCCCTGCCCGTGCTCATCGGCTACGGCCTTGGCTCCATTCCCTTCGGCCTTCTGCTCACGCGCCTTGCCGGGCTCGGCGATATCCGTGCCGTCGGCTCCGGAAACATCGGCGCCACGAACGTGCTCAGGACGGGCCACAAGGGACTTGCCGCCCTGACATTGCTGCTCGACGGCCTCAAAGGCACACTCGCCGTCGTGCTCGGCTCGCTTGCGGCCGGCGCACAGGGCGCAGAGGCCGGGCTCGTTGCCGGTCTCGCCGCTTTCCTCGGGCACATCTTCCCGGTCTGGCTCGGCTTCAAGGGCGGAAAGGGCGTCGCAACCTACATCGGCGTGGTGGCCGCGCTCGCTTGGCCCGGCGCGCTGGTATTCGTCGGCGTTTGGCTCGCCGTCGCCGTTCTGCTGCGCTACTCGTCGCTGGCCGCCCTGGTCGCAAGCGCTGCGACGCCCGTTGCGCTGCTCATGCTCGGATGGACCAACGAAGCGCTGGCCGCGCTTTTCATGACCCTCTTCCTCTTCTGGAAGCATTCGGCCAACATCAGCCGGTTGTCGAAAGGCGAGGAGCCCAGGATCGGTGCCAAATCGTGATCCTCAGAATCTGTTCACACCCGCTCCGCTCCCCGTCGTCGCTCTCGATGCGGACGAGCGGCTCGCCTGTCTGAGGCTCATTCGTTCCGGCCAGGTCGGCCCCGTCACCTTTCGGGAGCTGATCAACCACTGTGGCGGCGCCCACCAGGCCCTGGCCGCACTCCCGGAGATGTCGCGCCGCGCCGGCCGCCCGGCACGCGTTTGTCCCGAAGCGGAGGCGGAAGCCGAGCTCAAGGCGGCGGAAAAAATCGGCGCCCGTCCCCTCTTCACGATCGAGCCCGGCTATCCGGAAACGCTGGCGGCGCTCGATCCGCCTCCGCCCATGGTCTACGTGAAGGGCCGGACCGAGTTGCTCGCGCGCACCTCCGTTGCGATCGTCGGCTCGCGACAGGCATCGGCCGCCGGGCTCAAGCTCGCGCGGATCTTCGCGAAGGGGCTCGCGGAAGCCGGGTTTTCCATCACCTCCGGGCTCGCGCGCGGTGTCGACGCCGCCGCGCACGAAGCGAGCCTCCTGCACGGGACGGTCGCGGTGCTCGCGGGCGGCATCGACATCATCTACCCGCCCGAACACGCGAGCCTGCAATCGCGCATCGGGGAAGAAGGCTGTCTTGTGACGGAGCAACCGCCCGGATTCGTGCCGCGCGGACGAGACTTTCCTCGCCGCAATCGGCTGGTTTCGGGGCTTTCGCTCGGTGTCGTGGTGATCGAGGCCGCGCGCCGCTCGGGCTCGCTCGTCACGGCCCGCCTCGCAGGCGAGCAAGGGCGCGACGTGTTCGCCGTGCCGGGGCATCCTCTCGATCCCCGCGCGGAAGGCACCAATCAGCTTCTCAAATCCGGCGCCACGCTCGTCACGCACCCGGACGACATCGTCGAAGCGCTCGGCGCGCAGGTGCGCCTCCATCCCGCCGGGATGACCGAGGAGCGGCCGACAACGGCCTTCGCTCCGCAAGATGGCGCACAGGGATCGGAGAGGCCCGACACATCGCGCGAGCCGACCGACGCAGAGCGGGCACGGGTGCTCGCTGCCCTTGGTCCCCACCCTGTCGACATCGACACGCTGGCACGGGCCGCCGGGCTCGGTGCGCGGGAGGTGCGCGTGCTTCTCTTGGATCTCGATCTCGCTGGCGAGATCGCACGCCACGGGTCGCAGCTCGTCTCGCGGGCGATCCGTTAGCCGCGCTAGGCCACTCAGAGCGTGATCAATTTCGATTGAATCGGGATCACGCTCTATCTCTCTGGTGAGACCGATGATTCACGCTTCAGGCTGATAGGGCCTGAAGCGATCATGGTCTAAGCCGGGTCGCGCGAGCGGAGCCTTGCTTCCGAATGGGCCACGTCTAGAATTCCGGCCAACGTGGTCAGCCGCTGGCTCCGCGCCATGCCCTTCAATTGGAGGACGAGGTCGGCAATATATTCCAGTTGCTCTTTAGGGGTCGCGCTTGGGATGCCGGACCCGTCTCCGTTTTGTTTTGGCACTTCGCAGTTCCCTCGTTGCATCCGCCGTTCGTCCATCCACGTGCAGGATGTTAACCTTACCAATGAATGGTTGCAATTTAAATTTTTTGCATCTTTTGATTGTGCCGGGGAGGACGCGCCTGAAACCGCGGTTTGCTTGACACTGAAGCGGGGTCGCTTCTAGAACCGCGACACTCGCTGGCACTCTCCTGGTTGAAGTGCTACGCGTGCCGGGCCGGCAGAGACGCCGCCCTTCCCCTCTCTTTCTCAGTGGAGTTCAGAGCCTCATGACATTCCGCCCCCTGCATGATCGCGTCGTCGTCAAGCGCGTGGACAGCGAGACCAAGACCGCTGGCGGCATCATCATTCCTGACACGGCCGCGGAGAAGCCCCAGCAGGGCGAAGTGGTCGCCGTCGGCCCCGGCACCCGCGACGAGGCCGGCAAGCTCAACGCCCTTGACGTCAAGGCCGGCGACAAGGTGCTGTTCGGAAAGTGGAGCGGCACGGAAGTGAAGATCGATGGCGTCGACCTCCTGATCATGAAGGAGAGCGACATCCTGGGCGTCATCGAGAAGTAAGCGACGGCTCGCTCAAAGCCTCATTGCGCGGGCGCGGAACGGACGGCGCCCTCGCCCGCTGTTTCGACCCTGACATTCCAATCTTTCCCCCAATCTGGAGGTTGCCCTCATGGCTGCCAAAGACGTTCGCTTTTCGACCGAGGCCCGCGACAAGATCCTGCGCGGCGTCGACACGCTCGCCAATGCCGTCAAGGTGACGCTCGGCCCCAAGGGCCGCAACGTCGTGATCGAGCGGAGCTTCGGCGCACCGCGCACAACGAAGGACGGCGTTTCCGTCGCCAAGGAGATCGAGCTCGAGGATCGGCTCGAGAACATGGGCGCGCAGATGGTGCGCGAAGCCGCCCAGAAGACCAACGATCTCGCCGGTGACGGCACCACCACGGCCTGCGTTCTGACCCAGGCCATCGTGCGCGAAGGCCTCAAGGCCGTCGCCGCCGGCATGAACCCGATGGATCTGAAGCGCGGCATCGACAAGGCCGTGGTGCAGGTGGTCGAAGAGATCGAGAAGAAGGCCAAGAAGGTCAAGAACTCGGGCGAGATCGCCCAGGTCGGCACCATCTCGGCCAACGGCGAGACGGAAATCGGCGAGATGATCGCCGAGGCCATGCAGAAGGTCGGCAACGAGGGCGTGATTACGGTCGAGGAAGCCAAGAGCCTCGAGACCGAGCTCGACGTCGTCGAAGGCATGCAATTCGACCGCGGCTATCTCTCGCCCTATTTCATCACCAACGCCGACAAGATGATCGCGGAGATGGACGACCCCTACATCCTGATCCACGAGAAGAAGCTCTCGGGCCTTCAGCCGCTGCTGCCGCTGCTCGAAGCCGTCGTGCAGACGGGCAAGCCGCTCCTCATCATCGCGGAAGAGGTCGAGGGCGAAGCGCTCGCGACGCTGGTCGTCAACAAGCTGCGCGGCGGCCTCAAGATCGCGGCCGTCAAGGCTCCGGGCTTCGGCGACCGCCGCAAGGCCATGCTCGAGGACATCGCGGTTCTGACGCGCGGCCAGACGATCAGCGAAGACCTCGGCATCAAGCTCGAGAACGTGACCATCGACATGCTGGGCCGCGCCAAGCGCGTCTCGATCAGCAAGGAAAACACCACGATCGTCGACGGTGCCGGCAAGAAGAAGGAAATCGAGGCGCGTGTCAGCCAGATCAAGGCGCAGATCGAGGAGACGACCTCGGACTACGACCGCGAGAAGCTGCAGGAGCGTCTTGCGAAGCTCGCCGGCGGCGTTGCCGTGATCAAGGTCGGCGGCGCGACGGAAGTCGAGGTGAAGGAGCGCAAGGATCGCGTCGACGACGCGATGCACGCGACCCGCGCCGCGGTCG
>DAOMQQ010000137.1:0-7336 GCA_035445405.1 Hyphomicrobium sp.
AGGCCGTCGATCACCTTGGTGTCGCAGGGGATGATGACGATCGGGCGGCTCATGCTGCGATCTCTCCGGCGACGTCGGAGAGCGTGAGATCGAGCGCCTTGGCGATGACGCGCTCGGCTTCCTCGAACTCGCTGTCGGACCAGATCAACGGTGGCGCGCAGACCATGGTGTCGAACACGGCGCGCATGATGAAGCCTTCGCGGAAGAAATGATCGCGGCAGATGAGGCCGACGCGGCCGGGGTTGTGGAACCGGCGGCGTGTCTTTTTGTCGGCGACGAGCTCGATAGCGCCCATCATGCCGACCGAGCGCACTTCGCCGACGAGCGGATGATCCTTGAACTTTTCGAGCATGCGCCGGAGCGCGGGGGCCGCATAGTCGGTGACGCGCGGGAGCAGGCGCTCGCGTTCCATGATTTCGATGTTCTTTAGCGCGACGGCGCACGCCACGGGATGGCCGGAGAACGTGTAGCCGTGATTGAAATCGTCGTCGTGATCCATGAGGGCTTCGGCGAGCCCATCGTCGATCAAGAGGCCGGAGAGCGGCAGGTAGCCCGACGTCACGGCCTTGGCGAACGTAATGAGGTTCGGCCTGATGCCGTAATAGTCGGAGGCGAACCACGTCCCGAGGCGGCCGAAGCCGGTGATGACCTCGTCGGCAAGCAGGAGAATGCCGTACTTGTCGACGATGCGCTGGACCTCGGGCCAGTAGGTGTCGGGCGCGATCTTGACGCCGCCTGCGCCTTGCACGGGCTCGCCCGCGAAGGCCGCGACGTTCTCAGGTCCCACGGCCAGGATCTCGTCCTCGATGGCGCGGGCGGCGCGAATGCCGAATGCGTCCAGGCTTTCCCCATCGCGGCCCTCGTCGAACCAGCACGGGTCCATCACGTGGCGGAAGCCTTCGTAGACGGGATAGCTGTGCTGGTGCACGTGGCCCATGCCGCCCATGGAGCCGGCCGCGATCGTCGAGCCGTGATAGGCGTTCTTGCGCGAGATGATGATGCGCCGGTTGGGCTCGCCCTTGAGCGCCCAGTAATGGCGGATGAGGCGGATGGCGGTGTCGTTCGATTCCGACCCGGACGAGCCGTAGAACACTTGATTGATGTGCGGCGGCGTGATCTCCGCGAGCTTCTGCGAGAGCGCGACGACGGGCGGGTGCGTGGTCTTGAAGAAGGTATTGTAGAACGGCAGCTCCAGGATCTGGTCGCGCGCGGCATCCGCCAGCTCGCGGCGGCCGTAGCCGACGTTGGTCGTCCAGAGCCCCGCCATGCCGTCCAGGATGCGGTGGCCTTCGCTGTCCCAGATGTGGGGGCCATCCGCGCGCACGATCACGCGTGCGCCGGCCGCGCGCAACGCCGCGTGGTTCGTAAAGGGGTGAAGATGATGGAGCGCATCGAGATCGCGCCATTCTGCGTTCGGGGTATTCATGTCGTGGTCTCCAGCGCGGGCCTGGGCTGCTTGATCCGATGGGTCGTTCCACTCAGGCCGGCGGCGGGGGCGTAAATCCAATGCGGGCGCAAAGCCGGAGCAGCTCCGTCTTGCGCGTCAGCGTCTGATGAGCGGGGTGGGTCAACGGTCGTGTCCTCAGACGCTGAGCAGGAGATGCTCCCGCTCCCAGGGGCTGATTACGCGCATGAACTCCTCGAACTCGCTGCGCTTGAGCTGCAGGTAGACATCGCAGAAGCGCCTGTTCAGCACTTCGTGCAGGTCGCTCGAATCCTCGAAGGCGGTGAGGCTTTCGAGGAGGCCGCGGGGAAGCTGATGGTCGTTGCGATAGGCGTTGCCGATCACGGGCTCGCGCGGCTTGAGGGCGTTCTTCATGCCGACGTAGCCGCAGGCGAGGCTTGCGGCGAGCGCGACGTAGGGGTTCGAATCCGCGCCTGCGAGCCGGTTCTCGACGCGGCGCGCGCCGGGCGGCGAGACGGGCACGCGAAGACCGGCCGAGCGGTTGTCGTGGCCCCACTCGACGTTGATGGGGGCTGCGCCGTTGGGCACGAGACGCCGGTAGGAATTCACATAAGGCGCGAGCAGGCACAGCACGGACGGCAGGTAAGTCTGCTGGCCGGCGAGGAAATGGAAGAAGAGCGCGGTCGGCATTCCGTTTTCGTCGGTGAAGACGTTGCGGCCGGTCTTCACGTCCACCACGCTTTGATGAATGTGCATGGCGCTGCCGGGCTCGTTGGCCAGCGGCTTCGCCATGAAGGTGGCGTAGCAGTTGTGGGTGAACGCGGCCTCGCGGATGGTGCGCTTGAAGAGGAAGATCTGATCGGCGAGGTCGACGGGGTCGCCGTGCACGAGATTGATCTCGAGCTGGGCGGCGCCGCCTTCCTGGATGATGGTGTCGATCTTGAGATACTGCCGCTCGGCGAAATCGTAGATGTCGTCGACGATCTTGTCGTACTCGTCGACGGCGCCGAGGCTGTAGGACTGCCGTCCCGCGCCCGGGCGGCCCGAGCGGCCAGTCGGCGGCTCCAGCGGATAGTCGGGGTCCGGGTTCGGCTTCGTGAGGTAGAATTCGAGCTCGGGCGCGACCACGGGCTTCCAGCCTTCGCGGGCGTAGAGATCGACGATGCGTTTGAGAACGTTGCGGGGCGCGATCTCCACCGGCTCGCCGTTCTGCCACTGCGCATCGTGGATGACCTGCGCGGTGGGGCTCGATGCCCATGGGGCGGGGCGAATGGTGGCGAGGTCCGGCACCATGCGCAGATCGCTTTCCGCATAGAGGATCTGCTGCTCGCCGTCCTCGAAGCCCACGTAGTCGCCGGTGATGGTCTGGTGGAAAATCGAGATCGGGAGATGGACCGCGCCGAGCTGGGCGAATTTTTCGGCCGGCATGGTCTTGCCGCGGGCGACGCCGGCGATGTCGGGGACCGCGCAGTCCACTTCCTCGATCCGGTGATAACGGAGCCAGGCGGAGAGTTCCTCGGGTGTGGTGCCGACCGTGAAGGTCTCGGGGGTCGTGTCGGCGATCGCTCCGGTGTCCGGTGACATGAGGGTTCCTTGTTGTTGCGGCGCGGTACGAAAGCCTGCGCCGACAACGACGGCGCCGCCGAGAGCTGGTCCCGGGGCGTCCGGCGATAAATGTGATCACAAATTATCGTCGAACTCAAGCGCTGCCGCGCCGCGATAATCCTATATGAAACACCGAAAAGCTCAAAAACCTGTGACCGGTCTCACGCCGTCTCGGCGTGTTTCAGGACCGCGTCGCCGATGAAGCCCATGCCCTGAGAGATGTCGGCCGCGATGGCGGCCTTCAGCCCCTCCCGATCCCGCCGGCCGAGCGCCGAGAGGGCGGCCTGGTGATGGTCTTCGAGCGTGGACGTTCCGATCCGGCCATAGGCCATGCGCATGAACGGGCCGAACTGGAGCCAGATGCTCTCCACCAGGGCGAGCAGGGTTTCGGCGCCGGCCTGCTCGTAGATCGCGAAATGGAAGCGGAAGTTGCTCTGCATGTAGCCGGGCACGTCGCCGTCAACCATGGCGCGGTCGACGGCACGGTCGTGGCTGGCGATGCGGGTGATTTCGGCTTCGCCGATGCGATCCATCGCGCGCGAGGCCAGCTCCGGCTCGAGGGCGAGGCGCGCGAAGACGATCTCGCGGAAGCGCCCCTCCGTCATGGGCGGCACAAGGACGCGCCGGTTGTCCTGCATTTTGAGGGCGCGCTCAGCGATGAGGCGGCGGACTGCCTCGCGAATGGGCATCGGACTGACGCCCATGCTCTCGGCGATGCCGCGCAACGTGATGGCGCTGCCGGGCGGGACGCCGCCGAACAGGATGCGTTCGCGCAGGCCGCGGTAAACGCTTTCGTGCGTGGTGACTGTAGAGGCTTCGGAGAGCTTTGGTGCAGTGCGAGATACCGCCGTCCTTTTGTGGGGCGGCGAAGTGGGCGGAGCGGAGCGTGCTCTCTTTGACATGGCGTCGTGCCCGTCTCTCACGATGCCGGCTGCGCAATCGTGCCTCAAATTTCAGCACGGCGTAGGCGGATCGATGTACCGGCACGGTGTGTGTGCCGGCATCTAAATGCTTGTAGCGCGCGCTCATTGTGATCACAATGGCTTCGTCGGGCCGGAGACGGGAGAGACCCGTTTGCCGAGTGTCTGGCGAAGGGAAACTCCTGGAGTTGGTCGTATGATTGATTTGAAACGTACCCGCATCATCGCGGCTGTTTCGCTGGCTTGCGTGACGTTCGGCGCCACGGCTCCGGCGGTGGCGCAGGGCGGGCAGGTGAGGGTCTACAACTGGTCCGACTACATCGATCCCGACATCATCAAAGAGTTCGAGACGAAGACCGGCATCAAGGTCACGTACGACGTTTTCGACAGCAACGAGCTTCTCGAGACGAAGCTGCTCGCAGGCGGCAGCGGCTATGACGTGGTCGTTCCGACGGGATCGTTCCTGTCGCGCCAGGTGAAGGCCGGCGTGTTCCAGGCGCTCGACAAGTCGAAGCTGCCGAACATCAAGAACATGTGGCCGCTGATCGAGGAGCGCACCGCGCGCTACGATCCGGACAACGCCTATTCGATCAACTACATGTGGGGTACGACGGGCATCGGCTACAACGAGGCGATGGTGAAAGAGCGCATGGCGGATGCGCCCGTCAATTCCTGGAAGCTCGTGTTCGATCCCGAGATCGCCAAGAAGTTCGAGAGCTGCGGCATCTATTTCCTCGACGCGGCCGACGACATCATTCCCGCTGCGCTTCACTATCTCGGTCTCGACCCCAACAGCAACGAAGCGGCCGACATCGAAAAGGCCGCAGCGCACCTCGAAAAGATCCGCCCCTTCATCCGCAAGTTCCATTCCTCCGAATTCATCAACGCGCTCGCCAACGGCGACATCTGCGTCGCGGTCGGCTATTCCGGCGACATCCTGCAGGCGCGGGACCGTGCGGATGAAGCAGACAACGGCGTGACCGTCGTCTACTCGCTGCCGAAGGAAGGCGCGCAGATGTGGTTCGACCAGATGGCCATTCCGGCGGACGCCTCGAACGTGGAAGAGGCCCACGCGTTCCTCAACTTCATGATGGAGCCCGAGGTGATCGCGAAGGCGTCCAACTACGCGAACTATGCGAGCGGGAATCTGGCGTCGCTCGAGTTCGTGGACGAGGAGATCAAGGGCGACGCCTCGATCTATCCGGACGAGGAGACGCTCGGAAAGCTCTTCGTGAAGGACGCCTACACTGGGGCGACGCAACGGGCGGTCACCCGGGCGTGGACCCGGATCGTGACCGGACGATAGAAACCTCGAACGCGCCCTGAGATTTCCGGGCGCGTTTTTTCTTTCTTGAGCGGACGGTTCCGGCGGTGGTTGCCGGCCAACATCGAGGACGTTGACCCATGAGTGATCCTCTCACGGCGGCCGCGCCGACGGCTTCTTCATCGGAGCCGCATGCGCGGCGGGCCCGCACACCCGCGCCGCAATCCGGCTTTGCGCCGTGGAAAGATCCGGCGAAGGCGCCGATCGTGCGCTTCGAGAACGTGGTCAAGCGGTTCGGCGATTTCGTCGCCGTGAAGGATTGTACGCTCGACATCTACGAGCGGGAGTTCTTCGCGCTGCTCGGCCCGTCGGGCTGCGGAAAGACGACGCTGCTCAGGATGCTCGCGGGCTTCGAGAAGCCGACCAGCGGGCGCATCCTGGTGGCGGGCGAGGATATCACGAACCTTCAGCCCTACGACCGGCCGGTCAACATGATGTTCCAGTCCTACGCGCTCTTCCCGCACATGACGGTGGAGCAGAACATCGGCTTCGGCCTCAAGCAGGAAGGCATGCCCAAGGATCAGATCGCCGTCCGGGTGGAAGAGGCGATGACGATGCTCGAGCTCAACCGTTTCGGGAAGCGCAAGCCGCATCAGCTTTCCGGCGGCCAGCAGCAGCGCGTGGCGCTTGCGCGCGCGATCGCGAAGAAGCCGCGCATCGTGCTGCTCGACGAGCCGCTCGGCGCGCTCGACAAGCGGCTCCGGCAGCAGGCCCAGTTCGAGCTCATGTACATCCAGGAGACGACGGGGACGACGTTCATCATCGTCACGCACGACCAGGAGGAAGCGATGACGGTGTCGAGCCGCATTGCCGTCATGGATCATGGCGAGTTCGTGCAGGTGGCGACGCCGGGCGACATCTACGAAGCGCCGAATTCGCGCTACGTGGCAAACTTCATCGGCGACGTGAATCTGTTCGAAGGCAAAATTCTGTCGCAGGCGGGCGGTTTCGTCGAGATCGAGTGGGGCGGCGGGCGTGCCCGCTTCAAGGCCGTGGCGCCCGCGGGCGTGAGCCCGGGACAGCTGGTGTGGCTCTCGCTGAGGCCGGAGAAAATCCGCATCACGCTCGACCAGCCGGCGGACGGCAACAATGCGGTCGAGGGGAAGGTCGTCGACATCGGCTATCTCGGATCGATCTCTCAGTACCACGTGGAGCTTTCGAACGGCGAGATGGTGAAGGCTTTGCGCGCCAACTCGGCGAGCACGGTGGAGCGGCCCATCAGCTGGGAAGATCGCGTCTGGCTCGAATGGCCGGCCGATGCCGGCGTCGTGCTCACGCGATAGGAGGGAGACATGCGCCGCTGGCTTCTGATCTCCGTCCCCTATCTCTGGCTCTTCTTCTTCTTCCTCGTTCCCTTCTTCATCGTGTTCAAGATCTCGCTCTCCGACACCGAGATCGCGATCCCGCCTTACACGCCGCTGCTCGATCTCTCGGAGGGATGGGCCGGCATCAAGGATTTCTTCAGCCAGCTCGATTTCGAGAACTACCGGATCATCTTCAGCGACGCGCTCTATGTGAACGCTTATGGGTCGTCGCTCAGGATCGCGTTCATCTCGACATTGATCACGCTCGCGGTCGGCTTTCCCATCGCCTACGGCATGGCGCGCGCGCCCAAGGCGTGGCAGCCGATGCTGCTCATGCTCGTGATCCTGCCGTTCTGGACCTCGTTTCTGATCCGCGTCTATGCCTGGATCGGCATCCTGAAGCAGGAGGGGTTGCTCAATCACTTCCTGATGAACCTGGGGCTGATCAGCGCGCCGCTCCACATCCTGCACACGGATACGGCGGTCTACATCGGCATCGTCTATTCCTATCTGCCGTTCATGATCCTGCCGCTCTATGCGAGCCTCGAAAAAATCAATCCGGCGCTTCTCGAAGCGGCTGCGGATCTCGGCTCGCCGCCCTGGAAATCGTTCTGGCAGATTACCTTTCCGCTCTCCATGCCGGGCGTTCTGGCGGGGTCGTTTCTCGTCTTCATTCCAGCCGTCGGCGAATTCGTGATCCCGGATCTGCTCGGCGGCTCCGACACGCTGATGATCGGCAAGACGCTGTGGACCGAGTTCTTCTCGAACCGTGACTGGC
>DAOMQQ010000138.1:0-7306 GCA_035445405.1 Hyphomicrobium sp.
ATGACGCGTTCCGTGGCCGTGGCGGCACTTGCCGCCGCTCTTGTTTCGATTTCAGTTCCGGTGGCGAAAGCCGAGACCATCTTCGTATCCAACGAGCGGGACAACACCGTCACGGTGCTGGACGGCACGTCCTACGAGATCCTGAAGGTGATCGAGACGGGTGCCAGGCCGCGCGGCATGGTGTTCACACCCGACTTCAAGCTGCTGCTGGTATGTGCGGGCGACGACAACCGCCTCGACGTGATCGACACGGAAACGCTCGAAGTCGTGCGGCATCTCGATTCCGGCCCCGATCCCGAGCTGCTCGACGTCGATCCCCAGGGCGAGCGCGTCTACATCGCCAACGAAGACGAAGGCTATGTGACCGTCATGGAGATCGAGAGCGGGAAGGTTCTGGCCGAGATCCCGGTGGGCGTGGAGCCGGAAGGCATGGCCGTCTCGCCCGACAATAAGTTCACCGTCGCCACCTCGGAAACCACGAGCATGGCGCATTTCATCGACAACGAGACGCTCGAGGTGACGGCCAACGTGCTCGTGGATACGCGCCCGCGCGTCGCCAAGTTCGAGCCGAACGGAAAGCTCGTGTGGGTGACGGCGGAGATCGGCGGGACGGTGTCCGTCATCGATCCCGAGACGCACAAGATCGTCGAGAAGTTCGGCTTCGACATTCCGGGCGTGCGGCGCGAGCTGATCCAGCCGGTGGGCGTGCGCTTCTCCGACGACGGCAAGCGCGCGTTCGTTGCGCTGGGTCCGGCGAACCGCGTGGCGGTGGTGGATGTCGCGACCTACAAGGCCGTCGACTACATCCTCGTGGGGCAGCGGCCGTGGCATCTCGCCATGAATACCGATCGCACCAAGCTTTATGTCGCCAACGGGCTCACGAACGACATGACGATCGTCGACGTCGCGACGTTGAAGCCGGAGAAGTCGGTTCCGGTCGGCCGCCTGCCGTGGGGCGTTCTGGTCAAGCCGTAACGCGGGCTTTCATCCAGCCTGCGTCGATGCGGTAGGGAACGATGAGGTGCCTCTCTTCGGTGAGGGGCACCTCAGTGCGTTTTGGCCGATGGACACGTTTGGTCCGATGGATACTTTTTGCCCGATGGATGCTGGGGCGCGAACGCGGCGCGGGGACGATGCCGGGTCTTCTCCCAGCGGTAGGGCGATGTGGCGAGCTGCAACAGGGCCCGGTAAGCTGCGAGCGAGATCAGAAGCCAGTAGACCGGCATGAGGAGTGCCCACGCCGCAAGCCGCTGGCGCCCCCGTCCGCGCATGGCGACGATGCCGAGGGCGACGCCCGACATATATCCTAGCACGAGATTGGCCGCCGTGACGACCTTGATCGCCCGCGAGAGGATGTCGTCGCCAAGGATGTTCAAGGGGCCGTATGTGAGCTCGGCTGCGGCCGCGACATAGAACCAGGGATGGACGAAGGCCGACAGGATCATCCCGCCCATCAAGATCTGCAGGCCGACGAATTGGCGCCCGCCGAGATCGCGGACGGTGCGCAAGGGGTCGCGCATGTGGACCAGATAGGTCTGCATCCATCCCTTGAGCCAGCGCGTGCGCTGTTTGAGCCAGCTCGTAAAGTTTGCGGGGGCTTCCTCCCATGTCGTCGAGGAGACGACGCCGACGCTCCAGCCGTGGCGCGCGAGGCGGATGCCGAGGTCGGCGTCCTCCGTCACGTTGAAGGGGTCCCAGGCGCCGACGTCATCGAGCGCGGCGCGGGTGAAATGGTTCGAGGTACCGCCGAGGGGGACCGGAAGTTTCAAGGCTTCGAGGGTCGGCAGCATGCAATCGAACAGCACGGTATATTCGATCGCGAACTGCCGCGTGAGCCAGGTCTCGTCGGCGTTGAGGACGTTGAGGCGCGCCTGCACGCAGCCGAGGTGCGGATTGGCAGCCAGGGCTGCAACGGCCCGGCGGAGCTGGTCCGGCTCGGGAAGATCCTCCGCATCATAGATGACCACGAGATCGCCGGTGGCTTGCGGAAGAACGTAGTTGAGGGCGCGGGGCTTCGTCTGCGGCAGGCCCTTCGGCACGATCACGGGCGTCATGTGCCGGGGCAGGTCGGCGGCTTCAACAGCGTTGCGGGTTGGCCGGTCGGTTTCCTCCAGGACCAGGAAGATTTCGAGGCGATCTGTCGGATAGTCGAGGTCGTTGAGTGCCGTCAGAAGGTCCCGCACGACGTCGGCCTCGTCGTAGAGCGGGACGAGAATGGAGTAGCGGGGGAGGGCGGTGAGCCGCGCGGTGGGAGCCGGTGCGTCAGCGGTGCCCGGGTTGGCGGCGAGCGCTTTCCAGAGCGCCAACGTTCTCAGGAGCACAATGCACAAGAAGGGCAGGGCGAGCGTGGTCGCGACGACGAACGCGGCGCGATGAGGCGAGAGGACGGCGACGGTTGCCAGGATCGGCAGGACGAAGATGAGCGCGGCTTTTTGCCAAGCCCACAGGGGTTCGGCGGCCGAAAAGTCCGGTCTTCGCCGGCGCAGGCCGTTTACTGCGAGGTCGAGATCGTGGGCTCTCTGGCTTGCCGTCGCGCGGTGACCGGACTTGGGGATCCGATCGCGCCGCGAACGGAGTGGCGGTCCGCTCGGCAAGAAGAGCGGAGACAGGACGGCGTGCGCTCGTTGCAGTGGCAAGCCCGAGCGTCCGCGTTCAGGGCTCGTGCTGCCTTCGCGTCGCTGAGGCACGTTCGAACTTCCCCCCGCCTTGTATTTTTTCGATGCGCGCCCGTCTCTTTTTGTGGTGGAAGCTCTCGCGAGCGCGCTGTTTCCTGGTCCGTCGATCCTTGTGTTGCGTTTTTCCTGAGAGCCGAGTGGTGCGCTCTACGATGGCGGCGTGCCCCCGATCCGCTCGCGTCCGCCGCGATTTTGGCATATTGCTTTCGAAGTTGACTAGACGACGTTCGAACGAAATCCGCGTGAGGCCACGCGCTCCATGACGTTGAAGACGGTTCCTTGCAGATCTCCTCTGACGATCGGGCTCGCGCTCGTGGCCGCGATCCTGTGCGCATTGACTTTGTTCGGCGCTCAGAGCGATGCGCGTGCGCAGGGGGCAGGATTTCAAATCGATGCGGCGGACGAGGCGGCGCAGGCCGCGGCGGCGCCGCGACGCTTTGTGATCCGCTTTCTGACGGAGGGCGAGTTTCCGCCTTTCAACTATTACGACGACGAAGGGGTGCTCGCAGGCTTCAACGTGGATCTTGCGCGCGCCATCTGCCTCGAAGCGAATGCGGCGTGCGATATCAAGGTGCGGCCGTGGGACGAACTGCTGCCGAGCCTCGGCCGGGGCGAAGCGGACGCCGTAATCGCCGCGCATATGGTGACGGCCGCGACGCTTGCGGAGGTCGATTTTACGGATCGCTATTTTCACACGCCGGGGCGCTTCGCGGGACGGACCGAAGACGGCGCGCACGAGGTGAGCCCCGACCGGCTCGATGGGGTTTCGATCGGCGTTGCCAAGGGCACGGCGCACGAAGCGTTCGTGCGGGCGTTCTTCCGCGACAGCAAGATCGTTCTGTTCGAAAACCCCGAGCTTGCGCGCGAAGGTTTGCAGCAGAAGACCGTGGACCTCATCTTCGACGATGCGATCAGCCTCGCCTTCTGGCTCAACGGCTCGCTGTCGCGGCAATGCTGCGAGTTCAAGGGCGAGGCCTTCCTCGAGCCGAAGTACTTCGGCGATGGCATCGCGGTGGCGGTGCCGCGCAGCGATCCGCAGATCAAGGCGCTGATCAACGACGCCTTGAAGAGGGTGCGCCAGACTGGCCGGTTCCAGGAGCTCGTGGAGCGCTATTTTCCGCTGCGGATTTACTAACCGCCGACCCCGGCTTCCCCCTGTCATATTCCTGAAACCGAAGCCCGTTCAAAGGAGCCTAGAGCGTCCGATCCGGTGGGTTGGATCAGGCGCTCTCGATCTTCGACGAGATCATGAGCGACGTGCCGGACCGATGGGGCCGGAGCGGTCAGGGTCTCGGATCCGGAGTGGTCCCGCCGGTTGGAGGGCTTCCCGCATGAGCATCGAACGCTCATATCGAACGCTGTTTATCTCGGACGTTCACCTCGGAACGCGTACCAGCCAGGCCGAGATGCTTCTCGATTTTCTCAGGTACAACGACGCGGACACGATCTATCTGGTTGGCGACATCATCGACTTCTGGCGCATCAAGCGCGGGGCCGTCTGGCCGCAGACGCACAACGACGTGCTGCAGAAGCTGCTCCGCAAAGTGCGCAAAGGAACGCGCGTCGTCTTCATTCCCGGCAACCACGACGAGGGCATTCGCGACTACGCGGGCATGCACTTCGGCGGTATCGAAATCGAACGGCAGGCGGTGCACGTCACCGCGGACGGGCGGCGCTTCGTCGTGCTGCATGGCGACGAGTACGATGTCATCGTGCGCTACGCGCGTTGGCTCGCGCTTCTCGGAGACCGCGGATACGAGTTCGCGCTCTGGTGCAACAGGCCCTTGAATTTCATCCGGCGCCGGCTCGGGCTCGGTTACTGGTCGCTCTCGGCATACCTCAAGCATCGCGTGAAGCGGGCCGCGAATTTCATCGGCGCCTTCGAGCAGAACCTCGCCGAGGAGGCGCGTCGGCGGGAGGTGGACGGCATCATCTGCGGGCACATCCACCATGCGGCCAGCCGGATGATCGCGGGCGTGCATTACATCAACACCGGGGATTGGGTCGAGAGCTGCACGGCCGTGGTCGAGACGGAGACGGGCGAGATGCAACTGATCCGCTGGCGCGACGTGGTCGAGAGCCGGCCCGTGCCGGCGGCGCTCGATCCGGCGCTCAAGGCCGCCTAGATGCGGGTTCTCCTCGCAACCGATGCCTGGACGCCGCAGATCAACGGCGTCGTCAAGACGTACCTGAAACTCCGCGACGAGCTCAGCCTCATGGGTGCGGAGCTCGTCGTGCTCGAGCCCGGTCACTTCCGGTGCGTTCCCTGCCCCAGCTATCCCGAGATCCCTCTGGCGCTTCCGGCGCGCCGCCGCTGTGCGCGCCTGATCGAAGATGCCCAAGCCGACACCATTCACATCGCGACGGAGGGTCCGATCGGATGGATGGCGCGCGCATGGTGCCTGCGCCACAACGTGCCGTTCACCACCAGTTTTCATACGCGGTTTGCGGATTATGCGAGCGCGCGCTGGCCGGTGCCGCAGGCGTGGGGGTATGCGTTTCAGCGATATTTCCACGCGCGGAGCGCCGGCGTGATGGTGGCTACGCGAAGCCTTGCGGCCGATCTCTCGGGGCGCGGGTTCCAACGTCTTCGGCCTTGGACGCGGGGCGTGGACATGGATCTGTTCCGGCCGTCGACGGAGCGTCTGTTCGGCCCGGGGCCGGTGTTTCTTTATGTCGGCCGTGTCGCTGTCGAAAAGAATATCGAAGCGTTTCTGTCGCTCGATCTCCCTGGCGTGAAGGTGGTCGTCGGCGACGGTCCGCAGCTCGGCGCGCTTCAGGCGCGATATCCCGAGACGATTTTCACCGGCGTTCGCGAAGGAGAGGATCTGGCGGCGGCGTATGCGTCGGCGGACGTCTTCGTGTTTCCCAGTCTCACCGATACGTTCGGCATGGTGCTTCTCGAAGCCATTGCCTCGGGTGTTCCGGTGGCGGCCTTTCCGGCAACGGGTCCGAAGGACATCGTCGTTTCCGGTGTCTCCGGGATTCTCGGATCGGATCTCCGGGCCGCTGCGCTGGCGGCGCTCGATCTGGATCGGACTCAGGTGCGCCAAGCCGCGGAGGCGTTCACCTGGCGGGCTGCGGCCCGGCTTTTTCTCGACAACGTCGAGGACGCCCTCGCCCAGACGCAGGACGTGCCGGTCGTTCAGGGCCGCGACCTCAAAGCGCCGCGGCTTCGCGCCCAGTGATCAGAGCGCGATCGTTTTGTATGGAAACACGATCATGCTCCAGGTCTTTGGGGAGACCGATGATTCGCGTTTCAGGCTGATCGGACCTGAAACGATCATGGTCTAATTTGCGATTGGCTCTGGTCAGCGTTCGCCAAGCGGCTATGCTCTTGTCGCTCTGTGGACGGCTGGCCTCGTGCCCAGGTGGGGGTTCATGAGGGCACATCAGCAATCGGCTGTGTCGCGGGAGCCGGACGTTGCCCATGTTTCTCCGTTTGCGGGTCGGGATGATCGCGCTTCTGGCGCTGGTCGCGGCGGATCTTTCTGGGCAGGCTCACGCAAAGTGCCGGATGAGATCCCCGGATACCGTCATCAGCGGGATCACGCTGACCGATAGCGAAAGCGCGGTCAGCGTCGTCGGCGCGGATGCCGAGTTGATCGAGAACGACCACGATCTCCCGCATGCCCGCTTCGTTTCCACCAATGGAGCCGAGGAGCTGGTGCTGTTTGCGCCGTACGGGGCGAACCAGGACGAATATGCCGAGGCGGAGGTGCGCGTGGCGGGGACGGAGGCGCTCACGCTTCGCGATCTGCCGATCGAGAGCTTCGCGACGGGGCGGGGCGTTGCACTGGGCATGACGATCAAGCAGGTCGAAGCGCTGTTCGGACCCTGTGTGAAGTCGCGGCAGCGGAACGGCAACGAGGTGTTCATCGAATACGAGATCAAGGACGCGGATCGCGATCCCGAGCTCAGCCGCTTCAGCTTTCCGCTCTACTACGCCGAGTACGAGTTCCTGCGCGGCAAGCTCGTGCGTTTCCGGTTCGGCTTCGCCTATCCGTGAGGGGCGCGCTCAGCCGTCGTCTTTTTCGGCGAAGGTGATGCGGTTGCCGGCGGGATCGGTGACCGTCATTTCGAGCCCGCCCCAGGGAGGCCGTTCGAGGCCGGGCCGATTGTTCTTGTAGGCTTTCGCCGCGAGCTCTGCGTGGAGGCCGGCGAGGCCCGTCACCTCCACCCGGATGTGAGAGCCGGGGGTGGCGTCGCCGTGATGCTCGGAGACGTGGAGCGTGATGCCGTCGCGGCTCACCTGCATATAGAGCGGGAGATCCGCCTCGAAGCGGTGGGTCCAGTCGACCGTGAACCCCAGAAAGCCGACATAGAATTCGCGGGCTTTCGCCTCATCGAAGCTTCTGAGGATCGGAACCGTTCTGACGGTCTGGAGCGGCATCTGCGCCTCTCAAGTGGGCGGGCCGCGGTCTCGACGAGCGGCTCCTGCCCCAGTCGGGGCCGACCGGCATATGCCGATCAGCGCGGGCGGCGCGGGCCGCCGCCGGGGCCGAACGAGGACGGCGGAGGGCCGGAGCGTGCGTCCTTATGGCGGAAGTTGATGCGACCCTTCGTGAGGTCGTAAGGCGTCATCTCGACGGTGACCTTGTCGCCCGCCAGGATGCGGATGCGGTTCTTCT
>DAOMQQ010000139.1:0-7261 GCA_035445405.1 Hyphomicrobium sp.
TTCTCGGCCACCATGCCGAACGAGATCGCAGGCCTTGCGAACGAGCTCCTGAAGGAGCCGGTCAAGGTTGCCGTCACCCCCGTCTCCACGACGGCCGAGCGTGTGAGCCAGCGCGTCATCCTGATCGAGACGACGAAGAAGCGCGCGCTTCTCGCCGAGCTCCTGGGCGCCTCCAACATGGGACGCACGCTCGTGTTCACGCGTACCAAGCGCGGCGCCGACCGCGTCGCCCGGCATCTGGAGGGCGGCGGCACGAAGGTCGCTGCAATCCACGGCAACAAGAGCCAGCGCCAGCGCGAGATGGCCCTCGAGGACTTCAAGCACGGACGCATCAACGTCCTGGTTGCGACCGACATCGCGGCGCGCGGCATCGACGTCGATCTCGTGACCCACGTCGTGAACTACGAATTGCCCGAGGTCCCGGAAGCCTACGTGCACCGTATCGGCCGCACCGCGCGCGCCGGAGCCTCCGGCACGGCGATTTCGCTGTGTGACGCCGCAGAACGCGATCTGCTGCGCGGGATCGAGCGCGTCACGCGCCAGACGATCCCGCACGAGGACCGCCGCAACGACCCCAACATCGTGGCGGACAAGACGCCCTCGCATCGCAACGACGGCCAGCCGACGAACGGCGCCCGTCGCGGCGCCCCGCATCGCCAGAATGGCAGCGCCCACAACGCCGGCGGCCGCCGGCGGAACGAGCGCCCGGCCGAGCGCGCAGGGGAGCGCAAGGACACGCACCGCGAAGCCCGCGACGGCGCGTCTCGCACCGGCGCACCGGGCCAGCGCTCGGCTCCGAACGGACATCGCACGCACAAGCCGCGCGAGGATCGGGGTCGTGGCGAGGCCGATCAGGGCGGCGGACTGAGAAACGTGGGCTTCCTCACGCGCAGCACCCGCAGCGGAGATGCGCGCCCACGCAAACAGGGCTTCGGCCCGCGTCCGAACCGCGACGCACGCCCGAGCCGCGACGCCGGCTGATCCATGCCGCGCTTTCGAGAAATGCACGCTCGGCCCGAAGCCCCTCGTCGCTTCGGGCCGCCCTGCACAACGCATGTGAAAGGATGCTCATGGCCCGCAACAAAAAGCCGAACCCGAAAGCCGCCTTCGTGCTGTTCAATGTCATCTACGAGGACGGCTCGCAGACCTCGAACCGTAAGGTTCCAAGCGAGATTCTGGGCGGCCTCGATGGCGACGAGCCCGCGCGTGCGATCATCGAAGAGCAGGATCGCGAGATTGCCGAGCGCTCGGGACGGACGCGCGGCGCCATCAAGACCATTGCGCGCGCCTGATCTCAGGTCGCCGCCCTACGAACGACAACGGCCCCGGAAAACCCGGGGCCGTTTTGCATTGGAGCCATGCTAGGCATGCGGCTACGCGATGGCGCGCGCTTCGGCAAACGATACCAGGCGGTGCTGGTTCTCGTCCCAGAGCCTCAGCTTCACACACTTGAAGCTTTCCCACAGCGTGATGCGATGCACATTCGCAAGCTCCGGAAAATCGCGGAGTACTTGCGGCAGCCGATAGTAGGGAATGCGGCTGTAGAGGTGATGCACGTGATGCACGCCGATGTTCGCCGTAAGCCACGGCAGAACGCCCGGCAGATCGTAGTGGGAGCTGCCGTGCAGGGCGGCTTCGTGCACGTTCCAGTTGGGGTTCTCCGCCCAGAACGTGTCCTCGAACTGGTGCTGGATGTAGAACAGCCAGACCCCGATCGAGGACCCGATAATCACGATCGGAAGGTGCACGGCCAGGAACGCCTGCCACCCCATGAACCAGACGGCGGCGCCGACGACGGCGACGAGCGCAAGATTGGTTCCGATCACGCTGGCCCAGCTGCGCCAATCCGCATTGCGCAGCATCGAGAGCGGAAACCGATGCTGGATCACGAAGAGGAGCGTGGGGCCGATCCCGAACAGAACGATGGGGTTGCGGTAGATGCGGTAGAGCGCGCGCCGCCAGGGCGAGAGCGCGCGATATTCCCGAACCGTCAGCGTGTCGATATCGCCGACGCCGCGCTGATCGAGGTTTCCGTGCGAGGCATGATGGATGGCGTGGCTGCGCTTCCATGCGTCGTACGGGGTCAGCGTCAGGACGCCGATCGCCCGTCCGACCCAATCGTTGGTCACGCGCTTCTTGAACATCGCGCCGTGACCGCAGTCATGCTGGATCAGGAACAGGCGCACGAGGAAGAACGCGGCCGGCACCGTCAACGCCAGCGTCAGCCAGAAGCTGATATCGAGCGCGAGCCACGCGGCGGCCCAGAGCGCGACGAAGGGGACGAGCGTGACGAAAAGCTCGAAGATGCTGCGTGCCCGATCGGGATGGCGATAGCGCTGTAAAATGGCGATCCAGTCGCGCGCAGCCTGCGGCGCGGTCGGCGTTCCGACCCCTGATGTCTCTGTCAAGTTTCCCCCATTGAGCTGTTGGAAAAGCGCGCCCGCCGCGGCGACTCCCCCCCTTTTCTGGCAGCACACTTACAGGCAGCCCACCTTTCCGCAAGTGGCATGAGCATCGGCTAGGGATAGAGCCGCGTCTGTGTCCAAGCCCCGGACGGGGTGGACCGCCGGAACACCATCCGATCGTGCAGGCGGAACGGCCGGCTGTGCCACAATTCCACCTCCACCGGTGTCAACCGGAACCCCGACCAATGCGGCGGGCGCGGAATATCCCCGATCCCGAACTTCGCGGTATACTGCCCGACCTTCTTTTCGAGCGCGAACCGGCTTTCGAGAGGCCGCGACTGATCCGACGCCCACGCGCCGATCCGCGAGAGCCTGGGCCGTGACGCGAAATATTGATCGGCTTCCTCCGCCGTCACGGGGCTCACCACACCGCGCGCACGCACTTGCCGCTCAAGGCTTTTCCAGTGAAGCAACAGCGCCGCTTTCGGCGTGGCCGCCAGCTCTTGACCCTTCGCGCTTTCGAGGTTCGTGTAGAATACAAAGCCGCGCGCCGGATGCTCGGGTCCATCGAGCTCCTTGAGCAACACCATGCGGACGTTCGGCAACCCTGCCGGATCGACGGTCGCAAGCGCCATGGCGTTGGGGTCGGCCACCTCCGAGCGCGTCGCATCGTCGATCCACCGGCCGATCACAGGAAACGGATCGTCCGTCGATGCGAACGCCTCGCCATCGGCAGCTTCAGTATCGTCAGTCACGTTGGTCCCCGCGGTTGTCATCGAGTGTCGGCTTCACGTCCGGGACGGTGCTTTAGCATCTTTTAACCATGAGCAGCCACACTCGGGAGACCTGTCCTAGCAGCCCGTTGGCCGCACGCCAGGTGCGTTCTTGTCGTGTTCAGTTGTATAAGAGTTCATCTGTCATGCGTCATGTGCTCCTTGCGGAAGCCTCCGCCCTGACTGGCGTCTTGCTGGCAGCCTTCGTGTTCCTCTCGGGCGGACCGGTATTCTCCGCTGAGACGGTTCCGGACGGCGCGAAATGCGACTGCCCGGACAAGAGCAAGACGAGCCGCCCCCAAGTTGCCGGCTTGCCGGGTCCGAGCCTCGACGAAGCCGACGAAATCGCAGCGCTCGAAAGCATCCAGATGGGCCTGTCCGAAATGGACGACGGCGAGCCGTTCGTCTGGCGCCGCGTCAACGGCCGGCTCTCCGGCATCGTCCGGCCGACCACCTCGTTCCGCAACGCGGAGGGCCGCCTGTGCCGCCACGTGGTGGTCCTTCTCACCACAGGTTACAAGACCGGCACCGCCGAAGGCATCGCCTGCCGCCTTCCGGATCGGCGCTGGCTCCTCGAAGGGTGACCCCCTCCGCAAGTCTCCGAGCGCGCGCGTCGGATTAATAACCAACTGGAATATCATAAAAAATACGACGCGATCCGCACCGGAGCGCGTCGCCCGCACAAGGACGCGGATGGCGCGCCGGACCCTTCCGGAACGAGCCGCACGCGCGTCTCTGGACCGGAAAGTCCTTTTGTGTAGGATGCGCGCAAATCAGGATAAGGATTGCGAGCAAATGACCGAAACGGCGCCGGGCGCGGAACAGCTTGCGGGCACGCTGATGGCCGGCAAGCGCGGACTCATCATGGGAGTCGCGAACAACCGCTCGATTGCCTGGGGGATCGCCAAGGCCGTTGTGGCTCAGGGCGCCGAGGTGGCGCTGACCTATCAGGGCGATGCGCTGAAGAAGCGGGTACAGCCCTTGGCGGCGGAACTCGGCACCAGCGTGGTGCTTCCCTGCGACGTCACAGATAAAGCCTCCGTCGATGCCCTCTTCGCCGAGCTCGAACGCGTTTGGGGACGGCTCGACTTCCTGGTGCACGCCATCGCGTTCTCCGACAAGAACGAGCTCGACGGGCGCTACGTCGATACGACCGAGGACAACTTCACGCAGACGATGCTCGTCTCCTGCTACTCGCTGACCGCGCTCGCGCGCCGCGCCGAGAAGCTGATGACGGATGGCGGCTCGATCATCACCCTCACCTATTACGGCGCCGAGAAGGTGATGCCGCACTACAACGTCATGGGTGTCGCCAAGGCCGCGCTCGAGGCGTCCGTGCGCTATCTCGCAGCCGACCTCGGCAAGAACAACATCCGCGTCAACGCGATCTCGGCGGGCCCCATCAAGACGCTCGCCGCCTCCGGCATCGCCGACTTCCGCTACATCCTGCGCTGGAACGAATACAACTCTCCGCTGCGGCGCACCGTGACGCTCGACGACGTCGGGGGCTCGGGCGTCTATCTCCTGTCGGATCTTTCCAAGGGCGTGACGGGCGAAGTCCACCACGTGGACGCGGGCTATCACGTCCAGGGCATGAAGAACGAGGATGCCCCCGACATTTCCGTCGTGAAGGGCGACGGCTGAACGCGGCGACGACGCGAAGCGCGCGGCATTTTCATGCCTCGCGGTCTCGACCGTCGGATGTCATGATCGCACCATGCGGGACAGCCCCACGATCTACTTCATCCGCCATGGCGAAACGGACTGGAACCGCGACCGGCGCTACCAGGGTCAACGCGATATCCCGTTGAACGAAACCGGACGCCGTCAGGCGCGGCGCAACGGCCGCGCCCTCAGGGCTTTTCTGCCTGAGATCGAAAACGCCCGCTTCATCGCGAGCCCGCTCCAGCGCACGCGCGAAACGATGGAGATCATGCGCGCCGAGCTGGGTCTGCCGACGGCCGGCTACGACACCGATCCGGACCTCATCGAGTTGTCGTACGGCCAGTGGGAAGGAACGCTGCAGGACAACCTTGCCGCCCACGATCCCGAAGGGCTCGCCGCCCGCCAGGCCGACCCGTTCCGCTGGCGCCCCGAAGGCGGAGAGAGCTACGCCGATCTTTTCGCGCGTGTCGAACGCTGGGCCGGCACCGTGACCAAGGACGTCGTCGTCGTTTCGCACGGAGGGGTGTCACGCTGCCTGCGTGGCCATATGCTCGCCCTCGACCCCCTGACCATTCCGGATCTCGAAAGCCCGCAGGATCGCGTCCTGATCCTCTCACAAGCCGCCATGCGCTGGCTCTGATCCGCCCCTGCGCATCCAAGAAACGGCGCAAAGCACCCGGGAGCCTCCCGCAACTTGTGGCTTCCCGCATCTTGCTTATAAAAAACAGCGCGGCAGCGCTCGGGGCGCGACCGCGCCCCCGGCGCAAGTGCGCCGGCCATCCACCGGCACCCGGCCCCTTATCCGAAGCTTCCCGCAACTTGCGTACGAAAACAAAAAAAGGAGCCGGAGCAGCGGCAGCTCCGACTCCCTTCTAAGCATCGACTTGATGGCAGATCCCTCGTCCATGGTTGCTCAGACCATGGGGAACGATCCGCTGAACGCGGAAACGCGCACGAAAAAACGCACCCTGGAACCGGACCGCGCCGTGGGCGGCCCTACTTCCCGCCGGACGCCTCATGCAGAAGGCGCACGGCGACGCGGGCACATGACTGCTTACCTGCGTCGCGGGAACATGCAAAATGAATCCCGCGCACGAACCTCCCTTGCTGCGGGCCCATCTGGCACTTAAGACAGGACGGACACACCGGCACAACGCGCGGTTGCCGATGCTATCGTTTTGAATTTCCGGGGCTGGGACGCGCCATAGCCTCCAAGAGCGGCGTTCATGTCACACAATACCTTCGGCCATTTGTTCCGCATGACGACCTGGGGCGAAAGCCATGGGCCTGCCATCGGCTGCGTGGTCGACGGGTGCCCGCCGGGAACCCCTCTCGCTGCCGAAGACATCCAGGCGGATCTCGACCGGCGGAAACCCGGGCAATCCCGTTTCACCACCCAGCGCCGCGAAGCCGATCAGGTGGAGATTCTCTCCGGCGTCTTCACGAACGCCGAGGGCCTGCAGGTCACCACCGGAACACCGATCTCCCTCCTGATCCGTAACACCGATCAGCGCAGCAAGGACTACGGCGAGATCAAGGATGCCTTCCGCCCAGGCCATGCCGACTTCACCTATTGGACGAAGTACGGCATCCGCGATCACCGCGGCGGCGGGCGCGCCTCTGCGCGCGAAACAGCCAGTCGCGTTGCTGCAGGCGCCATCGCGCGCAAGGTGCTCGGCTCCGGCATCGCGATCCGCGGCGCGCTCGTGCGCATCGGAGAGCTCGCGATCGATCGCTCCCGCTGGGACTGGAATGTCGTAGCCTCAAACCCGTTCTTTTCGCCAGATCCCGGTATCGTGCCCGAGTGGGAGCGCTACCTGGACGACGTGCGCAAATCCGGCTCGTCCATCGGCGCCGTCGTCGAGGTAGTGGCGGAAGGCGTGCCGGCCGGCCTCGGCGCACCGCTTTACGGCAAGCTCGACCAGGATCTGGCCTCCGCAATGATGAGCATCAACGCCGTCAAAGGCGTCGAGATTGGTGCCGGCATGGCGGCGGCGGAACTCTCGGGCGAAGCCAACGCCGACGAAATCCGCATGGGCGCGGACGGCAAACCCCACTTTCTGTCAAACCACGCGGGCGGCGTGCTCGGGGGCATTTCGTCCGGCCAGCCGGTCGTCTGCCGCTTTGCGGTCAAACCGACGTCCTCCATTCTCACGCCACGCCAGACCATTGATTCCGAAGGCAACGAGACGGACATCGTGACCAAGGGGCGCCACGACCCCTGCGTCGGCATCCGCGCCGTCCCCGTCGGCGAGGCCATGATGGCCCTCGTGCTCGCGGATCACCTGCTGCGCCATCGCGCCCAGAACGGCAATCGCGATGGGTCTGGAATTTAGAAAGAATTTTCTAAGCCGCCGTCACACGGTGGACACTTCGCGAAAATAAGTAACCGCTATGGATCGGGATGCCTTATGCTCG
>DAOMQQ010000140.1:0-7213 GCA_035445405.1 Hyphomicrobium sp.
TGGTCACGAGCGCCACGAAATCCTCGAGCACGGCGTTCGCCTGCTTCTTCGGAAGATCGTGCGTCTCGGAAAGCGCGACGCCGATGTGGCGCAGCGTAACGGTGTTGGTCGTCTTGGCGGCAGCGGTCTTGGTCGCAGCAGCCTTCGTTGCGGTCTTAGCTTTGGCCGGAGCCTTGGCTTTCGCCTTTGCCTTCGGCGCGGCCTTGGTGACAGTCTTGGTAGCCATGTGAGTGTTTCCTCAGCGAAAAGAATCAATGCCCGCGAAGATACATTAAACAATGAGTTTCCGCGTCTATCGATCTAGAATGACTGCGCTTTTCTTGGTCGGGATTGGAGTTTCGGTCACGCTTGCACGCGCAACGGAGGTCTGAAGGACACAAGTTTTGCCCTAAAACCGGGGACAAAACGCGTCTCCACCCTCCGCGTTGCATACCATCGCTGCACTTCGGGGAGCAATCGACACGACGTGTCCGTCCCCCTGATTCGCGCATTCAGACGCATCGTCCGCAATCCACCGATCGGGCTTTGAGCAGCAGAAAGCCCTTATTTAAAGCGCTTAAAGTGTCGCAGAGCGAACGGCGGCCCGTGCGATAGCGAGCGCGGCCACGCGGCAAATCATGTAGCTTTGCCGGAGAGAGACAGGGCACGCGCACGCGATGACGAAGACCTCGATCGACGGACTCCTCGATGGCGACGGCGCTTTGCCGCTTGCGGAAGATCTTCGCGATGCCGCCCGCGGCTGGCTCGCCCATCTCGAGCACGAGCGCGGCTATTCCCAAGCGACCCGCACCGCCTATGAGCGCGATCTCGGCCAGTTTGTGCTGTTTTTAAAGGCCGATCTCGGCCACGCCCCCTGCCTGGGCGACCTCGCCCGCCTCGATGTGAAAGCCGTGCGCCGCTTCCTCGCCGCGCGTCGGCGCGCCGGCCTCCAAAGCCGATCGGTCGCCCGAAGCCTGTCCGCCCTACGCACCTTCTACCGTTGGCTCGAAAGCACGAACCGCGTCCACAACCGTGCGCTCGCGCGCGTCGCCACGCCTCGCATCGCGCGCACGCTGCCGAAACCGCTCACAGTGGAAAAGGCGGCGGCCCTGGTCGAAGACGGAGACGCCGCGAACGACTGGATCGCCGCCCGCGACACCGCCGTTCTGCTCTTGCTCTACGGCGCGGGCATGCGCATCTCCGAAGCCCTCGGCCTGACGCGTCGCGACGCGCCCATCCCCGGCCGCGACGTCATCCGCATCGTCGGCAAGGGCGGCAAGGAACGGCTCGTGCCGATCCTGCCGGTCACGCAACAGGCCGTCGCGCGCTACCTCGCGCTATGTCCCTATCCGCTCGATCCCGCGAGGCCGCTGTTCCTCGGCGCCAAGGGCGGTCCGCTGTCGCCGCGCCTCATCCAGCTTGCGGTCGCCCGAATGCGCGACGCGCTGGCCTTGCCCGAGACGGCAACCCCGCACGCGCTCCGGCATTCGTTCGCGACCCACCTGCTGGCCGCCGGCGCCGACCTGCGCCAGATCCAGGAGCTCCTCGGCCACGCCTCGCTCTCCACGACCCAGGTCTATACGGACGTGGACCGCGAACGTATCCTCGCCGTTTACGACGCCGCCCATCCTCGCGCTTGACGAACGGCCGCCGATCCGATTCCGGCCGTCGCGCGTTTGAGGAGAGGGGATCAGATGCCGTACGGCGGAACCGAGGGAAAAGCGTTGCAGAACGCGATCAGATTCATCGCCATCCTGGCCCTGCTCACCACCGTCGGTGGCGGCGCATGGGCCGGCGTCTCGTCCGATCCCAGCGCGGGCTACGTCCCCTCCGAGCCGTCTCGCTGCGGCGGAGAGAACCTGCTGGCGAGCCTCGCCTTGTCCGATCCGGCCCTGCACGGCCGTATCCTCGATGCCGCAGCTTCGCTCGAAAACGGCCAGCACCTGCTTTGGAAAGTGGAGCGGGCGGGTCTCGCGCCGTCCTACCTGTTCGGAACCGTCCACCTCACCGACAGCCGCGTCCGCGAAATCTCGAACGAAACGCGCGCCGCACTGCGCAGCGCCAAGGCCGTGCTTCTCGAAACGTCCGACATCGGCCCGCAAACGACGGCCGCTGCCCTCGTCTCCGCGGCCAGAACGGCCGTCTACACCGACGGGCGCACGCTCGACCGGCTGCTCACCAAGGACGAGTTTAAGAAGGTCCAGCTCACCATCGATCGCGCGGGCGTGCCTGCCGCCTCGGCGCGCATCTATCGGCCCTGGATGATCTCCATGATGCTGTCCGGCTCGAATTGCGAGCGCCGCCGCATCCGCGAAGGCGAGCCCGTGCTCGACATGGCTCTCGCCCAGGAGGCGCGCATCCACGGCATTCCCATCACGGGCCTCGAAACGGCCGAGGAACAGATCCGCACGCTGGCATCCGTGCCCGAGGATCAGCAGCTCGGCATGCTGCGCGCCAACCTCGCCCTCATCGACGAGACCGACAATCTGATGGAAACCATGGTGCAGCTTTATCTGGAGCGGCGCATCGGCGCGGTGTGGGAGCTGCAGATGGCGCTGGCTGAAACGGCAGGCGTCCCCGCCTCCGCCTTCGACGGGTTCCGCCAGACGGTCATCGTCGACCGAAACGCCAAGATGTACGAGGCGGCGCGCGGCTACTTCGAGAAGGGCGGGACGTTCATGGCCGTCGGCGCGCTGCATCTGCCCGGCGAGGACGGCCTCGTCGCCCTGCTGCGCACCGCCGGCTACACAGTGACACCCGTCGAATAGGAGACCCCAAAACGGCTGCGCAGCAGCCCGGGAGCGTCTTGGCGAAGCCATGCTCCGCATAGACTGCGCCGTCCCCGCGGAGGCCGCCCGCTCGCAAAGCGAGCGGATCGGCGACCGTGAGCAAAAACTACATATGGATCGCGCGCTTTGCGACGGCGAGCGCGGCTTCCTTGACGGCCTCCGACAGCGTCGGATGCGCGTGGCACGTCCGCGCGAGATCCTCGGCAGACCCGCTGAACTCCATGAGCACGGCCGCCTCCGCGATCAGCTCGCTCGCATTGGCGCCGATGATGTGTACGCCGAGAACACGGTCCGTCTCGGCATCCGCCAGCACCTTCACGAAGCCGTCCGTCGTCTTGTTCACCTTTGCACGCCCATTGGCGAGGAACGGGAACTTGCCCACCGTATAGGCGATCTCGGCGGCCTTCAGCTCGTCTTCCGTCTTGCCGACAGACGCCACTTCCGGCGTCGTGTAGATCACGCTCGGGATCACGTCGTGGTTCACCTGCCCGGCTTGCCCGGCGAGAACCTCCGCAACCGCGATCCCTTCGTCCTCCGCCTTGTGCGCGAGCATCGGCCCCGCGATCACGTCGCCGATGGCGTAGATGCCCGTCACGTTGGTCTGGAACTGTCCGTTGACGGCGATGCGCCCCTTGTCGTCGCGCACCACGCCCACATCGTCGAGCCCGAGCCCGTCGGTGAACGGCACGCGCCCGATCGCGACAAGCACGACGTCGGCCTCGAGATGATCCTGGGCACCGCCCTGCGCCGGCTCGACCGTGACGTCGAGTCCGCCCTCTGTCCGCGCAACGCCCGCCACCTTGGTGCCGAGCCGGAACGCGATCCCCTGCTTCGTGTAGATGCGCTCCAGCGCCGTCGCGACCTCGCCGTCCATGCCCGGCAGGATGCGGTCGAGATATTCGACCACCGTCACCTTCGAGCCGAGCCGCCGCCACACCGAGCCGAGTTCGAGCCCGATGACGCCCGCACCGACCACAAGCAACCGCTCCGGAACGCTCTGAAGCGCGAGCGCGCCCGTCGACGACACGATCTCCGTTTCGTCGATCTCGATGCCGGGAAGGCGCGCCACGTCCGAACCCGTCGCGATCACGATCGCGCGCGCCTCGAGCACGGTCTGCGCTCCGTCCGCCCCCGTCACCTCGACGCGGCCCGGCTTCACGATCCGCCCTGTGCCGTGAAAGGGATCGATCTTGTTCTTTTTGATGAGGAACGCGACGCCGTCCACGTTGCCCTTCACGCCCTCGTCCTTGAAGGCGAGCATTTTTTTGAGATCCAGCTCCGGCGACACCTTGATGCCGAGGCGGGCAAACCCGTGACCGGCCTCCTCGTAAAGCTCGGAGGCGTGCAGCAGGGCCTTGGAGGGGATACAGCCCACGTTGAGGCAGGTGCCCCCATACGTGCTGCGCTTCTCGACGATTGCCGTCTTGAGCCCGAGCTGCGCCGCACGGATCGCACACACATATCCGCCCGGCCCGCTGCCGATGACGATGAGATCGTAGGTCGTATCCATACTCCGCCCCTGCCCCTGTCTGCTTCGGGCGGCCGCCCGGTTCGATGCCCCTCACAGCTCCAGGATGAACCGTTGCGGATCCTCGAGGCATTCCTTGACGCGCACGAGGAACGTCACCGCCTCTTTCCCGTCCACCAGGCGGTGGTCGTAGGAAAGCGCAAGGTACATCATCGGCCGCGCAACGATCTCGCCGTTCTTGACCACGGGCCGTTCCTCGATGCGATGCATGCCGAGAATGCCCGACTGCGGCGCATTCAGGATCGGCGTCGACAGCATGGAGCCGTAAACGCCGCCGTTCGAGATCGTGAACGTACCGCCCTGCATCTCGGCAATCGAAAGCCGCCCGTCGCGCGCGCGCTTGCCGAAGTCGGCGATCTTCGCCTCGATCTCGGCAATCGACATGCGGTCTGCTTCCCGCAGCACCGGCACCACGAGCCCGCGATCCGTCCCGACCGCAACGCCCACGTGATAGTAATTCTTGAAGACGATGTCCTCGCCGTCGATCTCCGCGTTGACCGCCGGGATCTCGCGCAGCGCCTGGATGCACGCCTTCACGAAAAATCCCATGAAGCCGAGCTTCACGCCGTGCCGGCGCTCGAACAGATCCTTGTACTGCGAGCGCATCGCGATCACCGCGCTCATGTCGACGTCGTTGAACGTCGTGAGCATGGCCGCCGTGTTCTGCGCCTCCTTGAGACGCAGCGCGATGGTCTGGCGCAACCGTGTCATGCGCACGCGCTCTTCGCGGCCCGCTTCGCTCACGGACGTAGGGACGCGAACCTCTGGCGCGGACACGTCGCGCGCCCGCTGGGTGGCCGGAACCTGCGCAGGTGGCGCGGGCTGAGGCGCCAGCTCCTCGCGCGGCAATTCCTCTGGAGCCGGTTGGGGCGCCGGACGCTGCGCGGCTTTTGCAACCGCTGCTGCGACGTCCTCCTTCAGCACCTGTCCGCGGCGACCGGAGCCTGGCGACACGTCCTCCGCCGCAAGGCCGGCTTCCGCGAGATGCTTGCGCGCGGCCGGGCTCGGCGCGGGCGAGCCTCCGGAAGATTTGCGCTCGGACGCCTGCGGTTGAGCCGCGGCGGCATCGGCCGACTTCCCGTTGCCTTTCTTCGACGCGACATCGGCCGCGCCGCCACCTTCCGCGAGCGCACCGAGCACCGCGCCGATGGCGACCGTCGTCCCTTCGGCGACCTGGATCTCCGCAAGCCGTCCGGACGCCGGCGCCGGGACTTCGACCGTCACCTTGTCCGTTTCCAGCTCCACCAGCGGCTCGTCGGCCTTCACGGCGTCGCCCGGCTTCTTCAGCCATTTGCCGACCGTCGCCTCGGTGACCGACTCGCCCAGCGTCGGCACGCGGATCTCGATAGTCATTGCCTACCCTTGCCTTTTCCTCATCGGCCGCGGCGCGACCGAGCCCGCACTTCAGACAAAGCCCGCGTATCGGAAAATCCGACACCGGCCTATCCCTTCAACGCATCCGCCACGAGCGCCTTCTGCTCGAAAATATGCTTGCTCATCAAGCCCGTCGCCGTGGAGGCCGAGGCCGAGCGTCCGGCATAGCGCACGCGCCGCCCTTCCTGTCCCAGGCGATCGAGAACCCAGTTGATGTTCGGCTCGATGAACGTCCACGCGCCCATGTTCTTGGGCTCTTCCTGGCACCACACCACATCGGCGTTCGGGAAGCGTCCAAGCTCGTGCAGCAGCGCACGCGCCGGGAACGG
The DNA here is from genome assembly GCA_035445405.1 of Hyphomicrobium sp. Lineage (GTDB taxonomy): Bacteria > Pseudomonadota > Alphaproteobacteria > Rhizobiales > Hyphomicrobiaceae > Hyphomicrobium_C. The sequence continues at coordinate 6,000 of DAOMQQ010000140.1, forward strand.
ATAAAGCTGCTCGAGCCTCAGGATGTACACGTTGAAAAGCTCCTCGGCATCGCGCGCGTCCGCCAGGTCGTAGTACACCTTGCCCGAGCACAGGATCACCCGCTTGATCTCGCTCTCGGGCACCCGGAACGTGTCGTCCCACAGCACGCGATGGAATGTCGTCTCCGGACCCATCTCGTCGAGCTTCGAGACGACGCGCTTGTGCCGCAGCAGCGATTTCGGCGTCATCAGGATCAGCGGCTTGCGGAAATTCCGGTGCAGCTGCCGGCGAAGAATGTGGAAATAGTTGGCGGGCGTCGTGCAGTTGGCGACCTGCCAGTTGTCCTCCGCGCAGAGCTGCAGGAAGCGTTCGAGGCGTGCGGACGAATGCTCCGGCCCTTGCCCCTCGTAGCCGTGCGGCAGAAGGCACACGAGGCCGCTCATCCTGAGCCACTTGCGTTCGCCCGACGAGATGAACTGGTCGAACACCACCTGCGCGCCGTTGGCGAAATCGCCGAACTGCGCTTCCCAGGCAACGAGCGCGTTAGGCTCGGCCAGCGAATAGCCGTACTCGAACCCGAGCACCGCCTCCTCCGAGAGCATCGAGTTCACGACTTCGAAGCCGGCCTGATTGGGCGCGATGTGGCGCAACGGCGTGTAGCGCCGCTCCGTCTCCTGGTCGATCAGCACCGAATGGCGTTGCGAGAACGTGCCGCGCTCGCAATCCTGGCCGGACAGGCGCACCGGGAACCCTTCGGTGACGAGCGTGCCGAATGCGAGGTGCTCGGCCATCGCCCAGTCGATCCCTTCTCCCTTCGAGATCATCTCGCGGCGGCGGTCCAGAAGCCGGACCAGCGTCTTGTGCGCCGCGAAATCGGACGGGATCGTCGTGATCCTGCGCCCTACTTCGCGAAGCGTTTCGAGCGGCACGCCCGTATTGCCGCGCACCTCGTCCTCCGCGAGCCCCACGCCGCTCCAGCGCCCGTCGAGCCAGTCGGCCTTGTTGGGCTTGTAGGTATCGGCCGCGACGAGCTCCTCTTCGAGGAACGCGCGGAACTCGCCCTTCATGCCCTCGACGTCGTCGGCGCTGAGCACCCCTTCTTCGACGAGCTTCTCGCCGTAGATCTGCACGGCCGTCGGATGCTTGCGGATCCGGTCGTACATAAGAGGCTGCGTAAATGCCGGCTCGTCCGCCTCGTTGTGGCCGAAGCGGCGATAGCAGAACATGTCGATCA